>NZ_JAULUC010000041.1:0-39828 GCF_052851275.1 Burkholderia sp. SR8
TTGCCGACAGTTCGATCACGGGCGGGTGCGTCGTCTTGAAGAACGTGTTGTAGAACGGCAGCTCCTGGATCTGGCGATACGCGGCGTCGGCCAGTTCCTTGCGGCCGTAGCCGACGTTCACGCACCAGAGCCCGGCCATGCCGTCGATGATCTTGTTGCCGTCCGAGTCCCATAGGTACACGCCGTCGGCCTTCACGATCACGCGGCTGCCCGCGCGATTGAGCGCACCCATGTCCGAGAACGGATGGATGTGGTGCGCGGCGTCGAGCGCGCGGTATTCGGCGGTCGGCCGCGCGGCGCCGGTTTCGTTTCGTTCGGTCATGTTGCCTCCGCTAGTCGGTGCCGCACGCTTACACGTGCAGCAGAAGATGGCGGCGCTCCCACGAGCTGATCACGCGGAAGAACGCTTCGT
Source organism: Burkholderia sp. SR8 (assembly GCF_052851275.1). NCBI lineage: Bacteria > Pseudomonadati > Pseudomonadota > Betaproteobacteria > Burkholderiales > Burkholderiaceae > Burkholderia > Burkholderia sp. SR8. The sequence goes on from NZ_JAULUC010000041.1 coordinate 413, forward strand.
ATTCGGTTTCCTTCAGCGCCAGATAGGCCTTCACGAACTTGTCGCCGAGAATGCCGGCGAGCGGCGTGCACGCGGCCATCAGCGAGATCCCCTCCTCCAGGTTGCGCGGCAGCTGGTATGGGAGGTCGTAGCCGTCGGATGCGATCGGCTCGGTCGGCTCGAGCTGCTGCGTGAGACCGAGATAGCCGGCCGCGAGCGTCGCCGCGAATGCGAGGTACGGGTTGCAGTCGACGCCCGGGATCCGGTTCTCGATGCGGCGCGCGACCGGCGCCGACTGCGGTATGCGGAAACCGACCGTACGGTTGTCGTAGCCCCACTGCACGTTGATCGGCGCGGCCATGAAGCGCGACAGCCGGCGGTACGAGTTGATGTACGGCGCGAAGATCGGCATCAGCGCGGGCGTGTACTTCTGCAGCCCGGCAAGATAGCTGTGGAACATCGGCGACACGACGCCGCCCTCGTCGGCGAACAGGTTGCGGCCCGTGCGCGCATCGGCGAGGCTCTGGTGGATGTGCATCGCGGAGCCCGGCTCGCCTTCCATCGGCTTGGCCATGAAGGTCGCGTACATGTTGTGGCGCAACGCGGCCTCGCGCACTGTGCGCTTGAACAGGAACACCTGGTCGGCGAGCGACAGCGCATCGCCGTGCACGAAGTTGATCTCCATCTGCGCGGCGCCGACCTCGTGGATCAGCGTCTCGATGTCGAGCCCCTGCATCTCGCAATATTCGTAGATGTCCTCGAACAGCGGATCGAACTCGTTGACTGCCTCGATCGAATACGACTGGCGGCCGGTCTCCGCGCGGCCCGTGCGCCCGACGGGCGGACGCAACGGCAGGTCGGGATCGGCATTCATGTCGACCAGATAGAACTCGAGCTCGGGCGCGACCACCGGCTTCCAACCCTTCGCGTGGTACAGGTCGAGCACGCGGCGCAGCACGTAGCGCGGCGAGATCTCGACCGGCGAGCCATCGAAATGCACGCAGTCGTGGATCACCTGCGCGGTCGGATCGACGGCCCACGGGATCAGACAGATCGTCGATGGATCGGGCACGCACACCATGTCGGGATCGGTCACGCCGGTCAGCGTGCCGTCCTCCGGATAATCGCCGGTGACGGTCTGCACCATCACGGCCTGCGGCAGGCGCATCGATTCGCCGGACTCGAACTTGTTGCGCGGAATGATCTTGCCGCGCGCGATGCCGGCCATGTCGGGAATGATCGCCTCGACTTCGGTGATGCGGTGCTGACGCAGGAATTCGCTCAGTTCGGGTTGCATGATCGGCCTCGTTAGTCGATGTCGATGTCGGATGCGGCCGGCGACGGCATGGTGCCGCCGGCCGCATGAAGGCGGTGCGTCATCCGTGCGCGGCACGCCGCGCCGAAAGCCGCGAAGATGTCGCGCGACAGCGGTTGTTCCGCATGGCGCCATTCGGGATGCCACTGCACGCCGAGCGCGAATGCACGCGCGCCGCGCACGCTGACGGCCTCGATCAGCCCGTCGGGCGCGCTCGCCTCGACGGCGAGCCCTGCGCCGAGCCGCGCGATGCCCTGGTCGTGCAGCGAATTGACCATCGCGTCGTGCGCACCGCGCGCAACCCGCTGCAGCAGGCCGCCCGGCGTGAACTGCACGCGGTGCGCGGGGCCGTACTGCCGCTCGAGCGGATCGCCGTCGCGTTCGCGATGATCGTGGAAGCCCGCGCGCGCATGGAGCCGCTGATGCAGCGTGCCGCCATATGCGACGTTCAGCTCCTGCATCCCGCGGCAGATCGCGAGTACGGGCACGCCCGCGTCGATCGCCGCGCGGATCAGCGGCAGCGCGGTCGCGTCGCGCGCGGGGTCGTGCAGCGTGTCCGGCGTACTCGCCGGGCCGCCGTAGTGACGCGGCTCGACGTTCGAATAGCTGCCGGTCAGCAGCAGCCCGTCGACCGATGCAACGATCGCATCGACCGGCTGGCGCGCGCCGAGCGCGGGCAGCACGAACGCGAGCGCGCCGGCACCGTCGACCACTGCGACCAGATATTTCTCGCCGGCCGTGTGGTTCGGATGGGCGCCGCGCATGATGCGGTCGGCGGTGACGGCTACGATCGGGCGCGGTCGCATGATCGCCTCCGCGGCAAGCGCGCACGGCGCACGGGTGCGCGGCACGACGACAGCCCGCGCCGACACGGCACGTGCGCATGCGCGGCCCTGCTGCGCGGACGAAGCGGCAGCAGGCCGGGCGACCCGATGCGAATGCGGAAAACGACGCTAGGGCAACAACGAAGCGCTGCCGTCGCACTGCACCGCGCTGAACACTTGCGCGGTCACGAGGTTGAAGCGGCGCAGGCCGCGATGGGACACGGCGAAGAAACGGGGCTCGCGTGGGAGGGCGGCGCGCGTGCCGCGATCAGCATGCCGGATCGGCCCGGCCTGAGGCGGCGCGCCCGCCGACGGACTTCGGGTCCGGCGTATCGAAGGGCTGGCGGCTTTCACGATCGTACTCGACTGACTGATGAAGGCAGGACACGTGTCGCGATGAAGCGGAGGCGGCAATGCCGCGCGGCGACACGTCGGCAAGGTGTCTCGCAACGGATTCCGGCGCGGTGCGGCGCTGATCGGCGCCGTCGCGGCCGGTGCGCGCGTGACGACTTCCTGACATTCAGCTTATATCACCTAAAAATTGCGTCAAATTTTCAGGTATCGATCGCGGTATCGCTCGGACGAAAAAAAAACGGCATCGACCGGCCGGGTCGATGCCGTTTTGTGCACTGCGTCGGCGGGCTCCGCGTGCGCCGGCGGCCCGCCGCGCGATGTCCAGGCGCGCCGCCGCATGCCGCGGGCAGACGGATCAGCGATGCGCGAGCGCGGTTTCGACGAGCGTCTGCAACAGCGGCACGATTCGCGCGGCGCGCGCTTCGTCGTACGCATACGGACGCGTCTCTTCCATGTACGTGATCTGCGACAGTTCGAGCTGCACGGCCTCGACGCCGGTGTCGGGCACGCCGTAGTGACGCGTGATGTAGCCGCCCTTGAAACGCCCGTTCGCGACGGCCGTGTAGCCGCCGTGCGCGCTCACGCACGCGGCCAGCGCCTCGGCGAGGCCGGGCCGCGCGCTCGCGCCGCTCGACGTGCCGAAGTTGAAGTCCGGCAGGCGGCCTTCGAAGAAGCGCGGCACGTGCGAGCGGATCGAATGCGCTTCCCATACGAGCACGCGGCCGTGCTCGCGCTTGAGCCGCGCGATCTCTTCCTGCAACGCGTCGTGATACGGACGCCAGTAGCGGTCGCGACGGCGCATGATCTCGTCGTTGCCCGGCAGCGCGTTCGCCGGATACAGCGGCACCTTGTCGAACGTGTCGACCGGCACGAGCCCCGTCGTGTCCTGCCCCGGATACAGGTTCTCGTTGTCGGGCGGACGATTCAGGTCGACCACGTAACGCGCATGCGACGGCACGAGGATCGATGCGCCGAGCGTCGCGGCGAACCCGTACAGCCGCTCGAGGTGCCAGTCGCAATCGTCGACGAAGCGCGCATCGGGCGTCATCGTCGCCGCGATGTCGTCGGGAATGTGCGTGCCTGCGTGCGGAATCGAGATCAGCAGCGGCAGCGTGCCCTGCTTCAGCGTGAATACAGCCGGTTGTTCAGTCATGTCGCATCACCGTAAAAGTCTGCCGGCGCGCGGATCGCGCGCACCGGAGCCGCGCGTTCAGCGCAGCAGTTGCGCCAGCGCGGCGCGATAGTCTGCATACGCAGCGGCTTCGTCGCGATGACGGCGGCCGCTCACGACGCGCTCGCCGCCCGTGTAGACGTCGAGCACCGGCGTGTCGCCATGCTCGGCGAACACCGCGCCCGCCAGCCATGCGTCGCTGCCGTGTTCGGCGATCGCCGGATGGTCGGGATCGAGCACGAGCCAGTCGGCGCGGCAGCCTGCGCGCAGCGCGCCGATGCGCCGCCCGCTGGCCTGCGCGCCGCCCGCGAGCGATGCGTCGAACAGACGATCCGCGACATGCGGCTGCGTGTCGCTCGCGAGCACGTTGCGCGCGCGATGCACGAGCCGCTGCCCGTATTCGAGCAGGCGCAGCTCCGAGCGCCAGTCGACCGATGCGTGGCTGTCAGAGCCGACACCGATCACGCCGCCCTGCGCGAGATAGTCGACGGCCGGGAACACGCCGTCGCCGAGATTCGCTTCGGTGGTCAGGCACAGGCCCGCCACCGCGCGGCGCTTCGCGAGCGCTGCCGTTTCGGCCGCATCGACGTGCGTCGCATGCACGAGGCACCAGCGCGCATCGACGTCGAAGCGATCGAGCAGCCATTGCACGGGGCGCGCGCCGTACGCACGCACGCAATCGTCGACTTCGGCCGTCTGTTCGGCGATATGGATGTGCACCGGCGCGTCGTCGGGCAGCCCTTCGAGCAGCACGCGCAGCCCGTTCTCGGACACCGCGCGCAGCGAGTGCGGCGCGACGCCGTAACGCAGCGCGCCGTGTTCGGGCGCGATGCGGCGCATCGCGTCGAGCAGTTCGAGCAGCCCGTCCGGCGTGTTGATGAAACGGCGCTGGTCGTCACGCGCGGGCTTGTTGCCGAAACCGGCGAACTGGTAGGACACCGGCAGCATCGTGATGCCGATGCCGGCCGAGCGCGCCGCGTCGACCACGCGCGCGCCGAGCTCCGCGATCTGCGGATAGCGCGAGCCGTCCTGCGCGTGATGCACGTAGTGGAATTCGCACACCGACGTGTAGCCGCACTTGAGCATCTCGACGTACAGCCAGCGCGCGATCGCGGCGAGCGCATCGGGCGTGATCTTCAGCGCGAAGCGGTACATCAGGTCGCGCCAGCTCCAGAAGCTGTCGGCCGGATTCGCGCGGTATTCGGTGAGCCCGGCCATCGCGCGCTGGAACGCGTGCGAATGCAGGTTCGGCATGCCGGGCAGCACGGGGCCGGCCGCGCGCGTGACACCGGACGGCGCATCGCTGTCGGGCGTCACGTCGGTCAGCGTGCCGGCCGCGTCCCAGCGCAGCAGCACGTTGCGGCGCCAGCCATCGGACAGGTAGGCATGGTCCGCGAACAACATAGAGTCGGTCATCGTGAGTCCTTGTCGACCGGACCTGGCGCTTCAGCACCCGGTTCGGTTCCTCGCCGCGGCCGGCAGGCGTCGGCGCGTCAGCGCTTGCGGCTGCCCCGCGGCGATCTGCCGGACCGACCGCATCGGCGCTCGGTCCGGTCCCATGCAAAGCTAGCCGTTCATCCGGCGAAACACCGTCGAACCGCCGCGCACGACCTGCTCGCACAGCGGCCGGCCGATCCAGTACGCGAGCTCCGCCAGCGAGCCGACCGACCAGACCGCGAAATCGGCCTGGCGGCCGGCCTCCAGCACGCCGTGCCGATGCGCGCGGCCGAGCGCGGCGGCCGCATGGCGCGTGACGCCCTGCAATACCTCGGGCACTGTGAGCCGGAACAGCGTGCAGCCCATGTTCATCGTCAGCAGCAGCGATTCGAGCGGCGACGTGCCGGGGTTGTGATCGGTCGCGAGCGCGATCGGCACGCCGTGCTTGCGCAGCAGCGCGATCGGCGGCAGTTGCGTTTCGCGAATGAAGTAGTACGCGCCGGGCAACAGCACGGCGACCGTGCCGGCCGCCTTCATCGCCTCGATCCCGGCTTCGTCGAGAAATTCGAGGTGGTCGGCCGACAGCGCGCGATACCGTGCGGCCAGCGCGGTGCCGCCCGCGTTCGACAATTGTTCCGCGTGCAGCTTCACCGGCAGGCCGCGCCGCGTCGCGGCGTCGAACACACGCTCGGTCTGCGCGAGCGAAAAGCCGATGCGTTCGCAGAACACGTCGACCGCGTCGACGAGGCCTTCGTCGGCCAGTGCAGGCAGCATCCGCTCGCACACTTCGGTGATGTACTCGTCGGCGCGGCCCGCGTATTCCGGCGGCAGCGCGTGCGCGCCGAGAAACGTCGTGTAGACGGTGACCGGGAAGCGCTCGCCGAGCTGGCGCGCGACGCGCAGCATCTTGCGCTCGCTCGCGAGGTCGAGCCCGTAGCCCGACTTGATCTCGATCGCGGTCACGCCTTCGGAGAGCAGCGGCTGCAGGCGCGCGGCGGCCTGCACGAACAGCGTCGTCTCGTCGGCCGCGCGCGTCGCGCGCACCGTCGACACGATCCCGCCGCCCTGCCGCGCGATCTCCTCGTAGCTGACGCCGGCGAGGCGCTGCGCGAACTCGTCGGCACGCGTGCCGCCGTACACGAGGTGCGTATGGCAGTCGACGAGGCCCGGCGTCACCCACGCGCCGTGCAGGTCTTCCCGCTGCCAGTGCGCATAGCCGTGCGGCAGCGCGGAGAACGGGCCGAGCCATACGATCGTGCCGGTTTCGTCGACGGCAATCGCCGCGTCGTCGATCGTTTCGTCGGGATGGCCGTGCGGACACAGCCTCAGGTGATGCCAGACAGTCGGTTTCATGCGTTCAGTCTCGTTCGCCGACGGCGAGCGACACGGCGAGCAGCGCGCCGCCTCCGCTCACGACGACGTCAAACGCACGCTGCGGCCCGTCGAGTCGCAGCGTGTCCATTTCCTGCAGTGCATAGTGCGCGCCGTCGATGTCGACACCGACCGCGCCCGTCGCGCAGAACAGCAGCACGGTATCCGCGCGCTCGACGCGATGCGTGCCCTCGGGCCACACGTCGAGCGTCCCGCGTGCCGCCGAGCGTCGCGTCATCAGGTTGAAGTCGCGCGTCGCGCCGTCGTGCAGCGTCGCGTCGATCGTGGCTTCGCCGGCGAAGTCCGCACGCGCAAGCGGCGTATCGAGCACGTGGCGCGCGCCGCCCGCTTCCGCGAGCGTCATGCCCGCGCCGGACAGCAGCACCAGCGTACGGTCGACGCCGTCGAAGCGCGAGAACGGGCCGGCTGCGGCGACGTCGGCGACGCTCACGCGCCATGCGAATGCGTCGAGCGCGGCGCCCACGGGGAATGCGCCGATTTCGCGCGTCACGCCGCCGCCGTTCTTCCACGGCGACGCAACGAGATCCGCTGCGCGGATCGTCGTTGCGTGCAGCGGCGCCTGGTCGAGCGCCGTCATGCTCAGCGGCCGAGCATCGGCAGCTTCAGGCCGGCTTCGCGGGCCGTCTGCTGCGCGAGTTCGTAGCCGGCATCCGCGTGGCGCATCACGCCCGTCGCCGGGTCGTTCAGCAGCACGCGGCCAAGACGCTCGTGCGCGTCGGCGGTGCCGTCCGCGACGATCACGACGCCCGAGTGCTGCGAGAAGCCCATCCCGACGCCGCCGCCATGGTGCAGCGATACCCACGATGCGCCGCCGGCCGTGTTCAGCAGCGCGTTCAGCAGCGGCCAGTCGCTGACGGCGTCCGAACCGTCCTTCATCGATTCCGTCTCGCGGTTCGGGCTCGCGACCGAGCCGGTGTCGAGGTGGTCGCGGCCGATCACGATCGGTGCCTTCAGTTCGCCGTTCTTCACCATTTCGTTGAATGCCTGGCCGAGGCGGTAGCGATCCTTCACGCCGACCCAGCAGATCCGTGCGGGCAGGCCCTGGAACGCGATGCGCTCACGTGCCATGTCGAGCCAGTTGTGCAGGTGCGGATCGTCGGGGATCAGCTCCTTCACCTTCTGGTCGGTCTTGTAGATGTCTTCCGGATCGCCGGACAGCGCGACCCAGCGGAACGGGCCCTTGCCTTCGCAGAACAGCGGGCGGATGTAGGCCGGCACGAAACCCGGGAAGTCGAACGCGTTCTCGACGCCCATTTCCAGCGCCATCTGGCGGATGTTGTTGCCGTAGTCGAGCGTCGCCGCGCCGCGTTCCTGCAGCGTCAGCATCGCGCGCACCTGGACGGCCATCGACTGCTTCGCGACCTTCACGATGCTCTGCGGATCGACCTTCTGCGCCTCGCGCCACTGCGCGACGGTCCAGCCCTGCGGCAGGTAGCCGTTGATCGGGTCGTGCGCGCTCGTCTGGTCGGTCACGCAGTCCGGCGTGATGCCGCGCTTGACGAGTTCCGCGAACACGTCGGCCGCGTTGCCGAGCAGGCCGACCGACACCGGCTTGCCGTCGCGCTTCGCTTCTTCGATCATGCCGAGCGCTTCGTCGAGCGTCGTCGCCTTCTTGTCGACGTAGCGCGTCTTCAGGCGGAAGTCGATGCGCGTCTCGTCGCATTCGACTGCGATCATCGAGAAGCCGGCCATCGTCGCGGCGAGCGGCTGCGCGCCGCCCATCCCGCCGAGGCCGCCCGTCAGGATCCAGCGGCCCGACGGATCGCCGTTGAAGTGCTGGTTCGCGACCGAGAAGAAGGTTTCATAGGTGCCCTGCACGATGCCCTGGCTGCCGATGTAGATCCAGCTGCCGGCCGTCATCTGGCCGTACATCATCAGGCCCTTGCGGTCGAGCTCGTGGAAGTGATCCCAGGTCGCCCAGTGCGGCACGAGGTTCGAGTTCGCGAGCAGCACGCGCGGCGCATCCTTGTGCGTGCGGAACACACCGACCGGCTTGCCCGACTGGATCAGCAGCGTTTCGTTCTCTTCGAGATCCTTCAGCGACGCGAGGATCTGGTCGTAGCATTCCCAGTTGCGCGCCGCGCGGCCGATGCCGCCGTACACGACGAGCGCGTGCGGATGCTCGGCGACTTCCGGATCCAGGTTGTTCTGGATCATCCGGTAGGCCGCTTCGGCCAGCCAGGTCTTGCAGACCTTCTCGCTGCCGCGCGGCGCGCGGATCGTGCGCGTCGGATCGAGACGGGGATCGATGTGTTTCGGATGGTTCATGACGACTGCTCCCGAAGGAAAGTGAATATCAACAAGGAATCAGAAATGCCCGGTGAAGCGATAACGGCTGCCGGGATGCCACAGATCCGCCACCGAGGCGACGACGCCCTGCGACCAGGTGCGCCGATGTAAAACCAGACACGGCTCGACGCCGTCCATCCGCAGCTGCTCGCGCCGCTCGGGCGCCGGAGCCGCCGCTTCGATCCGGTACTCGACGCGCTGCAGCGGGGCCGCGCGCATCAGGTACAGGTTCGGCGTCGTGTTCGTGAAATCCTGCTCGGCATAATCCGGCGCGACCGCCGGATTCACCCACCGTTCTTCGAGCTGGACGGGTTCGTCGTTCTCGAAGTGCAACACCTGCGAATGAAACAGCTTCGCGCGCACGGCCACCTGCATCTCGTCGGCGAGCGCCTCGTCGGCGCGGATCGTCTCGAGGCCGAGCACGCTGGCGCGGTACGCATGCCCGCGCGCGTCGACCTCCTCCGAGATGCTGCGGATCGCCACCAGCGTCGACTCGTACTTCGGCCGCGCGACGTAGGTGCCGGCGCCCTTCATGCGCGTCAGCACCTGCTCGGCCGTCAACTCGCGCAGCGCGCGGTTGACGGTCATGCGCGCGACCTTGAACTCGCGGGCCAGTTCGTTCTCGGAGGGCACCTGGTCGCCCTCCGCCCACTCGCCGGCGTGAATGCGGCCCAGGATGAAATCCTTGATCTCCTGGTAGACCGGCGCGCTCATGGGCTTACTGTTCCGATGCGAACGAGAACGGCGCCACCGTCGCGAACGCACGCTCGCCGACCAGCTTCGCGATCACCGCGATGTCCGGCGCGAAGTAGTGATCGAGCTCGTAGTGCGCGACCTTGCTGCGAATCGTTTCCATCACCGGCGCGAGCTTCGGGCTCGTGTGGTACGGCGCGCGCAGGTCGACGCCCTGGGCGGCGGCCAGCAGTTCGATCGCGAGGATGTGCTTGGTGTTGTCCGCGATGTCGGCGAGCTTGCGTGCGGCGAACGTCGCCATCGACACGTGGTCTTCCTGGTTCGCCGAGGTCGGCAGCGAGTCCACCGACGCCGGGTGCGCGAGCGTCTTGTTTTCCGATGCCAGCGCGGCAGCCGTCACGTGCGCGATCATGAAGCCCGAGTTCACGCCGCCGTCCTTCACGAGGAACGGGGGCAGGCCCGACAGCGTCGCGTCGATCAGCAGCGCGATGCGGCGTTCGGCCAGCGCGCCGATTTCCGACGCGGCGAGCGCGAGGTTGTCGGCCGCGAACGCGACGGGTTCCGCGTGGAAGTTGCCACCCGACAGCACTTCGCCGGTATCCGGGAAGATCAGCGGGTTGTCCGACACGGCGTTCGCTTCGACCAGCAGCACGTCGGCCGCGTGGCGCATCTGGTCCAGGCACGCGCCCATCACCTGCGGCTGGCAGCGCAGGCTGTACGGATCCTGCACCTTGTCGCAGTCGCGGTGCGACTGGTTGATCGGCGAGCCTTCGAGCAGTTCGCGGTACGACGCTGCCGCATCGATCTGCCCCTGGTGGCCGCGCAGCTCATGGATGCGCGCATCGAACGGCTTCACCGAGCCGGCTGCCGCGTCGACCGACAGCGCACCCGCGACGAGCGCGGTGCGATACAGGTCTTCGATCGCGAACATGTTGTCGAGCGCGAGCGCCGTCGATGCCTGCGTGCCGTTCAGCAGCGCGAGGCCTTCCTTTGCCTGCAGCGTCAGCGGCGCGAGGCCCGCGACGCGCAGACCGTCCAGCGCGCTCGCGCGCTCGCCGCGGATGAACACTTCGCCGACGCCGAGCAGCACGGCCGACATGTGCGCGAGCGGCGCCAGGTCGCCCGACGCGCCGACCGAGCCCTTCACCGGAATCAGCGGCAGCACGTCCGCGTTGAACAGCGTGATCAGCGCGTCCATCACTTCGCGGCGGATGCCCGAGTGGCCGCGGCCGAGGCTCGACAGCTTCAGCGCCATCAGCAGGCGCACCGACGAGCGGGCCATCGGCTCGCCCACGCCGACCGCGTGCGACAGCACCAGGTTCTTCTGCAGCAGCTCGAGCTGGTCGTGCGGGATGTGCGTGCTGGCCAGGCGGCCGAAGCCCGTATTGATGCCGTATGCCGGCTCGCCCTTCGCCGCGATGTCGGCGACGGCCTTCGCGCCCGCGTCGATCTTCGCGAAGCTCGCCGGGTCGAGCTTCAGCTGCACGGATTCGCGAGCGATCTTGCGCAGTTGCGGAAGGGTCAGGTGGCCGGGGGTCAACGTAATCATGTGAGCAATCCTGTCTAGACAAGTTCGGGATGGATTGCAGTGTAGCCATCGCAACTTGTCTAGACAAGTCCGTTTTCACGATTTCGACTCGGGAATTTCCCTGATGCCCTGCGCAGGCCCCAGGGCCGCGCGTCAAGTCGGCCGATTAACATATGTTGCAATTATTTTTTCTTTGGCAACATACGAATCCGCACTTCCCTGCCATGCGCTTACGGAGACCCGCCATGACCCTTCCGCCCCGGTTGACCGCCCTGTTCGGCCGCAGCCTGCTCGTCGCCAGTTGCGCGCTCGCGTGCGGCGCATCGCTCGCCGCCGAGCCGCCGGGCGGCACGCTCGAGAAAGTTCGGCAAGCCAATCTGATCGCGATCGGCCATCGCGAGACGTCCGTGCCGTTCTCCTATGTCGATGCGAGCGGCAAGGTGATCGGTTTCTCGCAGGACCTGTGCGATCGCGTGATCGCGGCGGTAAAAGCGCGCACCGGCAAGCCCGACCTGCAGGTGCGCTTCATCCCGGTGACGTCGCAGAACCGGATCCCGCTCGTGCAGAACGGCACCGTCGATCTCGAATGCGGGGTGACGACCAACCTCGCCGCGCGGCACGCACAGGTCGCGTTCTCGACGACCTTCTTCGTCGCGACGACGCGCCTGCTCACGCGCACGAATTCGGGCATCCGCGACTTCCCCGATCTCGCCGGCAAGACGGTCGTGACGAACCAGGGCACGACGTCCGAACGCCTGCTGCGCAAGATGAACGAGAAGAAGAAGATGAACATGCAGATCATCAGCGCGAAGGACTATGGCGAGGGACGCCTCACGCTCGAATCGGGCCGCGCGGCCGCCTACATGATGGACGACGTGCTGCTCGCCGGCGTGCGCCAGCTCGCGGCGAAACCGGCCGACTGGACGATCGTCGGCACGCCGCAATCGTCGGAAGCGTACGGGTTCATGCTGCGCAAGGACGATCCGCAGTTCAAGGCGCTCGTCGACGGCGTGCTCGTGCAGTTGATGAAGAGCGGCGAGATCAACGCGCTGTACGACAAGTGGTTCATGAAGCCGGTACCGCCGAAGGGGCTCGCGTTCGACTTCCCGATGAGCGACGCGATCAAGGCGCGCTACGCGGCGCCGAACGATGTGCCGCTCGAGTGAGCCGCGCGGCGTGCAGTTTGGTCAGCGCGTCCACGCGACGCACGCCGCGTAGCCCGGCGCCGCGTCGAGCCAGCCCGCGTCGAACGCGGCCACGCCGGCGGCCGGCGCGGCCGGCTCGACGATCGTCGTCGCGGGCGTCGCCGCATCGCGCGGCGGCACGACCGCGAACGCGCGCAGCCCGCCGGCGATGCCGGTGCCGAGCGCCTTCAGCAATGCCTCCTTCGCGGACCACACGCGCATGAACGCGTCGGCACGCGCGGCGAGCGGCAGGCTGTCGAGATACGCAGCCTCGGCCGGCGCACACACTTCGCCGGTCAGCGCGCGCCAGTCGGCCGGGCGGCTGCAGCTTTCGATGTCGACGCCCACGCGTGCGTGATCCGCCCATGCGATCAGCGCGTGATCGCCCGCGTGCGACACGTTGAAATCGAGCGACGCGCGATGCGCGGGATCGAGCGACGGCCGCCCCGCTTCGTCGACGACGATCGCGACGTCCTGCGGCGCGAGGCCCAGCGCGGCGCCGAGCACGTCGCGCAGCGCGGCCCGCGTCGCGGCGCTGCGCACCGTGTCCTCATGCCTCAGATAGCGTCCGGCACGCGCGCGCTCGGCGGCACTCAGCGCCGCATAGGCAGGCGCCGCGAGCGGCACGCGCCAGTCGAAGTCGATGCGCGCGACCTGCACGCCGGCACGCGATGCGGCACGCGGCACGTCAAGCGCGTGTATGCGCCACGCGCGGGGCAAGTCGGCGGAGATCTCGGAATCGGGTGGAACGGACATCGGCATGCAGGAGCCAGTCGGATCAAACGTCCGATGTTAATCGATCGCGCCGAACGCAGAACCGCGCGATCGGGCGTGGCTCGCGCTGGCCGCGTCGCAGGCGCAAGCGCATCGTCACTGCGTCGCTGCGTCGGCCGATGGCCGGGTTGCATACGTGCGTGCTCAGCCGTGTGCGACGGCACCCGGCACGCCGCTTCCCGCCGGTCTCGCGCGCCGGGCCGGATGGCAGGCGTGCACGCGGCCCGGCGCATCGGCCGGCAGCGCGCCGTGCCGCAGCCAGTCGAGCGCGACCGGCCACAGTGTGTCGGCGAAGCGGCTGTGGAAAAACGCGAAGTGGCCGATCGTGTCGACGCCGATGTCGCGCGGCGCGATCCGCAGGTGCGTGACGTCGCTGCCCGTGTAGTAGCCGACCAGCCGCTCGATCGCGTCGACCGTGCCGAAGCCGTCGTCGTCGAGACCGATCGCCAGCATCGGCGCCGACAGCCGCGCGAAGCGGTCCGGCAGCGCGGCCCGGCTCGCGGCCGGTTCGGCGAGCGGGCCGCGCGTGTACGCGTCCTCGAAGCGCGGCCGCGAACGTACCCACGACAGCGCGACGCCGCGCGGCGTGTCTTCCATCCACCCGAGCCGCTTCGCGGGCACGTAGCCGAACACGGCCGCGAGCGCCGGCATCGCGACGTGCCATTTCCACCACATGCGCCGGCGCTCTTCCGGCCGGTAGTCGCGCCAGTACGCATACTGCGCGCCGACGGTCACCACATGGCGCACGTGCGCATTCGACGCCGCGAGCCCGAGCACGCAGCCGCCGATGCTGTGCGCGACGACGTCGAGCGGCTGGCCGGGAAACGCGTCGCGCGCATACTGCAGCGCGGCCTCGCAATCGAGCCGGCCCCAGTCGAGCCAGTTCGCGCGCAGCGCCGCGAGCCGCGCGGGGCGCGATCCGCCGATCCCGCGATAGTCGTAGACGAGCACGTCGCGCCCCTGCGCGAACAGCCACGCCGCGAAGCGGAAGTAATAGTCGCAGCGCACCGACGTCGCGCAATTGACGACCGTCACCGGCCGTGCAGCTGCGCCGCCGCGATGCCGCCACACATAGCCGCGCAGCACGTAACCGTCGGCCGCGATCAGCGTCACGGGTTCCGGCGGCAACGCCTCCGCCGGACGATCGGTTGCCTCGCCGGTCGCGCGCCGACCGCGCGCCGCGCCGCCTGCTTCGTTCGAAATCGTCATCCTGTCTCCTGTCCGGGGCACCGCACGACGCGGCGCCCGGCGCGGTGGGCCAGCCTCCATTGAACTTGACGCGCCTGGCGTTCTCAACCAATCTTGCTGATCCGTTCGCATGAGTCCCACGCATGTCAACGCCGCTCGTCCGTCTCCCGTCGCTGGACCTCGTGCGCGGCTTCGTCGCCGTCGGCCGCCGCATGAGCATCACGCTCGCTGCGCAGGACCTGTGCGTCACGCAGTCGGCGGTCAGCCGCCAGGTGCACGCGCTCGAAGCGCATCTCGGCGTCGCGCTGCTGCAGCGCGGCTATCGAAAAATCGCGTTCACGCCGGAAGGCGAGCGGTTGTTCCGTGCCGCGGATGCCGCGCTGCTCAGCCTGCAGGACACCGTCGCGGCGCTCGCGGCCGCGCGCGAACGCCAGCCCGTCACGATCACCGCGAGCATCGGCGTCACCGCACTGTGGCTGCTGCCGCGGCTGGGCCGGCTGCAGGCGCGCCTGCCGGACATCGACCTGCGCGTGGCCGCGAACGACAAGGTACTCGATTTGCGCGCGGAAGGCATCGACCTCGGGATCCGCTACTGCCCGCGCGAGCGCGCGCCGGCCGGCGCGCTGCATCTGTTCGACGAGATCGTCGTGCCGGTCGCGCACCCGGCGCTGGCCGCGCGGCCCGTCACCGATGCGGCCGCGATCGCCGACCATGTGCTGCTCGAATTCGACGGGCCGCCGCAAACGCAGTTGCAGTGGCATGCGCACCTGTACGCGGCCGGGCTCGGCGATGCGCGCCCGAAGGGCGTGCTGCGCTTCAACCAGTACGATCAGGTGATTCAGGCCGCGATCGCGGGCCAGGGCGTTGCGCTCGGACGGCTCGCGCTCGTCGCGCCGATGCTCGCGGACGGCCGGCTCGCGGTGGTCGGCCCGCACTCGGACGCGTTGCCGGACGCGTACGGTTACTGGCTGTTCTTCCGTCACGATCCGGCACCGCGCCGCGAAGTGGCCGACGTGCGCGACTGGATCGTCGCGGAAGCGGCCGAATGCGACGCCGCGATCCGCGCGTACGGCGCGGCGCTGCCGCAGGCGTAGGCGCGAGCAGTTTCAGCGTTGAGCCCACACGCGCGCAGCGCTGAGCGCGCGTGTCGCCTGGGCGCAAGCGATGCGCCGACACTGTGACTCCGTTGCCATCACCACCCTCGCATTCCCCACACGCATGCGAACGCGACCGAATCATCGCTTGAACGGCATCGTGCCGGATCGTCTAATCGGGTCGAACGCGGCCGTCGTGCCGCACGCATTGATCCGGAGACACGCATGACCCCGATCGAACAAGACACCCGGCGCCGCTGGCTGCCGGTGCTAGCGGGCGGCCTGATCATGGGCGCCGCGCTCGGTATCCGCCACGTGCAGGGGTTGTTCCTCTCCCCCGTCACGCTCGACCACGGCTGGTCGCGCGAAGCGTTCGGCCTCGCGCTCGCGCTGCAGAACCTGATCTGGGGCGTCGCGCAGCCGTTCACCGGGATGATCGCCGACCGCTTCGGCTCGGTACGCGTGATCGTCGCCGGCATGCTGCTGTATGCGGCCGGGCTCGTCATCATGGCGCTGGCCGCGTCGGCCGGCATGTTCACGCTCGGCGCGGGGCTCGTGATCGGCATCGCGCTGTCGGGATCGGCCTTCGCGTCGATCTACGGCGCGCTGAGCCGGCTGTTCCCGCCCGACCGGCGCAGCTGGGCGCTCGGCGTCGCCGGCGCGATCGGCGGGCTCGGCCAGTTCTGCATGGTGCCCGTCGCGCAAGTGCTGATCGGCGGCATCGGCTGGCGGCATGCATTCGTCGCGCTCGCAGTCGTCGCCGTGGTGCTCGCGCCGCTCGCCGTCGCGGTGCGCGACCGGCCCGCAAAAACCGCGAGCCACGCGGGCGGCCCCGACCAGTCGATCGGCGCGGCGGTGCGCGAGGCATTCGCGCATCGCGGCTTCTGGCTGCTGAATGCCGGTTTCTTCGCGTGCGGGTTCCAGCTCGCGTTCATCGCGACCCACTTGCCCGCATACCTGCTCGATCACGGCCTGCCGGCGCGCCACGCGAGCGTCGCGCTCGCGCTGATCGCGCTGACCAACGTGGCAGGCACTTACGCATGCGGCCATCTCGGCGGGCTGCTGCGGCGCAAGTACGTGCTGTCGGTGCTGTACCTCGTGCGCGCGCTGGCGATGGCCGCGTTCGTCGCCGCGCCGTTGTCGCCCGCGAGCGTCTATGCATTCGCGGCCGTGATGGGCTTCACGTGGCTCGGCACGGTGCCGCTGACGAACGGCGTGATCTCGCAGGTATTCGGCGTGCGCTACATCGCGACGCTGTTCGGCGTCGTGTTCTTCGGGCATCAGCTCGGCAGCTTCTTCGGCGTATGGCTCGGCGCGCTCGTGTACGACGCGACGCACTCCTACCTGCCGCTGTGGATCGGCTCGATCGCGCTCGGCGTGCTGGCCGCCCTGCTGCACCTGCCGATCGACGATGCACGTATCGCGCGTCCGGCGCCGGGCAAGCCGGCATGGGCGTGATCCGCGCGGTGCTGGCCGCCGGCGTGCTCGCGTTCGTCGCGTGGTGCGGCGCCGCGTACTTCGATTCGGGTGTCGCGCTTGCTCTCCTCGAGCGCGCGGCGTTCTGCGACTGAGCGCAACGTGCGGCGCCGCACGGACGAATGTGCGGCGTCGCCCGGCCGCGCCTAGCGACGTTTCGGCAAGGCGGCGAGCGCATCCAGCGCACGGCGCCGCGCGCCGTCGTGATCGACGATCGGCGCCGGATAATCGACGCCGAGCCGCACGCCGGCCGCCGCCAGTTCGCCCGGCGACGCTTCCCATGGCGCGTGGATCGCCGCCGCGTCGAGGCCGGCGAGTTCCGGCACCCAGCGGCGCACGTACGTGCCGTGCGGGTCGAACTTCCGGCCCTGCGTCACCGGATTGAAAATGCGGAAATACGGCGCGGCGTCCGCGCCGCAGCCGGCGACCCATTGCCAGTTCGCCGGATTGTTCGCGGCGTCCGCATCGACGAGCGTGTCGTGGAACCAGCGCTCGCCGGCGCGCCAGTCGATCAGCAGGTGCTTGACGAGAAACGAAGCGACGACCATCCGCGCACGGTTGTGCATCCAGCCGGTCGTCCACAGCTCGCGCATCCCCGCATCGACGAACGGATAGCCGGTCAGCCCGCGCTGCCACGCGCGCAGCGCGACGGAATCGTCGCGCCACGGCATCGCGTCGAACTGCGCGCGGAAATTGTCGGTCGCGAGCGCCGGAAAGTGATACAGCAGCACGTAACTGAATTCGCGCCAGCCGAGCTCGCTCAGGAATTTCTCGGCACCGGCAGCGCACGCGGCACCGCCCGCCTGCGCGGCGCCTTGCACCGCATGCCACACCTGACGCGGCGATACGTTGCCGAAGCGCAGAAACGGCGACAGCCGGCTCGTCGCAAGCGCGTCGGGCCGGTCGCGCCTGTCGGCGTAGCCGGCCAGCAACTCGGCGGAAAACGCGTCGAGCCGCGCATGCGCACCGGCTTCGTCCGGCTTCGGCCATGCGTCGCGCAGGCCGCCTGCCCAGTCCGGCGCGTGCGGACGCAACGCGAGTGCATCGAGTGCCGGCGCGCGTTCGCGCACGCCGGCCGGCCACGGATGAAACACGATCCGCTCAGGCTCCGGCAGCGGTGCCGCGACCGTGCGATCGCGCCGCACCGCGCGCCAGTACGCGGTGAACACCTGGAACGGCGTGCCGGCGCCCGTCAGCACTTCCCACGGTTCGTTCAGCAGGCTGCCGTTGCCGCTCTCGACATCGATGCCGCCGGCCTTCAGCGACGCTTTCAGTGCTGCGTCGGCATCGCGCTGCGGCTGCGCATAGCGGCGGTTCCAGTACACGGCCGCCGCGCCCGTGTCGTGCACGACACGTTCGATCTCGCGCCGCGCATCGCCGCGCAACAGCAGCAGCCGGCCGCCATGACGCGCGAGCGCCGCGTCGAGCGCCGCAAGCGAGCCGTGCAGCCACCAGCGCGCGGCACCGCCGGGCGCACGCCCCACGCCCTCGCCCGTATCGTCGACGAACACGCACACGAGCGGCCGGCCGGACGCGACCGCGCGCGTGAGCGCGGGCTGATCGGTCACGCGCAGATCGTCGCGGAACCACACGACGGCAGGAGCAACGGACGGCTTGGCTGGCACGGGCACCTCGCGGCAGGAAACGGAAAGGCGATCAGTATTGTCGCGGCAGGGTCGGCCGATGTCGATGTCCGGAACGGATGCGGTACGTGCCCGGGCGCCACTTACCGGCGCTGCCACCGTGCTATCGCTCAATCGCCGATTCGCGGGCCCGGTGAAACGCCTTAGTCCATTCCGACGATTCTGCGCCGCGTGCACCGGTCTACGCTCGATGTCGGATTCGCCGCGATGCGCGACGCGTGCGCACCGCGTGCGGATTCCACGCATCGCACGACGCACCGGCGATGCCTGCCGGCACCCGCGCGGACCGCTCGCGCTGCGAAACGCCGCGGCCCGTTCCTCACTGTCACCCGATACCCGCCATGACCAAACCAGCCAACCTCGTCACGTCGATCACCGTCGCGATCGACGCGCCCGCGTCCGTCGTCTGGGAAGTGCTGACCGACTTCCCGCGCTACGGCGAATGGAACACGTTCTGCATCGGCCTCGAAACGACCGGCCGGATCGGCGATTTCGTGCACATGCAGGTGCGCATTCCCGGGACGGGCACGGTGATCCCGGTCGACGAGATTCTCGTCGCGTACGAGCCGGAGCGCCTGCTGTCGTGGGAACAACGTCCGACCGACGACAACAAGGACGCCGCGCGCCGCGACCAGTACGTCGAAGCCGACGGCGCCGAGCGCTGCCGCTACTTCACGACCGATCAGTTTCTCGGCATCCACGCGGAAACGATCATGCGCGAGCACGGCGGCTGGGTGAAACAGGGCTTCGACCAGTGCGCGCGCGACGTGAAGCAGCGCGCCGAAACGCTGCATGCGGCACGCCGGCGCAACAGCGCATGACCGGGAGCGGCCGATGCCCGATCTGCGGACCCTGTCCGATCATCACGACATCCGCGAGCTGATCGTCGCGTACGCGAGCGCGATCGATGCGCGCGATTTCGACGCGCTCGATACGGTGTTCACGCACGACGCGGCGATCGATTATCGTGCGATGGGCGGCATCGCCGGCGCGTATCCGGACGTGAAGGCGTGGCTGCGCACCGTGCTGCCGCAGTTTCCGCAGTACCAGCACATGGTCGGCAACCTGTCGATCACGCTCGACGGCGACACCGCGCGCGGCCGCACGATCTGCTTCAATCCGATGGAAGTCGCGCTGCCGGACGGCGGCACGCAGGTGATGTTTCTCGGTCTGTGGTACGTCGACCGGTTCGTGCGCACCGCGCAGGGCTGGCGGATCGCCGAGCGCGTCGAGGAACGTTGCTACGGCCACAACGTGCCGGCCGTGCTCGCGAATGCGACCGGTTGAGCACGCGCGTGCGTCGTCAGTGCTGCACGACGCACGCGTTACCGCCCGCGCTCGTCAGTCGACCCGAAACGCCGCTTCGAAACGCTCGGCGAACGCGTCGAACTCGGCTTCCGGCAGATGGTTGATGCCGCCCGCGCGCTTGCGCCCGCCGCCGGTCGGGAACCCGCGACAGAACTCGTCGGCGCCGAGCGGCCGCCCGTCGGGCACGCGCACGCTGACGACCAGGCCGCCTTGCGCACGCGGCGACAGCACCGCAAGCGCCGCATGCGGCGCATTGCGCATCCGTTCGTTCGCGAGCATCCCCGTCGCGCGTCGCGCCCACGGATGATCGGGCATCCTGATCAGCGTCGCGCCCGGCACGTCGCGCAGCGGCGCGAGCGCGCATGCCCGCGCCATGTCGTCGCGATAGCCGTCGCGCAGCGCGGCGAACACCGGCGTGCCGCGCACGAAGTCGAGCGGATCGATGCACGGCAGCATCGCGTCGGCCAGCACCGCCGGATCGAAATGCAGATCGCCGACGCAATCGCCGTACGCGTTGTAGTTCAGATACAGCCCGAGTTCGGCGAGCGTCGATCGTTCGGCTTCGTCGATCGCATGCTCGCGCGCGAGTGCGTCGCCGAGCGCCGGCAGCTCGTCGCCGAACGCCGCGACGATCGCCCAGCGCACGTGCCGGCCGCCGAGATAGCGGTTCACGAGCACGCTGGTGCAGACGTCGGCGGCCGTGTCGATATGGGCATCGAAATGCGGCTCGCCCGGCAGCTCGCCCGCGAAGTGGTGATCGAAGTAGCGGACCGCCGCGCCGTCGCGCAGCAGCCGCGCGCATGCGTCGCGATTCTGGTCGTGCGACACGTCGAGCACGGTCACGCGATCGCCGGCCCGTGCGTCGATCCGCTCGAGCAGCCTGATGTCGCGCTTCACGCCCGTCACGAGCGTGCCGCGTTCGCCCTCCGCGAGCCGCAGCTGCTGCAGCGCGCACAGGCCGTCCGCGTCGCCGTTGAACGCGAAGAAATGCCGCGCGTTGTGGTTGTCCTGCATCGTTCGTTGCTCCATCGTCAGGGCATGAAATCGCCGCCGTTCGCATCCAGCGTCGCACCGGTCACCGCGTTCGCGTAATCCGACGCGAGGAACAGCGCCGCGCGCGCGCAGTCGTCATCGGTCGGCAGCTTCGCGAGTGCGATGTTCGATGCGATCGGCGCGATGATCTCGTCCTCGGTCATCCCGCAGTCGGCGGCCGCTTGCCGGAAATACGTCTGCGTTGGCACGCCCCACATCCAGCCCATGTGGATGCTGTTCGCACGGATGCCGTGCACGCCGAGTTCGCGCGCCAGATATTTTGCCGCAACCGCGAGCGCGCCCTTCGATACAGCGTAACCCGCTTCCCCTGCAAACGGCTTGCGGGTTGCCTGCGTGTTGATCATCACGATCGCGCCGCGCTTCTGCCGCTTCATGTGCGGAACGATTTCCTGCGTGAGCGTCATCGTGCCGAACACGTTGGTATCGAACACCGTGCGCCAGCCGTCCAGATCGGCTTCGTCGACCGCTTCCGGAAACGTGCCGTGCACGAATGCGCTGTTCACGAGCGCGTCGATCCGGCCGAAGCGCTCGACCGCCTGCGTCGCCAGCAAGCGACACTGCGCGCGCTCGGCGATGTCGGTCGGAACCTTCAGCACGTCGCATGCGACGCCGAGTTCGCGGATTCGCGCTTCCGCGTCGTCGAGCTTCGCCAGCGTGCGCGCCGCGACGACCACGCCGCGCGCGCCCTCGCGCGCCGCCTCGACGGCGAGCTTCACACCGAGCCCCGGCCCGATGCCGGAAATCACGACGATCTTGTCCTTCAGCAGCATGGGTGTCTCCTGGTTGTCATGGTTCTCGCGGGCGCGCCGTCAGCCGGCCGCCTGCAGGTGCCGCGCGCGATACGCGGCGAAGTCGTGCGCCAGTTGCGCTTCGGTGAAGCCGAAGCGCGCGATCGAATAGTCGTGCGCGGCGCGCCTGTCGCGGCCGTTGCGCGCGAGCCACTCCGTGATCGCCGCGCGCTGCCGCGCATCCAGCGGCATCCCCGCGAAGCGGTACACCGCTTGCGCGACGCCGAGCGGATTCGATACCGTGTCCTCGAACCTCACGTCGAGAAACCGTCCGGCCGGCAGCGCATCGCGCGCCGCCATCGCCGCGCCGATCGCACGCGCCATCCCCGCATTCCACTGCGCGCCGACCGCGAGCGGATCCGGATCGTCCGCGTACATCTGCCACAGCGTGTGCGCCATGCTGGCCATCGACGGAATCGTCTGTGCCGGATCGCGATGCGTGAGCACCACCTGCGCGCGCGGAAACACGCGGCACAGCACGTCGAGCGCATGCAGGTGCTGCGGCGTCTTCAGCAGCCAGCGCTCCGCCGGCGCGACGCCGCGCTGCGCCTTCTGCCACTGCAGGAACTGCAGCATCCGCTTCAGGTACGTATAGACCGGCGTCAGGTCCTGCTTCGCGAGCCACGCCGTATAGCGCGGCACGTTCGCGTACGAATCCATCGCGCACACGAACGAATGCTCCATCAGCATGAATTCCTCGTCGGCGAGCATCGCGTCGAGTGGATGGATCGCCAGGATCTGCGGAATGCAGTCGATCATCGTCTTCACCTCGGCCTGCGCGCGCGCGATCCGCACGACCGGCGCGTCGAGCGTCTCGCCGGCGAGCGGCGCCGGATAGCGCGTTTCCCACCACGCGGCCGAATGAAAGCGCGGATCGACCGCGAGCAGCCGCTGCAGCAGCGTCGTGCCGGTGCGCGGCAGCCCGACGATCACGAGCGGATCGTCGATCGCGATGTCGGCGATCTCCGGATGCCGGCGGAAGTAATCCTCGACGACGAGCCGGTTCGCGAGCTGGCCGACGAGCTTCTCGCGCATCATCCGCGCGCCGCGCGCGGACAGCCCCGCTTCGTCGATCAGCGATGCGCACATCACGTCGAGCGCGTCGCGATACGGACCGTCGCCGAATGCGGTGAGCCCGCCCGTGCGCGCCACCGCATCGGCAATCAGCCCGTCGGCGTCGAGCTGCGCGCGGATCGTGTCGAGCGGCGCGTTCATGCGGCCTCCATCAGCGCGGCCAGCTTGACGACGCGCGTACGCGGATGCGCGGGCTGCGCGGCGCCGACCCAGCGCCAGCAGATCGTGCCGGTGCGATGGCCGGCCGTGTCGAGCCAGTTCGCGTCGCCCGGCCGCGCCGCGGCGACCACCACCGTCACGCCGCCGTCCGCATTCAATCGTGCGCCGTGCTTGTTCACGCAGATGTCGAAGTGCCGGTAATCGAGCGACTCCATCCAGTAGTTGTTGAGCTGCACGTTCCAGAAATCGCAGTCGGGCACCGTGTCGACGTCGATCACGAGCGCCTCGTCGTCCGCGAGCGCCCAGCACGAGTGGTAGTAATAGATGTTCGGATCGCCGCCGACGGACTGGCACAGCGCCTGGTCCGCGGGCGGCAGCGCGTTCACGTGCGATGCGTAGCTCGCGGCCCAGTCGGCGAACAGTTTCGACGTCTGCTCGACGAACCGCGCAGCACGCGTGAGGCCGCCGTGCAGCACGAGCGGGTCGAGCGGCGCCGGGCGCTCGTGCGCGCCGATCCGCTCGATCTTCAGTTGCGCGGGCGTCTCCGCACGCCGGTCGAGAAAGGTCTGGCGCACCAGCAGCGCGTTCGTGCCGCGCTCCATGCGCACCCAGTTGCCCGCGCGCGGCGTTTCGCTCAACAGGATCTCGAAGCTGCCGTCCGGCGCGACCTCGAGCTGCTTCGCGTCGAGAAAGCCCGTCTGCAGCATCTTGCCGTCCGTCTCGTAACCGCCCTTCTGCGTGCCGAAGCTCAGGTACGCGACCGTGCCGCGCCGCCCCGTCACGCGATAGTCGAAGCGGCCGTCGACGCGCGCGTACTGGTACAGGTTGTCGGGGTTGTCCGCGCCGATCTTAGCGGTCTCGTGCGACGGCGAGAAGAAGCCGGGCCATGCACCGTCCGCGAATTCCACGTGCATCTCGAGCGCGATGCGCATCAGCCGGCTCAGGTAGCGGAATCCTTCCGCGCGCGTGAGCGGGTCGTCCGGCGCGTCGGCGCGCAGGATCAGCTCGCCGCTGCGTTTCAGGGTGTCGCAGAAATCGGCCCAGGTCTGGCCCGAAAGCAATTGCGTGGCGCGTGTGTCGTCCGTCATGTGTCGTCTCCGCCGATGGTCGAGCGCTCACGTTAAGCGCCGCCGCCGCGCGCCACTTCGTCCGGGTGGACTAAGGGCAGATCCGCTGCACGGCCGGGCGCCGGTTTAGTCCACCCGGACGAAGAGCGCCACCGCGCTCGCTCGATACCGTGGCGTCATGCACGAAACGCCGCACATGTCGCGCGGCGCCGGCATGAATCAAGGAGACGAACGATGTTGACCCACTTGGAGCGGCTGGAGGCCGAGAGCATCCACATCATGCGCGAGGTGGTCGCCGAAAGCGAAAACCCGGTGATGCTCTACTCGATCGGCAAGGACAGCTCGGTCATGCTGCATCTCGCGATGAAGGCGTTCTACCCGGCGAAGCCGCCCTTTCCGCTGCTGCACGTCGATACGACGTGGAAGTTCCGCGAGATGATCGCGTTCCGCGACGAAACGGCCAAGCGCCTCGGCCTCGACCTGCGCGTGCACGTGAACCCGGACGGTGTCGCGAACGGCATCAATCCGTTCACGCACGGCTCGGCCGTGCACACCGACGTGTGGAAGACGCAGGGCCTGAAGCAGGCGCTCGATCACTACGGTTTCGACGCCGCGTTCGGCGGCGCGCGCCGCGACGAGGAGAAATCGCGCGCGAAGGAGCGCATCGTGTCGCTGCGCTCCGAACAGCATCGCTGGGACCCGAAGCGTCAGCGTCCGGAACTCTGGTCGCTGTACAACGCACGCAAGCGCAACGGCGAAAGCCTGCGCGTGTTCCCGATTTCGAACTGGACCGAACTCGACATCTGGCAGTACATCAGGCTGCACGACATTCCGATCGTGCCGCTCTACTTCGCGAAGGAGCGGCCGGTGGTCGAGCGCGACGGCGCGCTGATCATGGTCGACGACGAACGCCTGCCATTGCGCGAAGGCGAAGTGCCGCAGATGCGCAACGTGCGTTTTCGCACGCTCGGCTGCTATCCGCTGACCGGTGCGATCGACAGCGACGCGGCATCGCTCGACGACATCCTGCAGGAGATGCGCGACACGCGCACGTCCGAACGCCAGGGGCGGCTGATCGACAGCGATTCGGCCGGTTCGATGGAGAAGAAGAAACAGGAGGGATATTTCTGATGGCACACGTACTCACCGCGCCGGACACGCTCGCGCACGCGGCACCCGATACGCGCCCCAATCGCGCCGACGAGTCGCAGACGACGGACCTGCTGCGCTTCATCACCTGCGGCAGCGTCGACGACGGCAAAAGCACGCTGATCGGCCGCCTGCTCTACGAGTCGAACATGCTGTTCGACGACCAGCTGACCCAGCTCGAGGCCGATTCGAAGAAGGTCGGCACGCAGGGCGGCGATCTCGATTTCGCACTGCTCGTCGACGGCCTGTCGGCCGAACGCGAGCAAGGGATCACGATCGACGTCGCGTACCGTTTCTTCGCGACCGCGCGGCGCAAGTTCATCGTCGCCGACACGCCCGGTCACGAGCAGTACACACGCAACATGATCACCGGCGCATCGACCGCCGATCTCGCGGTGATCCTGATCGATGCGCGCAAGGGCGTGCTCACGCAGACGCGCCGCCACAGCCATCTCGTCGCGCTGATCGGCATCAAGCGCATCGTGCTCGCGATCAACAAGATGGACCTCGTCGACTACGACCGCGCGGTGTTCGAACGGATCGACGCCGACTATCGCGCGTTCGCGGCCGAACTCGGTCTCGACGAGATCGTCAGCATTCCGATGTCCGCGCTGCGCGGCGACAACGTGATCGCGCCGAGCGCGCGGATGACTTGGTATGCGGGCCCGGCGCTGATGCAGCATCTCGACACGCTGCCGCTTGCCGAGCGCGTGACGCGCGACGAGCCGTTCCGGCTGCCCGTGCAATGGGTCAACCGCCCGCACCTGAACTTCCGCGGCTATGCGGGCAGCATCGCGTCGGGCGAAGTGCGCGTCGGCGAACGCGTGCGCGTGCTGCCGTCCGGCAGGGAAAGCCGTGTCGCGTCGTTGATCACGCCGGCCGGCGAGGCCGACGTTGCACGCGCCGGCGAAGCGGTGACACTCACGCTCGCCGACGAAATCGACATCAGCCGCGGCGACATGATCGCGCGTGCCGACGCGCCGCCGGAGGTGGCCGACCAGTTCGAGGCGACGCTCGTGTGGATGCACGACGAACCGCTGCTGCCCGGCCGCCCGTATCTCGTGAAGCTCGGCACGCAGACGGTCGGCGCGACCTGTGCGATACCGAAGTACAAGATCGACGTGAACACGCGCGAGCATCTCGCCGCGCGCACGCTCGCGCTGAACGAGATCGGCGTGTGCAACCTGAGCTTCGACCGGCCCGTCGCGTTCGATCCGTACGACAGTAACCGCCACACCGGCGGCTTCATCGTGATCGACCGCTTCACCAACGACACGATCGGTGCCGGGATGCTTCACTTCGCGCTGCGCCGTGCGCACAACGTGCACTGGCAGGCCGTCGACGTCGATCGCGACGCGCGCGCGATGCAGAAGGCGCAGACGCCGCGTATCGTGTGGCTGACCGGGCTGTCGGGCGCCGGCAAGTCGACGATCGCGAACCTCGTCGAGCGGCGGCTGCATGCGCTCGGCAAGCACACGTACCTGCTCGACGGCGACAACGTGCGGCACGGGCTGAACCGCGATCTCGGCTTCACCGAGGCCGATCGCGTGGAGAACATCCGGCGCGTGGCCGAAGTCGCGCGGCTGATGCTCGATGCGGGGCTCATCACGCTCGTGTCGTTCATCTCGCCGTTCCGCGCGGAACGCGACATGGCGCGCGCGCGGGTCGGCCCCGACGAGTTCGTCGAAGTGTTCGTCGACACGCCGCTCGCGGTCGCCGAGGCCCGCGATCCGAAGGGTCTCTACAGGAAGGCGCGCAACGGCGAGCTGAAGCACTTCACCGGCATCGATTCGCCGTACGAGGCGCCCGCGCAACCGGAGCTGCGCATCGATACGGTCACCGAGTCGCCGGAGGCCGCCGCCGAGCGCATCGTCACGTATCTGCTGCGCGAGCGCGACGCATGAGCCGCGGGCCTGCTGCCGGCACGGCCCGCGCCGTCTACTCTATTCGGATGACGCGGGCCGCTGGCGGGCCGGTATGCTGGGCCGGAAGCATTCATATCCGACCCGGGAGAACACGAGCATGCGGATCGCGCTGGCGCCCGGCGACACGGCCGCGCACGACGGCTTCGACGATGCGGGATGGACGGCCCGCGAGCTCAGCGCGTGGCTCGGGCTCGTCTATCAGGGGCCATCGGAAACGACGCCGTGGGCGGGCTTTCTCGAAGCGATGCGCGCGCGGCTCGATGCGAGCTTCGCGACGCTCGTGCTGCGCAATCCCGGCGGCTCGCGGCGCGGGCTCATCATCAATGCATCGGCCCACGGTCCGCTGCTGCCCGGCGAGCCGTCGTACAGCGAGCAGTTCTACGCGCTGTGCCCGTTTCTCGATCAGCCGCCCGGCCAGGTGTTCACCGCCGACGGCCTGTTCGGCGCCGCGCGCTGGTGCGTGCACGACTTCTACCGGCAATACCTGCAGCCGCTCGACCTGCGCTTCATTCTCGGCGCGAACCTGCGCGGCGAACGCGGCGTCGAGTGCGCGCTGTTCGTGAGCCGCCCGCATCGCGCGCGCGATTTCGACGCGGCCGAACGCGCGCAGGTCGCGACGCTGCTGCCGCATCTGCAGCGCGCGGTCGAACTGCATGCGGCGCTCGACGTGCTCGACGCCGAGCGCGCGCTGTACGCGGGCACCGTCGATCGCCTCGACGTCGGCACCGCGATCCTCGACGAGGACGGCCGCGTGATCAAGTACAACCGCATCGCCGAGCGGCTGATCGAGCAGCAGGACGGCCTGTGCCTGCGCCAGACGCGGCTCCATGCGTCGTGCCCGCTCGACGAGCGCCGGCTGCAGAAGGCGCTGCAAGCCGCGCTCGAGCATTTCCGCGCGGGCGCGCTCGCGCGCATCGAGGCCACCACGCTGTCGCGCCCCGGCGGCGCCACGCCCCTGAACGTGCTGCTGCGCCCGCTCGCGCCCTATCGCGGCGCGGAGGACCGCCGGCACCGGCCGGCCGTCGCGGTGTTCGTCCGCGATCCGGCGTCGTCGCCGCACACGTCGCGCGACATGCTGCATCGGCTCTTTCGGCTCACGCCGATGGAAACCGAGATCGCGCTGCTGCTCGTCGACGGCTTGACGCTCGACGAAGCGGCCGCCGCGACCGGCATCACGAAGAACACCGCTCGCGCGCACTTGCGCGGGATCTTCGCTAAGACCGGTGCGACGCGGCAGGCCGTCCTCGTGAAAATGCTGCTGAACAGCGTCGTGTCGATCGCATAGCGGCGTCCGGCCCGGGACGCGGGCCGACCGCTGGCAACCGTAAATCCTTCGCCAGCCTGGCGTGGCCGGCGCACCGCGCTTGCAGATGAGGCTGCCGATGTCATACGTCATCAGATGTTAAGACGCGCGCGGCCGAACGCCTGATATTCCCCAATATTTGAGCATATTCCGGGTTAACCCGTGACGCCATCGGCCCCTCTCGGGCGTACCATGTCATACGACGACATACTACTTACATCGCCATCTGTACGCCAACACGGGCCGCCGCCCCGTGCGCCATCCGACCGGAGACTCCCGTTGACCACCCCCGCCCTGCCCGGCCGCGACCCGCTCGCGTCCGCCGTTTCCAAAGTGAAGTGGCACGTGCTGCCGCTCGTGCTGATCATGTTCATCGCGAACTACATCGACCGCGTGAACGTCGGCTTCGTCGACCGCCACCTCGAAGCGTCGATCGGTATCGGCGCGGCCGCATACGGGCTCGGCGCGGGCCTGTTCTTCGTCGGCTACGCGCTGTTCGAAGTCCCGTCGAACCTGCTGATGCAGCGCTACGGCGCGCGCATCTGGCTTGCGCGGATCATGGCGACGTGGGGCATCGTCGCCGCCGCGATGGCGTTCGTGTGGAACGACACGTCGTTCTACGTGCTGCGCTTCCTGCTCGGCGCGGCCGAGGCCGGCTTCTTCCCCGGCGTCGTGCTGTACCTGTCGCAATGGCTGCCGCCGCAGGAACGCGGCAAGGCGATGGCGATCTTCCTCGGCGGCTCCGCGTTCGCGTCGGTGCTGTCCGGGCCCGTGACCGGCGCACTGCTGTCGATCCACGGCTTCGGCCTGCAGGGCTGGCAATGGATGTTCCTGGTCGAAGGGCTGTTCTCGGTCGCGCTGTGCGGCGCGAGCTGGTTGCTGCTGAAATCGCACATCCGCGATGCGACGTGGCTCAGCGCGGAAGAGCGCACGGCGCTCCAGAATGCGCTCGATGAAGAACGTGCGACGCGCGACGTGCGCTCGAAGGTGCACGTGTCGGCGGCGACGCTGCTGCGCGACCCGCAGATCGTGCTGTTCTGCTTCCTGTATTTCTCGATCCAGCTGACGATCTACGCGGCGACCTTCTGGCTGCCGACGATCATCCGCAAGATGGGCGGCCTCACCGATTTCCAGGTCGGGCTGTACAACACGATCCCGTGGATGATCGCGATCGGCGCGATGTATGGCTTCGCGGTACTGTCCTCGAAGTGGAAGCATCCGCAGCGCTGGCTGTCGTGCGCGCTCGTGCTGGCCGCATGCGGACTGTTCGCGTCGACGTCGCACGATCCCGTGTGGTCGTTCGCGTCGATCTGCTTCGCCGCGCTCGGCTTCAAGGCCGCATCGTCGCTGTTCTGGCCGATCCCGCAGGGCTACCTCGACACGCGGGTCGCCGCTGCCGTGATCGCGCTGATCAACTCGATCGGCAACCTCGGCGGCTTCGTCGCGCCGACGGCCTTCGGCTATCTGAAGCAACATACGGGTTCGATCACGGGCGGCCTGTATGCGCTCGCGATCGCGTCCCTCGTCGCCGCAGTCGCCGCGCTGTTCGCGCGCACGCACCGGCGCAGCGATCCGCCGCGCGGCCTGCCGGCCGACGAGTCCTTCACGAACACCGCGATGCTCCGCCATGCCGAACACTGACCGCCTGACCGTCGTCGTCTCCAATGCCGTCGACGGCGACCTCGCCACGTTCTCGCTCGCGCCCGACGGCGCGCTCGCGCCGCTCGCCCGCTACCCGGCCGGCGACGCCGCGATGCCGATCGCCGTGCAGCCCGATCGTGCGCGGCTGTACGTCGCGACACGCGGCGAACAGCCGACGATCGTCGCATTCCGCGTCGCGCCCGGTACCGGCACGTTCGCCCGCATCGGCGCGACCGCGATCGACGCAAGCCATGCGTATCTGTCGCTCGACCGCAGCGGCCGCTGGCTGCTCGGCGCATCGTACGGCGGCAGTTCGCTGAGCGTCTACGATGCCGCGCGCGTACGCGACGGCGACGGCGCGCCGCTGCAGGTCGCGGACGGCATCGCGAACGCGCATGCGGCGATCGTGTCGCCCGACAACCGGTTCGCGTACGTCAGTTCGCTCGGTTCGGACCGGATCTTCACGTTTGCGCTGGTCGAGGATGCCGGCGGCCTGCGCGCGGTCGAGCACGGCGAAACGCGCGTGCCGGGCGGCTTCGGGCCGCGTCATCTGCGCTTTGCGGACGACGGCCGGGCGCTCGTCGTGGTCAGCGAATTCCAGGGGACGCTCGCGCGCTTCGCGCGCGATGCCGCGAGCGGCCGCCTGGGCGACGCACGGGTCAGCGCACGTCACTCCGCCGTCGCCGGCCTTGCGCAAGGCCATGCGCGGCCGCCCGCGCCGACGGAGCCTTCCGTCTGGGCCGCCGATCTCCATCTGACGCCCGACGAGCGCTTCGCGTACGTCAGCGAACGCACGTCGAGCCAGTTGCTCTGCTATCGCCGCGCGGCGGACGGTACGTTCGACCCCGCGCACGCGACGCCCACCGAAACGCAGCCGCGCGGCTTCGCGATCGATCCGTCGGGACGCTGGCTCGTCGCGTGCGGCGAGCAGTCGGAATACGTGTCGGTCTACGCGATCGCGCCGGACGACGGCACGCTTGCGTTGCACGCGCGCGTGGCCGGCGGGCGCGGGGCGAACTGGGTGACAATCGTCTGATCGTCGTGGGATCGCGTGATCGCTTGATTGCGCGATCGGTACCGGGCGCGCAACGCAAGCGGCCCGCACGCGCCCTTCCCGCCGTCAGCGCCGCTCGCTCGGCGCGACGCCGGTCCAGCGCCTGAACGCACGCGTGAAGTTCGCGCGATCGGTATAGCCGACCCGCGCCGCGATCTCGTCGATCGACAGGTGCGTGCCCTCGAGCAACCGCAGCGCATCGCGTAGCCGGATCTCGTCGAGCAGCGCCGAATAGGTCGCGCCGAATTCCGCAAGCTTGCGCTTCAACGTGCGTGTCGACACGTGCAGCTCGCGCGCGACGTCGTCCACCGACGGATAACCGGCGTCACCGCAGATCAGCAGGTTGCGCACGCGCTCGACGATGCTTTCCGCATAGCCGAGCCGCGCGAGCTCGGCCTCGCACTGCTGGACGATCATTTGCGCGGTCTGCGCGTTCGCGGTGCCGATCGGCTCGTCGAGCAGCGCGGCGTCGCAGCGGATGCGGTTCGCGCTCGCATTGAAATGACAGCGCGGCAAGCGCGCACGATAGCGCTCGAACCACGGCGGTTCCGGCCATTCGAAATGCAGCTCGGCGCGCGACTGCAGCGTGCGCCCCGGCGCGGGATCGAGCAGCGAGTTGAACAGGATCGCCGTCTCGACCAGGAAGTTCTCCACCGCGAACTCACGCAGCCGGCCGAGCGGAAACGCCTCGAGCACATCGATGTCGACGATCCCGTCGAGCTTCGTGAGCCGCACCGAAAAGAACGGCACGCGCGTCGGCAGGTAGCGGATGCCGAGCGTGATCGCTTCGCCGAGCGTCGCGCAACTCATCAGCCCGAAGCCGATCAGCCCGGATTTCGTGAGGCTGCTGCGCAGGCCGATCTCGATCGCGATCGACGGATCGCCCGTCGCGTCCAGCAGGTTGAACACGATCGCCGCCTGTTGCAGCGGCGTGATCCGTGCGTCGGGCTGCGCGAGCCGGTCGCGCGCGACGCCCGACCCGGCGAGGATGCGGCCCGCGTCGATGCCGCGCTCCTCGGCGAGCATCAGCATGAACAACGCATACGCGGACGATACCGTCGCCTTGTTCAGCTGGCGCGCGGCATCCGGGACGGACAGGGCCATGCGGCGGACTCCGGAGCGGTTTCGGCGGATTGTAGCGTCGCTGGCCCGCAATGACACCACGGCGGCCCTCTAGCCGGACGGCACCGCGCAGGTGGCCGGCGCGCCGTCCAACGGCGCGCCAAACGTGGCCCGAAATGACACCGTCATTGGCACCGGCGGCTCTCGCGTGCGCTGCCGCGCGCACCTATGCTTGTCACATCGGCATTGCGCCCCACTGCTCCACTCTTTCCGCACGGATTCCGGTCGATGAACCCACCCGCACGAACCGTCTTTCGCCACGACGCCGACAAGGTCGCGTATGTCCGCCGCGAGGTCAATGCCGCGAGCGACGCGATCCGCGCGCGCTTTCCGCTGCTCGACAACCAGAACCTCGTCGGCGCGACCGTGATGGCCGTATCGGTCGGCGCGATGCTCGCGATCGCGTGGCTGTATGCGCGCGGCGCGATCGCTTGGTACGTCGCGCTGCCGCTTGCCGCGTTCGTCACGTCGCTGATCCACGAACTCGAGCACGACCTGATTCACCTGATGTACTTCAAGAAGACGCCGTGGGCCTATCACCTGATGATGGCGCTGTGCTGGCTCACGCGGCCGGGCACGATCAACCCGTGGACGCGGCGGCGCATGCACCTGCATCACCACAAGGTGTCGGGCGGCGAATCGGATCTCGAGGAATTCGGCATCACCAACGGCGAACGCTGGGGCGTGAAGCGGCTGCTGATGATCGCGGACGGGATGCTCGCCGTCGTGCTGCGGCCCGACGCGATGCGCCGCAAGGTCAGGCGGTATGTGGCCGCGCAGCCGGTGCAGGATGCGGCAGAACGGGCACGGTTGCGCATCGAGCAGGTGTCGTCCTACATGCCGATCGGACACGTGTATTACGCGCTGTGGCACGCGTTCATCGTCTACCACGCCGGACTGTTCGCGCTGCATGCAGTCGGCCATGCGGTGACCGTGCCGGCAAGCGTCGACCGCGCGATGAGCGTCGTCGATTTTCTCGCGGTCGTGTGGCTCGGGCCGAACTTCGTGCGCAGCTTCTGCATCAACTTCGTCAGCTCGAACATGCATTACTTCGGCGACATCGATTCGCGCAACGTGATCCAGCAGACGCAGGTGCTCAACCCGTGGTGGATGCTGCCGTTCCAGCTGTTCTGCTTCAACTTCGGCAGCACGCACGCGATTCATCACTTCGTGGTGCGCGACCCGTTCTACATCCGGCAACTGACCGCGCGCACCGCGCATGCGGCACTGCGCGAAGTCGGTGTGCGGTTCAACGATGTCGGCACGTTCAGGCGCGCGAATCGCTGGGGCGCGTATCGGCCGGTTCGCGCGGTTCGCGCGGTTCGCGCCACGCGCGGCGGACATCGGGTCGACGCATAACGGCAGGTGCGTGCGGCGGCGTGCCGGCGCGCCGTTCCCGCCACGCCTTCATATGTGGGTGTCAGTCGCCGATCGGCAGCATCGGTCCGTGACCGCGAATCCATGCGCGGTTCGCGAGTTCGGCCATTTCCTTGTCGCCGCGGCTGTCGCCGTACGCGAACAGTCGGCTCGGCGGCCGGCTTCCCCACCAGCCGCGCAGACGCACCACCTTCTGCGGCCCCCAGCAGTTCTCGCCGTTCAGCCGCCCGGTGAACGTGCCGCGCTCGAACGCAAGATGCGTCGCAAGGACCGTGTCGATGCCGACCGTCTTCGCCCACTTCTCGAGATACAGCGACGGCGACGCGCTGACCAGCACGACTTCGTGCCCGCGCGCCTGATGCTCGCGCACGCGTTCCAGCATGTCCGGACGCACGAGGTTCGGCAGATAGTCGTCGACGAAGCGGCGCGCCAGTGCGTCGAGCGCGTCCTCGCGAACCGGCCCGAACGCGAACCACGCGAACTTCGCCTTCGCTTCGCCGCGCGACAGCAGGCCCGCCTTCATCGCGACGAGCCAGGGCAGCGCGCGCAGGCCGGCCCACGCGAAACGCGGTGTGCCGACTGCGTAGCGGACGAAATGACGGAAACTGTCGGCGGTCGTGATGGTGCCGTCGAAATCGAATGCGGCGACGATGCGGTCGGTCATGGAGAAGCCGGGAAGCCTTGAGATGCCGGGAAGATAGCAGACTCGCCGGTCATCGCGACCCCGTCGATCGCAACGCGCGTCGCCGCGAGCCTCGGCTCACTGCCGCCGACACACGGCCGGCGCGGCGTCATTTCCCCGTCCCGCAACCCGCCCCACCCGCGCGCCGAAACGTCACCCCACTGCTGCCCGTCCCGAATCGCGTACCTTCCCGAGTCATTTCCCAAATAGAGACACGTCTCATTATCAAATGACAATGATTCTCGTTTGCGTTAAACTCCGCGCCCATATCGAATATGGCGTCCGCGACAGCACGGACCCGCCCCTCCGCCCGGATTCCGACTTGCCGCCCTGGGACGGACTACCCGACCACATCCGTTTTGCGTCCCATGTCGACATCAACATTCCCTGTCCGGCGTCTTACGCCGATCGCGTTCGGTATCGCGCTGGCCTGCGCGCTTCCGGGCGCCGCACTCGCACAGACCGCGGACTCCGC
This sequence comes from Burkholderia sp. SR8, assembly GCF_052851275.1. Lineage (NCBI taxonomy): Bacteria > Pseudomonadati > Pseudomonadota > Betaproteobacteria > Burkholderiales > Burkholderiaceae > Burkholderia > Burkholderia sp. SR8. The sequence goes on from NZ_JAULUC010000041.1 coordinate 34,931, forward strand.
CGTCCTGCCGTCGATCAACGTGACCGGCACGGCCGAACCGCTGCCCGGTGATCTCGCGCCCACATATGCGGGCGGCCAGGTCGCGCGCGGCGCGGATTTCGGCGTGCTCGGCCGGCAAAACGCCAGCGACGTGCCGTTCAGCATGACGACCTACACGTCGAAACTGATCGAGGACCAGCAGGCGCGCACGCTCGCCGACGTGCTCGACAACGACCCCGCCGTGCGCAGCGCGTCCGGATACGGCAACTACTCGCAGGTGTTCGTGATCCGCGGCTTCGAGCTGACCGGCGACGACGTGTCGCTGAACGGCCTGTACGGCATCACGCCGCGGCAGCTCGTCGAGACCGACGCGATCGAACGCGTCGACGTGTTCAAGGGGGCGAACGCATTCCTGAACGGCGCGGCGCCGAACGGTTCCGCGATCGGCGGCGGCGTGAACCTGCAGCTGAAGCGCGCGGACGACAAGCCGCTCACGCGCGTGACCGTCGACGGTGCGGTGTCCGGCTCCCTCGGCACGCACGTCGACGTCGGGCGCCGCTTCGGCAGCGAAGGCCAGTTCGGCGTACGCGTGAACCAGTCCATCGGCGGCGGCGATTCGGCCGTCGACGACGAGCGCCGCCGCAACAACGTGACGGCCGTGTCGCTCGACTGGCGCGGCGACAAGCTGCGCGTCTACGGCGACTTCCTGTATCAGCGGCAGCGGATCGACGCCGGCCGTCCCGTCGTGCTCGTCAGCGGCAGCCAGTTGCCGGCCGTGCCTTCGGCCACGCACAACTACGCGCAGCCGTGGAGCTTCAGCGAACTCGAGGACACCGTCGGGATCGTGCGCGCCGAATACGACTTCCTGCCCGCGTGGACCGCCTATGTCGCCGCCGGCGCACGCCATACGAACGAGCACGGCGACTACTACACGCCGACCTACTCGTCGTCCGGCACGACTGGCTCGCGGCTGAGCGTGCCGCACAAGGAAGACGCGCAGTCGACCGAAGCCGGCGTGCGCGGCCGCTTCACGACCGGCCCGGTGTCGCATTTCGTGACGTTCGGCGCATCGTTCATCCGCATCGACAGCCAGTCCGCGTACACGATGTCGAGCGCGTTCCCGACGACGCTCTACGACCCGTCGCCTGTCGCGTTTCCGCCTACGGCCTACGCGGGCGGTGACATGAGCGATCCGGGTACGACGATGAAGACGTGGCTGCGCAGCGTCGCCGTGTCCGACACGCTCGGCTTTCTGAACGATCGCGTGCTGTTCACGATCGGTGCGCGCCGCCAATCGATCTCGGTCGACAATTTCGACTACACGGGCGCGGTATCGTCGACGTACAGCGACGCGATCACGACGCCCGTGTTCGGCCTCGTGGTGAAGCCGTGGCAGAACGTGTCGATCTTCGCGAACCGCAGCGAGGCGCTCGCCCAGGGCGAAACCGCGCCGAGCACCGCGCGCAACGCGGGGCAGTCGCTGTCGCCGTACCGGTCGAAGCAGGTCGAGGCCGGCATTCGCTACGACACGAACAAAGGTGGCGCGTCGCTCGCGGTGTTCCAGATCGAGAAACCGATGGCATACACCGATCCGTCGTCGAACGTGTTCGGCGCAGACGGCACGCAGCGCCATCGCGGCCTCGAGACGGCCGTGTACGGCGAACCGTGGAAGGGTGTGCGTTTGATCGCCGGTGCGACGTACCTGAACGCGACGCTGCAGAACACGGCCGGCGGCACGAACGACGGCAACCGGCCGATCGGCGTGCCGTCGTTCCTGCTCAACGCGGGCGCCGAATACGACGTGCCGGCGCTGCATGGCCTCACGTTGACCGCTCGGTGGATCCATACCGGGCCGCAATATCTCGACGTCGCGAACACGATGTCGATTCCGGCCTGGGATCGCTTCGATGTCGGCGCGCGTTACGCGACCGAGCTGTTCGGCAGGAAGACGACGTTCCGCGCGACTGTGCGCAACGTCGCGAACAAGTCGTACTGGTCGTCGACGATCGGCGGGTACCTGACGCAGGGCGCTCCGCGCTCGGTGTGGCTGTCGATGACGACCGACTTCTGACGCGGCGGAAAGCCCGCCGCTCCGAGCGCGGTGGCGGGATTTCGGCCGGTTCCCGGGCCATTGTCGAAGGGAGTGGCGGCCCGCCGCCAGAGTTTGCTATACTCTCGGTCTTCCGGAGAGATGGATGAGTGGTTTAAGTCGCACGCCTGGAAAGCGTGTATAGGTTAATCGCCTATCGGGGGTTCGAATCCCCCTCTCTCCGCCAGAATCCGAATGCCCGCGCCAGCGGGCATTTTCATTTGCGGGCCGCCGCACGCTCCGTCCCCGAACCAGGTGCCCCGTGCATTCCGGCCGTGTCGGCATCACGGATGCCGAATGTAATCCACCAACGCCCGCGTATACTCATCCGGCTGCCGATCGACCAGACTGACGACGATCGCCACCGCAAACCCTGCCGGCACCCCGAACACGCCTGAACTGATCGGCTCGATCCCGAACCACGTCTTCCCGGCAAACCCGGTGAGCTGCGTGAAATACGGATACGTCGACACGATGTAATACACACAAACGGCGAGCCCCGTCACCATCCCGGCGATCGCACCGCGCGTCGTCGTGCGTTTCCAGAACACGCCGAGCACGAGCACCGGAAAGAAGCTCGAAGCCGCAAGCGAGAACGCCGCGCCAACGAGAAACAAGATCTTCCCGGTATTGAGCGACGCGACATACGACGCGAACAGCGCGACACCAAGCAGCAGCACCTTGGAGATCGTCACGCGCCGCTGGCTCGACGCATCGGGCGCGACCATGCAGTAATAGACATCGTGCGACAGCGCATTCGCGATCGTCAGCAACAACCCGTCCGCAGTCGACAGCGCAGCCGCCAGCGCCCCCGCCGCGATCAACCCCGACACGACATACGGCAAGCCCGCGATTTCCGGCGCGGCCAGCACGACCATGTCCGGCTGCATCTGGATTTCCGACCAGTGGACGATGCCGTCGCGAATCACCTCGACGACGCTGATCAGGTCGGGCTCGAAGTGATGCCACTGTGTGACCCACGCGGGCAGCTCGGCGATCGGCCGCCCGACGAGGTTCGCGAGTATCTCGTACTTGATCATCACCGCCAGCACCGGCACGCTCAGATAGAACAGCGCGATGAAGAACAGCGTCCAGCCGACCGAGCGCCGCGCGGATGCAACCGACGTCGTCGTGTTGTAACGCGTGAGAATGTGCGGCAGGCTCGCGGTGCCGAGCGACAGGCACAGCAGCAGCGCGAGAAAATTCCGCTCGCGCGGTTTGCGCTCGTCGTCGTTCGCGGCAGGAAACGGTTCGTGCATCGGCACCGGCGGCTCGGCCCGCGCGAGCAGATCGTCGCGCGCCTGGATCCAGGCCACCCGCGCGGCCGTCGGATCGCGCGGGAAGTCGGCCAGCTCGCGCTCGCGCTGGTTGATCTCGCGCAGCGGTCCGTTGTGGCGCCGCAGGTCCGCGAGCTGTTCGACGAGTTGCCGGCGTGCGTCCGCATACGATCCGGGCAGGCGATCGAGCTGCGTCTGGATGATCGCGGCCTGCCGGCGATACGCATCGCGCACCTGCTGCTCCTCGGCTGCGTCGCGCACCTGCGCCTCGCGCGCCGCCACGCGTTCCATCAGCTTGCCGTAATTGAACTGCGGCACCGGCCCGAGCCCGTTCTTCATCGCGATCAGCGACACGGGTATCAGGATCGCGCTGATCAGGATGATGTATTGCGCGACCTGCGTCCACGTGACCGCGCGCATCCCGCCAAGAAACGAGCACACGAGAATGCCCGCGAGCCCGCAGAAGATGCCGATCGCAAAATCGACGCCGATGAAGCGCGTCGCGATCAGGCCGATCCCCTGGATCTGCGCGACCAGATACACGAACGAACACAGGATCGCCGCACCGGCCGCGAGCGCGCGCACGGCGGTGCTCGAAAAGCGCGTGCCGAGGAAATCGGGAATCGTGTAGCGCGCGAGCTTGCGCACGTAGGGCGCAAGCAGGAACGCGACGAGGCAGAAGCCGCCCGTCCACCCCATCACGTACGCGAGCGCATCGTAGCCGGTCGCGTAAAGCGAGCCGGCGAGACCGATGAACGATGCGGCCGACAGCCAGTCGGCCGCCGTCGCCATCCCGTTGAACGCGGACGGCACGCGTCGCCCGGCCACGTAGTATTCGACGAGATCGGACGTGCGCGACAGCAGCCCGATCACCGCATACACGGCGATCGGCACGAACAGGAACACATAGCCGATCCACACGCCGGAACAGGTCGCGCGCTCGATCCGCCACAGCAGCAGCACGAAGCCGAGAAAGCCAAGCGTATAGAGCGCGTACGCGCGAATCAGTCGATGCGTCAGCATGGATCAGCGCGCACGGTGCGCGTCGGCCGCCTGCGCGGCATGGTCGTCGTACGCGCGCCGCAGCGTGCGGTCCGCGCGCTGCATCAGCCCGATGTACACGACGATCAGCACGAGGTACACGAGAATCGCGCCCTGCGCGCCGACATAGAACGGCAGGCTGAAACCGGCGAAACGGATGCGCGCGAGCGCGGGTGCGAAGAACGGCACGACGAACGACACGGAGAAGCCGATCGCCATCAGCACCACGATCAGCACGACATTGAAGCGCCAATAGCGCGCGTGAGCACGCGCGAGCGGTTCGGGTACGGGCGGCGGCGCGACAGGCGCCGGACGGGACGGAACGGTCATGCCGTTATTTAGCAAAAAGCCCCTGCGCGGGCAATCGGGATTGCCGCGCAGGGGCTCGTGCGCGCCGCGCGCGCAACCGGTACGCTCAGCGCACTTCGGCGAGCTGCTCGAGAATCGCCGGATTCTCGAGCGTGGACGTGTCCTGCGTGATCGCCTCGCCCTTCGCGAGCGAGCGCAGCAGA
>NZ_JAULUC010000042.1:0-37654 GCF_052851275.1 Burkholderia sp. SR8
GTCGACGCCCCTTTTTTTCATCGATTGCCCGTCACCGCTCAGCGGTGACCGTCGATCCACGCGCGCGCCCATTCGAGCCCGGCTTCGCGCGCTTCGTCTTCGGTGTCGAATACGCCGAGCACGCCCGACGCCTCGACGAGCCGGTTGTTCTGCGTGATCGTGCCGCTCGCCGCGAAGCGTTCGGGTTGCAGGATCTCGTCCTGCTGCAGGATCGAATGGCCCCAGATCTGGTAGCCGTGATAGGTCTGCGCTTCCATTATCGCGTCACCTCCGCGGAGCGGTTGCCCGTGCCGACGCGCAGCACGTTGCCGTCCGGCGTGTATTGCCGCGGGATATCGGAGAAGCCGAGCGCGTGCGGCGTGTCCGGCGCGGCCGGCTGCATCACCGTGAGCCGGCCCGGCGCGGGCTGCGCGACCGGACGCGGTGCGGCCGGCGCTTCGACCGTCGCGGCGGGCGGACGATGCGGCGCGGCCTTCACGGCTTGCGCAACACGGCGCTTGTGCGGTTTCGCGGCCGGCTTCGGCGACACGCTCGCATGCTTTTCCACGGCCTTGCTGCCGGCGTGCGCGTCGGCACCGGTGCGCGCGGCCGGCGTGCGTGCCGCCGGCACACGTGCCTCGGGCGGGTTCCAGACTTCGACGTAATGCTCGGCCGCCCAGCCGGTCGACGCGACGCTCAGCGCCAGCAATCCGCATCCAAACAGTCTTACCATTGTCTCTCCGTCAGTCTCGTCGGCGCGCCGGACTGCGCTGCGCCGACTGCTTACTCCACCGTCACCGACTTCGCGAGATTGCGCGGCTTGTCGACGTCGGTGCCGCGCGCACACGCGGTGTGATACGCGAGCAGCTGCAGCGGCACCACGTGCAGGATCGGCGACAGCTGCCCGTAGTGTTCCGGCATCCGGATCACGTGCAGGCCGTCGTCGTTGACGATCTGCGTGTCGGCGTCCGCGAACACGTACAGCTCGCCGCCGCGCGCGCGCACTTCCTGCATGTTCGACTTCAGCTTCTCGAGCAGCGTGTCGTTCGGCGCGACCGTGACGACCGGCATCGCTTCCGTGACGAGCGCGAGCGGCCCGTGCTTCAGCTCGCCGGCCGGATACGCTTCCGCGTGGATGTACGAGATTTCCTTCAGCTTCAGCGCGCCTTCGAGCGCGATCGGGTAGTGCAGCCCGCGGCCGAGGAACAGCGCGTTTTCCTTGCGCGCGAACTCCTCCGACCACGCGATGATCTGCGGCTCGAGCGCGAGCACGCTGTTCAGCGCGGCCGGCAGGTGGCGCAGCTCCTTCAGGAATTGCGCTTCCTGCGCGGCGTCGACGTGCCCGCGCAGCTTGCCGAGCGTCGCGGCCAGCACGAACAGCGCGACGAGCTGCGTCGTGAACGCCTTCGTCGACGCGACGCCGATCTCGGTGCCCGCGTGCGTCAGGAACTGCATCTCGGTGAGGCGCACCATCGCGCTCGTCGCGACGTTGCACACCGCGAGCGTATGCGTGTGGCCGAGCGACTGCGCGTGCTTGAGCGCGGCGAGCGTGTCGGCCGTCTCGCCCGACTGCGAGATCACCAGCACGAGCTGGCGCGGGTTCGGCACCGACTCGCGGTAGCGGTATTCGCTCGCGATCTCGACCTGCGTCGGGATCTTCGCGATCGCTTCGAGCCAGTACTTCGCGGTGAGGCCCGAGTAGTAGCTCGTGCCGCACGCGAGGATCAGCAGGCTGTCGATGTCCGCGAACGCGGCGGGGGCCGCGTCGCCGAACAGCGTCGCGTCGAATGCGTCGGTTTGCGGCACCGTGTCGCCGATCGCGCGCGGCTGCTCGAAGATTTCCTTCTGCATGAAGTGGCGATACGGGCCGAGTTCGACCGCGCCGCCGTACGCGCTGACCACGCGGATCTCGCGCTGCGCGAGCGCGCCGTGGCGGTCGACGATCTTCACGCCGTCGAGCGACAGTTCGCACACGTCGCCTTCCTCGAGGAACGTGAAGCGGTCGGTGCTGCCGGCGAGCGCGAGTGCATCCGAGGCCAGGAAGTTCTCGCCGTCGCCGTGACCGACGACGAGCGGCGAACCCTGGCGCGCGCCGACGACCGTGTGCGGCTCGTCCTTGTGCGTGACCGCGATCGCATACGCGCCATGCAGCTGCTGCACGGCTTCGCGCACCGCGTCGAACAGGTTGCCGCGATACAGGCTGTGCACGAGGTGCGCGATCACTTCGGTGTCGGTCTGCGACACGAATTCGTAGCCCTTCGCGCGCAGCGATTCGCGCAGCGTCTCGAAGTTCTCGATGATGCCGTTGTGCACGAGCGCGAGCGCGTTCGACGAGAAGATCGGATGCGCGTTGTGCGTGACGGGCGCGCCGTGCGTCGCCCAGCGCGTGTGCGCGACGCCCGTCGTGCCTTCGAGATGCGATTCCTGCACCTGCGCATCGAGATCGGCGACGCGCGCGACACTGCGCGCGCGCTTCGGTGCGCCCGGTTCGAGCACGGCGACACCGCACGAATCGTAGCCACGGTATTCGAGGCGCCGCAATCCTTCGATCAGCACCGGAACGATATTACGCTGCGCAACTGCGCCGACAATGCCGCACATGAATGGTCAATCCTGTTAGTCGACGCGGGCGCCGCGCGGGCGCCCGCAAAAGGTTCAGCTCTTCTTCTTGACCGGGCGGACGTAGCCGCTCTTCGCGGTCTGCGTCTTCTCGTTCAATGCGAGGACGCCTTCGGCGACGTCCTTCCAGATCGTCGTGCCGGCCGCGATCGTCACGCCGCGGCCGACGCGCACCGGCGCGACGAGCTGCGTGTCCGACCCGACGAACACGTCGTCCTCGATCACGGTGCGGAACTTGTTCGCGCCGTCGTAGTTGCAGGTGATCGTGCCCGCGCCGATGTTCACGCGCGCGCCGATGTCGGCGTCGCCGATGTAGGTCAGGTGGTTCGCCTTCGAGCCGTGGCCGATCACCGCGTTCTTCACCTCGACGAAATTGCCGACGTGCGCTTCGTCCGCGAGCTGCGCGCCCGGGCGCAGCCGCGCGTACGGGCCGATCACGGTGTGCGCGCCGAGCTCGGCGCCGTCGATGTGCGTGAACGCGTCGATGCGCGTGCCCGCACCGATCGACGCGTTGCGGATCACGCAGTTCGCGCCGATCGTCACGTTGTCGGCGAGCGTCACGTTGCCTTCGAACACGCAGTTCACGTCGATCGACACGTCGCGGCCGCAGCGCAGCGTGCCGCGCACGTCGATGCGGGCCGGATCGGCGAGCGTCACGCCGTCGACGAGCAGCGCATCGGCGACGGTGCGCTGATGGATGCGTTCGAGCTCCGCGAGCTGCGCCTTGCTGTTCACGCCGAGCGTTTCCCACTCTTCGTCGGGCTGCGACGTGACGATCTCGAAACCGGCCTCGATTGCGAGTTCGACGACGTCGGTCAGGTAGTACTCGCCCTGCGCGTTCTCGTTCTTCAGCGCGCCGAGCCACATCGACAGCTGCGCGGTGGGCGTGACGATGATGCCGGTGTTGATCTCGGCGATCTTCAGCTGCTCGGGCGACGCGTCCTTCTGCTCGACGATGCGCGTGACGAAGCCGGACGCGTCGCGCACGATGCGGCCGTAACCGGTCGGATCGTCGAGCGTGACGGTCAGAATCCCGTAGCGGCCGTCGCGCGCGGCGTCGACGAGACGCTGCAGCGTCGATGCGCGGGTGAGCGGCACGTCGCCGTACAGCACGAGCGTCGGCTGCGCGGGATCGAGCAGCGGCAGCGCCTGGCGCACCGCGTGGCCGGTGCCGAGCTGCTCGGCCTGCAGCGCGAACTGCACGTCGGGCGCGGCGACGGCGGCCTGCACCTGCTCGGCGCCATGGCCGACGACGACGACGAGCCGCGACGGCTGCAGCGTGCGCGCGGTGGCGATGACGTGGGAGAGGAGCGGCCTGCCGGCCAGGGGATGGAGCACTTTCGGCAGCGCGGAACGCATGCGCTTGCCGGTGCCTGCCGCCAAAATCACGATATTCATGGCGCCAGCTTGTCTGAGGAGTTCGAAGCCGTCCATTTTAGCATGCGGCCCCTGGCGTTCCGGGCCTGTGGCGGCGCGCCGACAGTGCCGAAAAGGGGCGCGCTTCGCCCCGCTTCGTCCGGTGTCGGCCGCCGTTCGGGCGCTGCTTACAGGTCGTCGAACTGGACGATCGAGATCGGCTTCGCTGCGCCCGGCGCGCCCGGCGCGGCCGGGTCGTCGCCCGATGCGCACGGCTCCTCGTCGAACGCGATGTCACCGTGCGGGTCGGCCACGCCGCTCGCGCGCAGCGACGCGAACGGGAACTGCGTCGTATCCATCAGATGCGACGGCACGATGTTCGCGAGCGCGCTGAACATGTTGTCGACGCGGCCCGGGAAGCGCTTGTCCCATTCGCGGATCAGCGCCTTCATTTCCGCGCGCTTCAGGTTCGGCTGGCTGCCGCACAGGTTGCACGGGATGATCGGGAACTCGCGCAGCTCCGCGAACTTCTCGAGATCGGTTTCCTTCACGTACGCGAGCGGGCGGATCACGACGTTCTTGCCGTCGTCCGACTGCAGCTTCGGCGGCATCCCCTTCAGCTTGCCGCCGTAGAACATGTTCAGCAGCAAGGTTTGCAGGATGTCGTCGCGGTGATGGCCGAGCGCGATCTTGGTCGCGCCGAGCTCGCCGGCCACGCGATACAGGATCCCGCGGCGCAGCCGCGAGCACAGCGAGCAGGTCGTCTTGCCTTCGGGCACGAGCCGCTTGACGATGCTGTAGGTGTCCTGGTTCTCGATGTGGAACGGCACGCCGATCTGCGTCAGGTATTCCGGCAGCACGTGCTCGGGGAAGCCCGGCTGCTTCTGGTCGAGGTTGACCGCGACGATGTCGAAGTCGATCGGCGCGCGCTCGCGCAGGCGCAGCAGCACGTCGAGCATCGCGTAGCTGTCCTTGCCGCCGGACAGGCACACCATCACCTTGTCGCCCTGCTCGATCATGTTGTAGTCGCCGATCGCCTGGCCGACCTGGCGCACGATCCGCTTGAACAGCTTGTTGTTCTCGTACGCTTCCTTCTGCTCGCGGCGCGTCAGCGCGCGGCGGCCGGTTTCGGCGACGGTGGCTTCGATGACGGCGCCATCGGCCGCCGTGTCGTTCATGTGGGGGGCGTTCATGCGCGCTCCTCGTCCTTGATGCGAAAGACTTCGACGCCGACGGCGTCGCAGTCCGGATAGGCGTCCGGTTTCTCGGTACAGACGCGTACCGCGCGCACGGCATCGTGCGCCAGCAGGGTCGCGGCGATCGCGTCGCACAGCGTTTCCTGCAGGTGTATGTGGCCGCGCGCGAGGCACTGCGCGACGCTCTGCTTCATCAGGTCGTAGTCGACGACTTCATGCAGCCGGTCGTCGACGGGCGTCGACTGCGCAAGCGGCACGAACAGGTCGACGTTGATGACGACGCGCTGCTCGCCGCGCTTCTCGTGTTCGAAGGCCCCGATGTGGATGTGCACCTCGTAGTCGCGCAGGTAGAGCCTGCGGCAATCCGCGAGGCGGGGGTGCAGGAGAGCGGAAAACATGGTCGTCCCAGTCAAATTGGCGTGCGCACACGCAAAGCGGCGCGGGCGGCGGCCATCACGCCGCGCGATCCGCGCAGTTCAGTCATTCGGGCCGGCGGCGGGCGGCACCAGGTGCTCGCCGCCGTCGACGGTCAGCGTCGCGCCCGTGACGCCGGGCGCGCTCGCGAGATAGCAGGCCGCTGCCGCGATGTCGTTCGCGTGCGGCGCGTGGCCGCGCACCAGTGCCGCGACCCGCACCTTCGGCGCGAGCGCCAGCGCCAGCGCGGCGCTCGCGCGGTTCAGCGCGGCCTGCATCAGCGCGTGCGACAGCTGCGCCGGCGCCGGATGAAACAGGGCCTGATCCAGCACGTGGATCGCGCACGCGCGCAGCGATTCGTCGTCGCGCGCGGCGTCGGGCGTCGCATCGGCGAGCGCGCGCGCCAGCGCGAGCGGCGCCGTCACGTTGCGCGCCAACGCGCCGCCGAGCGACGCGGCGTCGACCGTGTGCGCGTCGTCGCTGCCGGCGCACGCGCTGACGAACACGACGCAGGCCGGCCGGCCCAGCGCGCCGGCGCATGCGGCGACGAGCGCGGCGGCGTCGGCCTCCAGGGCCAGATCGGCGTCGAGCACGGCTGCGCGGCGGCCGCGGGCTGCGACTTCGGCGACGAGCGCGTCGGCGGCCGCGCGCGGCGCGCCGCGGCCGCGCTGCAGCGCGACGTCCCAGCCGCGCTGCGCGAAGCCGGTCGCGAGCGCCCGACCGAGCGACGCGGCGTCGGCCGCGCTGCCCAGCGCGCCGGCGACGAGCACGATGCGCGGGGTCGACGTATCGGCTGAAACGGTCATTTACAATGCCGGGATGAACCCGAAAGCTCACGAACCCGCTAGTTTACCTGCTCCCGGCCCTGACGCGCTTGCGCAGTCCGAAACCCTCGCCGCGCAACTGCGCGACGAGATCGCGGCGGCCGGCGGCTGGCTGCCGTTCGACCGCTTCATGGAGCGCGCGCTGTACGCGCCCGGTCTCGGCTATTACAGCGGCGGCGCACGCAAGTTCGGCCGCCGCGCCGACGACGGCAGCGACTTCGTGACGGCGCCCGAGCTGTCGCCGCTGTTCGCGCAGACGCTCGCGAATCCCGTCGCCGAGGCATTGGCGGCAAGCGGCACGCGCCGCGTGATGGAATTCGGCGCGGGCACCGGCAAGCTCGCGGCCGGGCTGCTCGCGGCGCTCGATGCGCTCGACGTCGAGCTCGACGAATACCTGATCGTCGATCTGTCCGGCGAGTTGCGCGAACGGCAGCGCGACACGATCGCGGCCGCGGCGCCGGCGCTGGCGGCCAAGGTGCGCTGGCTCGACGCGCTGCCCGAGCGCTTCGACGGCGTGGTGGTCGGCAACGAGGTGCTCGACGCGATGCCGGTGCGCCTGTTCGCGAAGGCGGGCGGCGCGTGGCTCGAGCGCGGCGTCGCGCTCGATGCGCGGCATGCGTTCGTGTTCGACGACCGGCCCGTGCGCGCGGCCGGCGTGCCGCCGGTGCTCGCGACGCTCGACGTCGACGACGGCTACGTGACCGAGACGCACGAAGCCGCGCTCGCGTTCACGCGCACCGTGTGCACGATGCTCGGGCGCGGCGCGGTGCTGCTGGTCGACTACGGTTTTCCCGCGCACGAGTACTACCACCCGCAGCGCGACCGTGGCACGCTGATGTGCCATTACCGGCACCATGCGCACGACGACGCATTCCTGTACCCGGGGCTGCAGGACATCACCGCGCACGTCGAATTCACCGGCATCTACGATGCGGGCGTCGCGACGGGCGCCGACCTGCTCGGCTATACGTCGCAGGCGCGCTTCCTGTTGAACGCCGGCATCACCGACGCGCTCGCCGCGATCGACCCGTCCGACATCCATCGGTTCCTGCCGGCCGCGAACGCGGTGCAGAAGCTGATCTCGGAAGCCGAGATGGGCGAACTGTTCAAGGTGATCGCGTTCTCGCGCGGAATCGACGGCACGCTCGACGCGTTCGCGCGCGGCGACCGCTCGCACGCGCTCTGACGGGAGCGACGGATGCTGCGCTGGCTGATGGCGTCGTTCGTCGCGGTGATGATCCTGACGCGCTGCTGGCCGTGGCTCGGCAAGGTCGGCATCGGGCGGCTGCCGGGCGACGTCACGCTGACGCTCGGCGGGCGGCGCTACCCGTTCCCGTTCATGTCGACGCTGGTGCTGACGATGCTGGTGTCGATGGTCGCGCGGCTGCTCTGAGCCGAAGGCGGCGGCGCGTCGCGGCCGGGCCGCCGCGCGCACATGACGGATAGTCGATGACGGCGCGCGCATTGCAACGCGCGCATCACGGTTCGCGCATTACAGCTCGATCTCGCCGAGGATCCGGTGCGCGAGCGCCTTCGCTTCCTCGAACGCTTCCTCCTCGCTCGGACTGGTCGTGTGGACGTCGTAACGCATGTTCTCCGTCTCGTCGCCGTCGTCCCGCGCGAGGATCACGTAGCCCTGGAACTGCCCGTTGCCCGCGTGCTGCGTATGCGCCTTGGCCGTGTAGATGCCCTTGGTGAACGTGTTCGTGTCCATCGTGCCTCTCCCGCAATAGGACACTTCATCGTAGCACTGCGGCGCAGCATGTACAGCGCCGCTTATCGGCGACCGATCAGCGCGCCGTCATCGTCCCGTCACCGTTCGAGCAGCGCGACGACTTCGTCGAGGGTCGGCGCGTGCGCGCCCGTGTGCCGGCACGCGGCGGCACCCGCCGCGAGCGCGAACGCGAGGTGCTCGCGCCACGAGCGCTGCGGCGCGGCCATCAGGCTGAACAGCAGGCCGCCGATCGACGCGTCGCCCGCGCCGACGGTGTCGACCACCTCGACGCGCGGCGGGCTGGCCTCGAGCACGTCGCCGTCCGCGTACAGCGTCGCCGGCTGCGCACCGCGCGTGACGAGCACCGCGGCCGCCGGATTCAGCGCGCGCACGGCCGCGATCGCGTCGGGGCCGTCGCCGCCGAACAGATGGCGCAGATCCTCGTCGGACACCTTGATCAGGTCGGCGAGGCCGGCCATCCGCTCCAGTGTCGGTCGGTACGCGGCCGTCATCAGGTTCCGGTAGTTCGGATCGAAGCTGATCTTGACGCCGCGCGCGTGCAGATCGGCCGCGAGCGCGACGAGCGTGCTCGCCAGCGGCTCGCGCACGAGGCTGATGCAGCCGAAGTGCGCCCATTTCACGTGGTCGGTCCAGCCGGCCGGCAGCCGGGCCGGATCGAACGCGAGATCCGCGCTCGCTTCGCCGATGAAGAAGTACGCGGGCGGCCGCGTCTCGTGGACGATCGCGAGCAGCGGCGCACGCGGCACGCGCTGCAGGAAGCGCAGGTCGAGGCCGGCCGCCTCGCTCGCGCGCCACAGCACGTCGGAGAAGCAGTCCTCGCCGATCGCGCCCGCGAGTGCGCTCGGCACGCCGAGCCGCGCGACCGCACGCGCGACGTTCCAGCCGGCGCCGCCCGGCACCGACGTCCACTGCGCGTCGCCCGCGCGCACCATGTCGGTCAGGATGTCGCCCGCCGACACGAAAGCCGGAAACGTGCCGCCGCTCATTGCGTCGGCTCGCTGCGCGCCGCGCGCGCGAGGGTCGCGAGCACGTCGTAGCACGCGCCCATCGTGTGATAGTCGGTCTTGCCGGCCGGGCTCTTCTCGTCGCTGTACTTGCGGTTGTCGCAGGTGAGGATCCGGTACCACGCGCCGTAGCGGTGATCGACGAAATGCGCCCAGCTGTAGCGCCAGATCTCGTCGTACCAGTCCCAGAAGCGTTCGGCGCCGGTGCGCGCGCCGAGCATCGCGGCCGCCGCGAACGTCTCGGCCTGGACCCAGAAATACTTGTTGTGGTCGCAGATCGTGAAGTCCGGGCCGAAGCCGTAGCAGAGGCCGCCGTGATCGGCGTCCCACGCGTGCGTGAGCGCCGCGTCGAACAGCTCGGCCGCGCGCGGCACGAGCCAGTCGAGCGGACGGTGCCGCTCGAGGATCAGCAGCAGCTTCGCCCATTCGGTCTGGTGGCCAGGCTGGAAGCCCCACGGACGGAAGATGTTCGAGCTGTCTTCCTTGTTGTAGTCCCAGTCGACCGACCAGTCCGCATGGTAGTGCTCCCACACGAGGCCGCCCGACAGCGCGGCCTGGCGCTGCGTGATGTGGGTCGCGAGCTTTTCCGCGCGATCGAGATACGTGACGTGGCCCGTCGCGTCGTAGGCCGCGAGCAGCGCTTCCGTCATGTGCATGTTCGCGTTCTGGCCGCGGTACGTCGACACGTTCCAGTTCGGCGTCGCGTCGTCCGCGTAGAGGCCCGCGGCCGCATCCCAGAAGCGGTGTTCGGCGAGCTCGTAGGTCGACGCGATCAACGGGCGCGCTTCGTCGATGCCGGCCATCGTCGCGTGCGCGGCGGCCAGCAGCACGAACGCGAGTCCGTAGCAGTGGCGCGTGCCGTCGAGCGTCGCGCGCTTGCCGCCGTCGCGCCAGTCGAGTTCCCAGTCGTAGCCTTGCAGCGCGTCGTCCCAGTGCGCGTCGCGCAGGAAGCGCAGCCCGTGGCGCGCGTAGTCGAGATGGCGCGGATCGCCGAAGTGCCGGTACGCCATCGCGTAGTTGAAGACGAACCGGCAGCTGCTCACCAGGTGCCGCGACGTGCGGTTGTAGACGCTGCCGTCGTCGCGGAAATAGTGGTAGAAGCCGCCCGTCGGGTCGAACGCGTTCGTCGCGTAGAAGCGCAGCGTGTCCTCGACGTGCGACAGCAGGAACGACGGGTCGCGGAAGCTCGCGACGAACGGTGCCGCTTGCGCGTGGCTGGCCGGCGCGGCGGCGCGGGAGTGGACCGGGGGCATGTTCATGATTCTTGGACCGTGGCGGTGTCGAATGCCGGTGAGCCGGCGGGCTGGCTGCTGGCCCGCACGATCAGCTCGACGGGCAGGGAGATCTCGGTGCGCTCGGGCGATTCCGCGAGCAGCAGTTCGACGCCGCGGCGGCCGAGCGCTTCCTTGTCGACGGCGAGCGTCGTGAGCGGCGGGTTCGCGTGCGCGGCGGCCGGGATGTCGTCGAAGCCGACGATCGCGATGTCTTCCGGAATCCGCACGCCGCGCGCGACGCACACGCGCTGCGCGGCCAGCGCGGCGGCGTCGTTGTACGCGAACACGGCGTCCGGCCGCGGGCCCGGCGCGTCGAGCAGCTGCTGCATCGCGCGCGCGGCGCCGGTGTCGGGGTCGAGCCCGGCGTCGATCGTCACTTCGTACGCGGGATCGAACAGCCGCCCGGCTTCGAAGAATGCGCGCCGGTAGCCGATCGCGCGCTGCGCGATGCTGTAGTGCGCGGCCGAGCCGCCGATGAACGCGATCCGCGAGCGGCCGGTGGCGAGCAGGTGCCGCATCGCGAGCGCCGCGCCCGTCGCGTTGTCGATGTTCACCGACCGCAGGCCGGGCGCCCACAGGTCGATCAGCACGAGCGGCCGGCCGGTCGCGGCGAGGGCCTCGATCGTCTCCGGCTCGATGAAGCCGGCCACCGCGATCGCGTCGGGCGCGTGCGGGCGCATCTGGCGCAGCACGTCGTCGTTCGGGCCGACCGTCAGCAGCGTCGGCACGATGCCGCGCTCGCGGCACGCGTCCTCGACGCCGTGCAGCACGTGCGAGAAGAACGGGCTGGCGGGAAAGCGGTTGTGCTGGCGGTGCAGCAGGAAGGTGAGCCGGCGGATGCGCGGGCGCAACTGGGCCGGGTCGTAGCCGAGCCGCTGCGCGATCTCGACGATCCGCGCGCGCGTGGCTTCGGACAGGCCCGGCTGGTTCTTCAGCGCGCGGGAGACGGTGCCGATCGAGACCTCTGCCGCCCGCGCTACGTCGCGAATGGTGGTGCCCATCGTTCGGGTTCCGGTTTGTTTAGGGTGACGGCGATTGTATAGTAAAACACAGTGCCTAATTCGGGCCGGATAACCGGGGAATACCCGGAAATAGCGGGTTTTTAGGCGCTAATCTGCGAAAACGCCGTAACTAAAAATACTAAACAAAACGCCGAAAAGGCAAGGCGATCGTGCGAGCGGGCGGGGCCGGCGGGGGCGCCTCATGCGTTCGAGGAGTCGGCGCACAAGGCCGCGGTGTGACGCGGGCCGTTGCCGGCAAGCGGCGCTGTCGGCGTGTCACCGGCCAACCCGCGATCGCTTGCCGTTGCGGAGGTCGCCGATCGGGAACCGGCAGCGCAACGCGCGGAGAAGCTCGCGCGCAGCATGTCCACCGGCGCGGCCGGCGACGTCAATGGGCGTTCATCGCGTGGTCGATAGAAGGCGGCCGGCCGCCGGCCTTGCCAGCGGCGAGCGCTTCGGCGGCTGCCTCTCGGCTTGCGCTTTGTTCTTGTGCGTCGTGCCGAGTGGTCCGGCCGCCGGAAGCGCAAATTCGCACGGTGCGCCCGGCGCGCAGCAATGTATCGCCGGACGGGGCAGTCGTAGCATCGGCGCACCCGCAGGAAACTGACCTCCCCAGGCTGCGGCCGGCCGGCAACCCGCGCGGGTGCGGGACGGGCCTGCGGATCGCCTTCAGGTCGCCGCCGCGCTCGGCGGTTCCCCGCGCGCCCGCAGCGCCGCATGGCCGGCGTCGAGATCGACGACCGCGAGACCGTCCGGCTGCTGTTTCGCGCGCCGCTTCGCGAGCGCGGCGACCGATGCGATCTCGTCGCTGCCGTAGCGCATCGCGCCGTTCGCGCCGGCCGGCACGCCGACCGCGCCGATCGCCATCGTCACGAAGCCGAAGAACGCGGGATTGCCGTGCCGGTCCTCGCCGCGCAGTCCGCCGGCCTGCCGGTCGGCCTGCGTGTAGAAGCGCTGTGCGCCGTCGTTGAAGCGGGCGATCGCGTCGGCCGCGCGGGTGCGCCAGTCGTCGCGCTGGAACAGCACGAGGAAATCGTCGCCGCCGACGTGCCCGAGAAAGTCGCGCTGCGGATCGCACACGCCGGCCAGCACCGTCGCCGCGAACTTCAGTACTTCGTCGCCCTGCCAGTAGCCGTACTGGTCGTTGAACGGCTTGAACTGGTTCAGGTCGACGTAGCACGCGTGGAAGCCGGCGTCGCGCGCGAGCAGCCGGTCGATATGCGCGCTGATCGGTATGTTGCCGGGCAGGAACGTCAGCGGATTCGCGTAGCGCGCGGCCTCGATGCGCATTTCCGTCACCGCGCGCACGAGGCTCTCGCCGGTGCCGAGCCCCACGTAGCGGCCGTGTTCGGTGATCACGAAGCCGTCCGCGAGATAGCGCTGGTCGTGGCTCGCGAGCAGCATCGCGAGCTCCTCGACCGTCGTCGCGTTGTCGATCATCAGCGGCGCGTCGTTCGCGAACTGCAGGCACGGCTTCTTGCCGAACACTTCGCGGTGGTACGGCAGCGTGAAGCGGTCGATGAAGCCGCGCCGGTTCACGAGCGCGACCGGCCGCCCGCGTTCGACGAGCGCGACCGCGTGCAGCGCGGGCATCCGGTTGAACAGGTCGAGCACGTCGTTGCTGGTCGCGTCGAGCGGCAGCGCCGGCGCGGGGACGAGCATCTTCGCGGCGATCGTGCCGGCCGGCCGCGCGGTGCGCGTCGCGCCGGGAAATACCGCGATGTGCGGGGTGCGGATCGCGTCGCGCGCGGCCGGCGCGACCACCGGCGACGGTTGCGCGTTGGGCCGGCCGAGCAGGAAGCCCTGCACGCAGCAGATGCCCATGTCGCGCACGACGATCAGGTCGCACTCGTTCTCGATCCCTTCCGCGATCAGTTGCGCGCCGCTCGCGTGCGCGAAGTGCTGCATGGCGCGGACCGCCTCGAACTTCAGCGGGTCGCGCGCGATGTCGTGGATGAAGAAGCGGTCGATCTTCACGACGTCCGGATGCAGCCGCAGCCACAGGTTCATGCTCGCGTTCGCGGTGCCGTAGTCGTCGAGCGCGAACTGGATGCCGGCATCGCGCAGCGACGCGACGGCCGGCCCGATGCGCGCGACGTCCGGCATCGCGGTCTGCTCGGTCAGCTCGATCACGATGCGCTCGGCGCCGATCCGCGCGCGGCCGAGCCGTTGCCGCACGCGTTCGCGTTCACGCGCGAGCTGCACGATCGTGCCCGCGCTGAAGTTGAGGAACAGCTTGCCGTCGCAGCGGAGCGCCGCGAACGCGTCCAGGCACGCGAGCGCGGCCGCCTGTTCGAGCGCGATGGTCGCGCCGTCGCGGGCGGCCTGCGCGAACAGCGCGGCGGGCGGCTCGAGGTCGGTGCCGCGCGGCCCGCGGATCAGGCCCTCGTAGCCGACGACCGTGCCCGACCCGAGGTCGACGATCGGCTGGAATACGGCGGCGAGCGCGCGTTCCGCGATCAGGCGCGTGGTGACGGCGGCGGGAGAGTCGGGATGGGGCGCGGGCATGGACGAGGACGGCCGAAGCGACGGGACGCCCGACTTAACGGCAGCGCGCGCGGAGAATTGAATGAAGATTTCGTGACGCGATGCGCGTTGTTGGTGCAGGCGCGGCGTGCGCGCCCTCGCGTCAGCGCTTGCCGGGGCTCAGCGCGCCGCGCGTGCGTGCCGCTCCGGCCGACGCGTTTTCGCCGTCGCGCTCGCCGCTCGTATCCCGCGCGCCCCAGCGCTGCGCGAGCGCCGCGCACGCCATCAGCTGGATCTGATGAAACAGCATCAGCGGCAGCACGATCGCGCCGACCGCCTGCGCGGAGAAAATCACCTTCGCCATCGGCACGCCGGCCGCGAGGCTCTTCTTCGATCCGCAGAAGATGATCGTGATCTGGTCGGCGCGATTGAAGCCGAGCCGCTTGCTGACGACCGTGGTCAGCACCAGCGCGATCACGAGCAGCACGACGTTGACGACCAGCAGGCCGCCGAGCGCGCGCGCCGGAATCTGGTGCCACAACCCCTGGTTCACGGCCTCGCTGAACGCGACGTAGACGACCAGCAGGATCGACCCCTGGTCGACGAAGCGCAGCACGCCGCGGTTGCGTTCGATCCAGCCGCCGATCACGGGCCGCAGCAACTGGCCGGCGATGAACGGCACGAGCAACTGCATCACGATGCTGCCGACGGTGCTCCACGGCGACGCGGCCGCGGCCGACTGCGACGTGATCATCAACCCGACGAGCGCCGGCGTGACGAAGATCCCGAGCAGGCTCGACGCGGACGCCGCGCACACGGCGGCCGGCACGTTGCCCTTCGCGATCGACGTGAACGCGATCGACGACTGGACCGTCGACGGCAGCGTGCACAGGAACAGCACGCCGGCGTACAGCGCCGGCGTGACGAGCGGCTGCAGCACGGGTTTCAGCGCGAGGCCGAGCAGCGGGAACAGCGCGAACGTGCTGAGCAGCACGACCGCGTGCAGCCGCCAGTGGGTCGCGCCCGCGACGACGGCTTCGCGCGACAGCTTCGCGCCATGCAGGAAGAACAGCAGGCCGACCGCGATGTTGGTCGCCCAGTTGAACGCATGGGCGGCCGGGCCGCGGCACGGCAGCAGGCTCGCGAGCACGACGGTGCCGACGAGCGCGAGCGTGAAGTTGTCGGGAAGGAAACGGGGACGGGCCATCGGGAACTCGAATCGGAAACGGCGGGCGCGCAGCACGCGCGCGAAGCCGATATTGTCCCGTCTGGTCATTCAATACACAAATTCATTGTGTGAATCGATTGATGAGACGACTGCATGCCAACCAAGGCGCCCGCGGCAGGGCGCCGACACCGAAAAACGGCAGAAGAATGTTCTTCCACGATTGCGGCCCGAAGTGAAAAAACCTAGCAGTAACATGGTGTTACACCGATGCCCGCGACCTAACACTTTTTGGCTCGACACAGTTTCGGACCGCTCATAAATTACTGCTGAAAGGCTTGCGTCGGCTGGAAACGGCCGGCGGCAGCGGCAACAGGCACTGAATGATGACGGAACGGGCGAAACTGAAGGTCGGACGATGGGTGGCAGGCGTGCTCGGCGCGCTGCTGGTGCCGCTCGCGCTCGCGCAACCGCCGCACGGCGGTCAGGCGTTCGGCGGCTTCGGCCACGGTTTCGGCTTCGGCGGCGGCGGCATGCACGCGTACGGCCAGCCGGCCGGCGGCCCGCCGGTCTGGCGCCGCGCGGCGCCGCCCGTCGGCGCGCGCGCCGGCGGCGTGAGCGGCTACGGCTCGCGCTGGGGTCTGCGCCCGACACCGTCGTACGGCCACTACGCCGCGCAGAGCCCGTATCGTCCGATCAGCGCCGATTCGCGCCAGATGCCGCGCCCGCCGGGCGGCGGCAACGTGCCGCTGCGCGCGGGCTCGATCCGCGCCGATGTCGCGCGCTACAACGAGGAGCGCGGCGGCCGTCCGCTGCCGCCGCCCCGCGCGCAGGAGGAGCCTGCGCATTCGCCGTTTTTTTCCCCGTTCTACCGAAACTGAGCGCGCCCCGCGCTCGTCCCCCCGCCGGCCGTGATGCGAATTCGCCACAGTCGCGCGCAGATTTCCGCTGATTTTCCCGCTGCATTGCGCTATCTTTCGCGCCCGGCACGCGTGCGCCCCGCGGCCGTCCCGTCGCGTGTCCGCCCCGCGCGGGGCCGCCCGGCAGCGCGCGGCCACGTGTCGATTCCGCGAAGTTAATGCCGCCGCTATACCCGCAATAAGTGTGCGCAATTTTGACCGGACCCGCGATCCGTAAAGATGGCTGCGCCCCACACGACGCAAGCAATCGGCTCCTAAAACAACGCTCGCGCCGCTTATCGACCATTCGACAAAACCTGGAGATCCCATGAAAGCATTCGCTCGCCGTGCGTCGCGCACGTCCGTCAAGCTGATCGCCGCGGCCGCCTGCGTGGCGGCCGTCGCACCCGTCCACGCGCAGTCGAGCGTCTCGCTCTACGGTCAGGTCGACGAATGGGTCGGCGCAACCAAGTTCCCGGGCGGCAATCGCGCATGGAACGTGTCGGGCGGCGGGATGTCGACGTCGTACTGGGGCCTGCACGGCGCAGAGGATCTCGGCGGCGGTTACAAGGCGATCTTCACGATGGAGAGCTTCTTCCGCGCGCAGAACGGCCAGTTCGGCCGCTTCCAGGGCGACACGTTCTTCGCGCGCAATGCGTACGTCGGCGTCAGCTCGCCGTACGGCACGGTGACGGCAGGCCGCCTGACGACGCACCTGTTCCTGTCGACGATCCTGTTCAACCCGTTCTACGACTCGTACACGTTCTCGCCGATGGTGTATCACGTGTTCCTCGGCCTCGGCACGTTCCCGACCTATCCGAGCGACCAGGGCGCGGTCGGCGATTCGGGCTGGAACAACGCGCTGTCGTACACGTCGCCTTCGTTCGGGGGCCTGAACTTCGCGGCGATGTACGCGCTCGGCAACACGGCCGGCGACAACCGCTCGAAGAAGTGGAGCGCGCAGTTCAACTACGCGAACGGCCCGTTCGCGGCGACCGCCGTCTACCAGTACGTGAACTTCAACAACGGCCCGCAGGACTTGAGCTCGCTCGTGACCGGCATGAAGAGCCAGGGCATCGGGCTGGTCGGCGCGACCTACGACCTGAAGTTCGTGAAGCTGTTCGGCCAGTACATGTATACGAAGAACGACCAGGTCGCGGGCAGCTGGCACGTGAACACCGCGCAGGGCGGCGTGTCGGTGCCGCTCGGCGTCGGCAACGCGATGGCGTCGTACGCGTACTCGCGCGACTCGGGCGGTCTCGACCAGACGCGCCAGACCTGGGCCGTCGGCTACGACTATCCGCTGTCCAAGCGCACCGACGTCTACGCCGCGTACATGAACGACCACATCAGCGGCCTGTCGAACGGCAACACGTTCGGCGCAGGCATCCGCGCGAAGTTCTGACACTCGTTTCGCGGGACGCGCGCGATGCGCCGCGCGTGCCGCCGGCCGGTTTCCGCCCCGAAACGGCGCCGCTGCGTGCGGCGCCGTTTTGCCTTTGTTGACCTTTTTGTTTCCTCGCCTTTGTTACCCTATCTCGTAATTGCATGATTCCCAGGAATTGCGAGCTAGTTCGATGGATACCCTCGTCAGCATGAATGTGTTTCGCTACGTCGTCGAAGTGGGCAGCTTCGTCGGCGCGGCCGAGCGCATGCAGATGTCGGCCGCGATGGCGAGCAAGCACGTGATGCATCTCGAGCAGCAGCTCGGCGCGCGGCTGCTGCATCGCACGACACGACGCGTCGCGCCGACCGAGGCGGGACGCGAATACTATGAGCGCCTCGTGCAGGCGCTGTCGGAACTCGACGAAGCCGGACAGGCGGTCGGCGCGGCAAGCGTCGTGCCGCAGGGCCGCCTGCGCGTGACGTCGCTGTCCGCGTTCGGACTGCGCCATGTGATGCAGGCCGTCACCGACTATGCGGGTCGGTTCCCGGACGTGACCGTCGACATGACGCTGTCCGATCGCGTAGTCGACCTGATCGAGGAAGGCTACGACGTCGCGGTGCGCGCGGCGCCGAACGGACTCAAATCGTCGTCGCTGGTCGCGCGGCAGATCGCGACCGCGCACATCCTGCTGGTCGCGTCGCCCGACTATCTGCACAAGCACGGCACGCCGCAGACGATCGGCGATCTCGCGCACCACAACTACCTGCGCCGCGATTCGAATTCGACGATGCTCGACGCGCTCGTGATCGACGCGGCCGCCGCGTCGCGCGTGAACCTGAACGGCAACCTGATCGTGAACCATCTCGAAGGGCTGCGCGCGGCCGTGCTCGCCGGTGCGGGCATCGCGCTGCTCGGCACCGAGGTGGTGGGCGACGACATCGAATCGGGCCGGCTCGTGCCGGTGCTGCTCGACGCCGTGCCGCCGCACGAGGCACCGATCTACGCGGTGTACGCGAGCCGCCGCCACGTGTCCGCGAAGGTGCGCTCGTTCGTCGATTTCCTCGCCGCGCGTTTCGAAGGGCAGTCGCTGTGCCCGTCGATCGAGGCGCGCCTGCGGGTGCTGCCGATCGCGCGCATCAAGCGCGCCTGACCCGCTTCGATCCGATCCGCCTGCCGGCGGAAATGAAAAAAGCGCGAGCCGTCACGGTTCGCGCTTTTTGTTTTTGGGGGCGTTCGTGCGCGGCGGTGAAGCGCCGCCGCCGCATGGCCCGCGATCAGCGTGCGATGCCGAGTCGCGCCTTCGCGTCGTCGTACTCGCGCTTCAGGCGCTCGACGAGCGCGCCGACGCTCGGCAGGTCGTCCATCAGCCCGACGCCCTGGCCGGCACCCCAGATGTCCTTCCACGCCTTCGCCTTGTCGCCGCCGAAATTCATCTTCGTCTTGTCCGATTCCGGCAGCGCGTCCGGATCGAGGCCGGCCTTCTCGATGCTCTCGCGGATGTAGTTGCCGTGCACGCCGGTGAAGAGGTTCGTATAGACGATGTCGGACGATTTCGCGTTGAGGATCGCATGCTTGTAATCCTCGACCGCGTGGGCTTCCTGCGTCGCGATGAAGCGCGTGCCCATGTACGCGAGGTCCGCGCCCATCGCCTGCGCGGCGAGGATCGAGCCGCCGTTCGCGATCGCGCCCGACAGCACGATCGGGCCGTCGAACATCCTGCGCACTTCGCCGACCAGCGCGAACGGCGACGTCGTGCCCGCATGGCCGCCGGCGCCGGCCGCGACGAGGATCAGCCCGTCGACGCCGGCTTCGAGCGCCTTCTGCGCATGGCGCAGGTTGATCACGTCGTGCAGCACGATGCCGCCGTAGCCGTGCACCGCGTCGACGATCTCGCGCGCCGGCGCGCGCAGGCTCGTGATGAAGATCGGCACCTTGTGCTCGACGCACACGCGCACGTCATGCTCGAGCCGTACGTTCGACTGATGGACGATCTGGTTGACCGCGATCGGGCCGATCAGCGCGTCCGGGTGCTTCGCCTTGTGGTCGGCGAGCTCGGACTGGATCTGCGTGAGCCATTCGTCGAGCAGCTCTGCCGGGCGGGCATTGAGCGCGGGGAATGATCCGACGATACCCGCCTTGCATTGCGCGAGCACGAGTTCGGGGTAGCTGACGATGAACATCGGCGACGCGATGACGGGCAGCGTCAGGTTCTGCAGGACGGCGGGCAATGCCATGTGATGTCTCCAGTCTCGAGGGGCGGCCGGGGCCGGCGCGGTCGCGCCGACGCCGGCATCATGCTTGGCGGTCGAACGGTGCTTCGAGTGTAGCTGCGCGGTGCAGCGTTGATATTAATACGAACGGTCGTGCGATTCTACGCGAGCTTAGCAAAACGCGCGGCGTGGCCGCAATCGAGTGAGTGTTCTCTTTCTATGGATTCGGGCATCTGGCGCGCTCAGCGGCGGGCCGCGCGCTCCTACAATAGCCGCCATAACAAACCAACGAGAAACAAACCATGTCGTTCGACGCGTTTGCACCGTTTCGCGTGACGGTGCAGGACACCGACATCTTCGGTGTCAAAGGAGGCGCGGGGCCGCCGCTTCTGTTGCTGCACGGCCATCCGCAAACTCACATGATCTGGCATCGCGTCGCCGCGACGCTCGCGAATCACTTCACGGTGATCGCCACCGACCTGCGCGGCTACGGCGCGTCGGGCAAGCCGCCCAGCGACGCGCGCCACGTACCGTATTCGAAACGCGCGATGGCGGCCGACCAGGTCGCCGTGATGCGGCATTTCGGCTTCGAGCATTTCCACCTGTGCGCGCACGATCGCGGCGCACGCGTCGCGCATCGGCTCGCGCTCGATCATCCGGCGGCCGTCGAGCGGATGATGCTGCTCGACATCGCGCCGACGCTCGCGATGTACGAGCAGACGGATCGCGCGTTCGCGACCGCGTATTTCCACTGGTTCTTCCTGATCCAGCCGGCGCCGTTGCCCGAAACGCTGATCGAAGGCCGCACCGATGCGTATATCGAGCGGGTGATGGGCAACCGGTCGGCCGGGCTCGCGCCGTTCGAGCCGCACGCGTTCGCCGCGTATCGCGCGGCGCTCGCGCAGCCGGGCGCCGTGCATGCGATGTGCGAGGACTACCGCGCGTCGGCGACGATCGATCTCGAACACGATCGCGCGGATCTCGAGCGCGGCAACAAGGTCGCATGTCCGCTGCGCGTGCTGTGGGGCGCGAACGGGATCGTCGGCCGCTGCTTCGATCCGCTCGACGAGTGGCGGCGCGTCGCGCGCGACGTCAGCGGCCGCGCGCTCGATTGCGGGCACTACATTCCGGAGGAGGCGCCCGTCGCGCTGATCGACGAACTGCTCGCGTTCTTCGAGGCGCGCGACGCGGCCGCGTGAGCGGTGTGCGCCCCGTGTGTCGTTGCCGATCGACGCTCAGCGTCGCGCCGCATCGTCTTCGGCGAGCGGCGGCAGCCGGCGCGGCACGGGCGTCGACTTCACGATCGCCGTGCTGGTTTCCGCGCGCTCCGTCACCTTCGACAGGATGTCGTCGAGGTGCTCGATCGTGCGCAGATAGAGCCGGCAGATGAAGCAGTCCTCGCCGGTCACCTTGTCGCATTCGACGAATTCGGGAATCCGGCGCAACACCTCTTCGACGAGATGCAGCTGCCCCGGCAGCGGCTTCACGCGGACGATCGCCTGCAGCGTGTAACCGAGCGCGCGCGGGTCGAGCTCGACGGTGAAGCCCGCGATCACGCCCTGCGCCTCGAGCCGCCGCACGCGGTCGGCGGTCGCGGGCGCCGACAGCCCGATCTGCCGCGCCAGCTCGCTGGTCGCGATGCGTGCGTCCTCGGCGAGCGCCGCGAGGATCGCGCGGTCGGTCGCGTCCAGCGACGCGACGGCGGGCGGGGAAAGGCGTTTCGACATGATCGCTTTGCTTTCGAAGGTGAATCGGGTGTTTCGCTTCAGTTTAGTCGTGGATGCGCGGAAAGCAAGTTCCTAGAATCGAAGTCATCTTCTCTCGTCGAACGGAGTCCATGATGGCCTCGAACGAAATCCGCCGCGGCGCCGCCGAAATGGTCGTCGCGATGATGATGTCCGGCACGATCGGCTGGCTCGTGATGTCGTCGCAGCAACCGCTCACCAACGTCGTGTTCTTCCGCTGCCTGTTCGGCGCGGCGACGCTCGCGATCGTCTGCGCGGCGCTCGGCTTCCTGCGCCGCTCGCTGTTCTCGCCGCGCATGCTCGCGCTCGCGACGCTCGGCAGCGTCGCGATCGTCGCGAACTGGCTGCTGCTGTTCGCCGCGTATTCGCGCGCGTCGATCTCGATGGCGACCGCCGTCTACAACACGCAGCCGTTCATGCTGGTCGCGCTCGGCGCGATCGTGTTCCGCGAACGCGTCAGCGCATCGACCGTCGCGTGGCTCGGACTCGCGTTCGTCGGCCTCGTCTGCGTCGTGCGCGTCGAGCCGGCGGTGCTGGCCGTGCCCGGCGAATATCTGCAGGGCGTCGCGCTGTCGCTCGGCGCGGCGTTTCTGTACGCGGTGTCGTCGATCGTCACGAAGCATCTGAAGGGCACGCCGCCGCATCTGCTCGCGCTGCTGCAGGCCGGGCTCGGCATCGTGCTGCTCGCGCCGTTCGCGCACTTCGGCACGTTGCCCGCGACCGCCGCGCAGTGGCTCGATCTCGTCGTGCTCGGCGTCGTCAATACGGGCCTGATGTACGTGCTGCTGTACGGCGCGATCCAGAAGCTGCCGGTCGCGATGACGGGCGCGCTGTCGTTCGTGTATCCGGTGGTCGCGATCATCGTCGATCGCGTCGCGTTCGGGCAGACGCTCGCGTGGACGCAGGTACTCGGCGCGCTGCTGATCCTGCTCGCGGCGGCCGGCGTGAATCTCGGCTGGCGCATCGTGCCCGCGCGTCGCGCGGCGGTCGGCAACTGAAACGGTCGTGCGATTCGCGTGGCCGCCACGGGCTGCGGATACGGTTCGCCGCTACGGGTTGTCGCTAGTTGCCGATGCGGCGGTCACGGCGGCCGGCAAGCCCCGCCTGCGCGAACGTCGATCGCCCGTGAAGCGGCTGTAAGAAGTTGTAGGGAAACACCCGATGCGACGCTGCAGCGTCGCTCGTATGATGCGGGCTGTGACGTTGATCACGTTCACAGGATTCCGATCTCATGCCGTTCGCCAGACAGGCCGAACGGCATTTTTTT
Source organism: Burkholderia sp. SR8 (assembly GCF_052851275.1). Taxonomy (NCBI): domain Bacteria; kingdom Pseudomonadati; phylum Pseudomonadota; class Betaproteobacteria; order Burkholderiales; family Burkholderiaceae; genus Burkholderia; species Burkholderia sp. SR8. The sequence goes on from NZ_JAULUC010000042.1 coordinate 22,542, forward strand.
ATGCGCCGCTCCGCGCGAGCAGGCGCCGCCGCGCATCGAGCCGCGCGAGCAACAGGCGCCTCGCGTCGTCGTCCGACGCGCGCCATCCCTTGATCTCGTCGCGCGTGCGCAGACAGCCCGCGCACCAGTCGGTACGCGGGTCGATCCTGCACACGTCGGTGCACGGCGATGCGACCGTGCCGACCGTCACCGGCACCGTCACCGGCACGTCGCTCATGCGTCGTTGCGCAGCGCGACGTCGGCGACCGGCGCACCGGTCAGCGCGACGAGCTCCTGCGGCGACAGGTTGAACACCGCATGCGGATGGCCGGCGGCCGCCCACAGGCTGTCGAGCTCGAGCAGGTCGGCATCGATCAGCGTGACCGGTTCGACGAGATGGCCGATCGGGCAGACGCCGCCGATCGCATAGCCGGTGTTGTCGCGCACGAACTTCGCATCCGCGCGGCCGACCGCGCCGACCTGTGCGGCAACTTTCTTCTCGTCGACGCGGTTCACGCCGCTCGCGACGACCAGCACCGGCAGGCCGTCCGATTCGCGGCGAAACAGGATCGACTTCGCGATCTGCGCGACCGAGCAGCCGAGGCCGGCCGCGGCTTCGGCGGAAGTCTTGCCGGTTTCGGCGAGCATCACGATGCCCTTCGCATGCCCGCGCTCGCGCAGCAGCAGCGCGACGCGTCGCGCGGAATCGGGGAGAGAGTCGAATGAAGCGGGTGTCGTCATGGGTGGTCCGTGAATGTCGGGGTCACGCGCAGCTCGGCGCATCGGCTGCGCTCTGCGCCTTGGCGAGCAGCGCGCGACCGGCGCGCGACACGTTCGCGCGGCCGATCGCGTTCGAGATGAAGTCGCCGGCCGCGACGACCTGCGCGAGGTCGATGCCGGTGTCGATGCCGAGGCCTTCCATCAGGTACAGCACGTCCTCGGTCGCGACGTTGCCGGTCGCGCCCTTCGCGTACGGGCAGCCACCGAGGCCCGCGACCGACGCGTGGAAGATCTCGATCCCTTCGAACAGCGCCGCGTAGATGTTCGCGAGCGCCTGGCCGTACGTGTCGTGGAAGTGGCCCGACAGCCGTTCGCGCGGGAACACGCGCGTGACGGCCGACAGCACTTCGCGCGTGCGCTTCGGCGTGCCGACGCCGATCGTGTCGGCGATGTCGATCTCGTCGCAGCCGAGCGCGGCGAAGCGCTCGACGACGTCGACGACCGATGCGACCGGCACCTCGCCCTGATACGGGCAGCCGAGCGTGCACGACACGCTGCCGCGCAGCCGCAGGCCGGCGTCCTTCGCGGCCTTTGCGACCGGCTCGAAGCGCGCGATGCTTTCCGCGATGCTGCAGTTGATGTTCCGCTGCGAGAACGCCTCGCTTGCCGCGCCGAAGATCACCACTTCGTCCGCGCGTGCGGCCAGCGCGTTCTCGAAGCCCTTCAGGTTCGGCGTCAGCACCGAATACACGGTGCCCGCGCGGCGCTCGATGCCGGCCATCACGTCGGCGCCGTCGGCCATCTGCGGCACCCATTTCGGCGACACGAACGACGCGGCCTCGACATTGCGGAAGCCGGCGCGCGACAGACGATCGACGAGCGCGATCTTCACGTCGGTCGGCACGAAGGTCTTTTCGTTCTGCAGCCCGTCGCGCGGGCCGACTTCGACGATCTTGACGGCGGTGGGGAACGTCATGGTTGTCTCCAGTTTCGTGTAGGCGGAATTCAGTAGCCGCGCGCGTAGTCGACGATGCCGGTGACGGGCTCGCCGCGCTCGAATGCGCGGATCTTGCCGGCGATCTGCTCGACGGCTTCGTCGCGCAACGTTTCGGCCGAGCTGTGCGGCGTGATCGTGATGCGCGGCACGTGCCAGAACGGATGGTCGACCGGCAGCGGCTCGTGCTCGAACACGTCGAGCGTCGCGGCCGCGACCTGGCCGCTCGCGAGCGCCGCGAGCAGGTCGGCTTCGACGAGATGCGCGCCGCGCGCGACGTTCACCACGTATGCGCGCGGCGCGAGCTTCGCGAACGTGCGCGCCGACAGGATGCCGTCGGTGTCGCGCGTGCTCGGCAGCAGGTTCACGAGCACCTTCGCGCCGGCGATGCACGCATCGAACGCGCCGTCGCCCGCGAAGGTCTCGATACCGTCGAGCTGTTTCGGGCTGCGGCTGTAGCCGCGCACCGGCAGGCCGAGCGCGGCGAGCGCCTGCGCGACCTGCGCGCCGAGCACGCCGAGGCCGAGCACGGCGACGGTGAAACGCGCGCGCGGATGCGGTTCGAGCACCTGCCAGCGGCGCTCGCGCTGCAGTGCTTCATATTCGTCGAAGCGGCGCAGGTAGCGCAGTACCGCGTGCGTCACGTATTCGATCATCTGCTGCGCCATGCCGGAATCCTCGAGGCGCACGAGCGGCACGTCGCGCGGCAGCGTGCCGGGATGCGCGCGCTCGAGCGCGAGCAGCGCGTCGACGCCGGCGCCGAGATTGAAGATCGCGCGCAGCCCGTCGCGCGGCGCGAACAGCTCGCGCGGCGCGCGCCATACGAGCGCGTAGTCGGCGGCGGCCGTGTCGCCCGGCTGCCACGCGCGCAGTTCGGCCTCGGGCAGCGCCTGCGCGATCGCGTCGCGCCATGCGGCGGCTTGCTGCTGCGGCGAGTAGAACAGGATCTTCATGCGCTTACTTCGCGAACAGCTGGCCGATGTCGGCGAACGCCTTGAACTCGAGCGCGTTGCCGCACGGATCGAGGAAGAACATCGTCGCCTGTTCGCCGACCTCGCCCTTGAAGCGGATATGCGGCTCGATCACGAAGCGCGTGTGCGCGGCCTTCAGCTTGTCGGCGAGCGCATGCCATTCGTCCATCGACAGCACGACGCCGAAATGGCGCACCGGCACGTCGTCGCCGTCGACCGGGTTCACCGCGCTCTTGCCGGTTTCGTCGGGCGCGAGATGCGCGACGAGCTGGTGGCCGAAGAAGTCGAAGTCGACCCAGTGGTCCGAGCTGCGGCCCTCGGCGCAGCCGAGCAGGCCGCCGTAGAACGCGCGCGCCTCGGCGAGGCTCGACACGGGGAAGGCGAGATGGAACGGGCGCAGCGCGCCGGCGGGCGTAGCGGACATCGGGCGTCTCCTGTCGATCGGACCGGCGCGGCGGCGCGGGTCGATCCGATGCATGGCAAGCGGGAAGCCCACATTCTACGGTTTCGCGGCCGGTTGCGCCGTCGACGGGCGGTTGGGGGCCGTTCCGCGGCGGTCGCCCCCCGATGGCCGTTCCCCCCGGCCGTCCCGCGCAAAAGCAAAGCACAAAATATTGGTTCGGCCGCCGCGCGCCGCGCGCCACAATCGAAGCTCGTCTCCAAGCAACGCAAGCGAGGGCAATCATGCGCGCATGCAGCAAATCGGCGTGGCCGCCGCGGCTCGTGACCGTTCCGGGCCTGCACGGCAGCGAAGGCGCCCACTGGCAGACCTGGCTCGAGCGGCAGTTCCCGCGTTCGCTGCGGGTCGAACAGGCCGACTGGGACGCCCCCGATCTCGCGCGCTGGGCGCAGTCGGTGCGCACGCTACTCGAGCGCGAGCGCGGCCCGTTCGTGCTGGCCGCGCACAGCTTCGGCTGCCTCGCGGCCGCGCACGCGCTCGCGCAGTGGCCGCAGGTGGCCGACGTCGCGGGCGTGCTGCTCGTCGCGCCGGCCAGCCCGAAGAAATTCACGTTCGCCGGCCCGTTCGACGCGCGCCGGCTCGCGGTGCCGTCGATCGTGATCGGCAGCGAAACCGACCCGTGGATGCCGCTCGCCGACGCGCGTACGCTCGCGCAGCGGCTCGGCAGCGCGTTCGTGAACCTCGGCGATGCCGGGCACATCAACACCGCGGCCGGCTTCGGGCCGTGGCCGCGCGCGAAGTACTTCATCGACACGCTGGTGCACTGCGCGGCGCCGCTGCGCTTTCGCGACACCGAAGACGGCTTCGACGCGGCGCTCGTCGACCGCGCGCTCGCGCACGCGATCTGACCTTCGACGATGCGCACGGCGCGGCTGCCGCTGCCGCGCGATGCCGTGCCGCCGCGCTTACGACGCGGACACGGGCCGTACCGCGGCCGGATCCGAATAGCTCGGCCGGCCGTTCTCGACGTGACCCGCGAAGCGGCGCGAGAACGTGCCGTTCGCGCCGTCGCTCACCGTCACGTCATACCAGTGGTGGCTCGACGCGAGCGACCATTGCTCGACGCGCTCGTCGCCGCCGTGCAGCGTGACCTGCCGTGACGGCGCGCCGTATGCGTTGTCGGTCAGCGTCAGCGTCACGTGACCGCTGCCGCGGTTGTGCAGCTTCAGGTACAGGTTGCCGTTCGCGATGTCGTAGCCGGCCTTCGCTTCCGGCTGCGCCTCGTTGCGGCGGCGCGCGGTCGCGGCCGACACGTTGCCCGCGAACATCCGCACGAATCCGTTCGGCCCGTACACCGAGAACGCATACACGCCGTTCGTCTCCGTCAGGTCGAAGTCCGCATGCAGCACGCGGCGCGCGCCGACCGTGTAGCGCCACGGGCCGTCGGTGCGGTTCGCCGCGTACACCTGGAAGTGCGCGCCCTGGTTGCCGCGGTTCGCGAACTCGATGCGCAGCGTGTTGCCGGCGTAGAGGCTCGCGTTCACGTGCAGTTCGTACGGCAGCGCGCGTGCGGGCCGCACGCCGGGCTCCTGCGGATCGATCGGCGACGGCGTCGCGGGCACCGTCGGCGCCGGCTGCGACGTGCATTGCTGGTCGGCGATCGTGCGGTACTGGCTCGTGTCGGGGAGCGCCGGGAACGTCGCGTCGGACGAGCGGAAGTCGAACGCGGCGGTGAGGTCGCCGCACACGGTCCGGCGCCACGGCGTGATGTTCGGCTCGTCGACGCCGAAGCGCTCGCCGATGAAGCGGATCACCGACGTGTGGTCGAACACCTGCGAGCACACGAAGCCGCCCTTCGACCACGGCGACACGACCGTCATCGGCACGCGCGGCCCGAGCCCGTACGGCAGCCCGTCGGCGGTGTAGCTGCCGCCGCGGCCGGGGTTCACGACCGTGTGCAGCTCGCCGTCGGTCGTCACGGTCGATGCGCCCTGCGCGGCCGACGTCGGCGGCTGCGGCGGCACGACGTGATCGAAGAAGCCGTCGTTTTCGTCGTACATGATGAACAGCACCGTCTTCGCCCACACGTCCGGATTCGACGTCAGCGCGTCGAGAATCTGCGACGTGTAGTTCGCGCCGTACGCGGGCGTGTATTTCGGATGCTCGGAGAACACCGCGGGCGGCAGCAGCCACGACACCTGCGGCAGCCGGTCGTTGATCACGTCGTCCTTCAGGTTGTCGAGCGTGCGCACCGTCTGCGCGCGCTGGTACAGCGACGAGCCCGGCTTCGCGTTGATGAAGTTCGTGAAGTTCTGCAGGATGTTCGTGCCGTAGTTGCCGTTGTACGGATCGGCCCACGTGAGCCCCTGCTGATAGATCTGCCACGACACGCCGCGTGCCTCGAGGCGCTCCGGGAAGGTCGGCCACGACAGCAGCTGGTATGCGGGCGGCAGGTCGCCGTCGACGTAGTCCGCGTTGTCGAGCAGCGGGCCGCCGAACTTGCCGGTCGGATCGATCGTGCCCGTCATCAGGTACGCGCGGTTCGGGTGCGTCGGCCCCGGCAGCGAGCAGAAGTAGTTGTCGCACACGGTGAACGCATCGGCGAGCGCATAGTGGAACGGAATGTCCTCGCGCACGTGATAGCCCATCGTCATGTCGGTCTTGTTCGCGGGCCACTGGTCGTAGCGGCCGCCGTCGATCGCCGCGTGGGTCTTCGCCCACGAGTGGTCGAGCGCGCCGAGGCACTGCGCGCTGGTGGTCTTCGTGTCGAGCCGGAACGGCAGCACCGGCTTCGCCGGGTCTTCCTTCGACGGCTGGTACCACACCGGCTTGCCGTTCGGCAGCGGGATCGGGAAGCGGTCGTTGTAGCCGCGCACGCCGCGCAGGTGTCCGAAGTAATGGTCGAACGAGCGGTTCTCCTGCATGAACACGACGATGTGCTGGACATCGCGGATCGTGCCGGTGCCGCGCGCGGCCGGAATCGCGAGCGCGCGGCGGATCGACTCGGGGAACGCGTTGAGCGCGACGGCGGCGCCCGCCGACTGTGCGACGGTATGCAGGAAGCGGCGGCGGCTGGATGACGTCATGTTATTTCACCTCGGTTCTGCGATCGGGGGAAGGGGACACGGACGGGAACGGCGGGATCAGTGCGGCGACGATGCGGCGGCGCCGGACGCGCCCGCGTTCGTCGCGTTCGTCGCGGGCTTCGCGTCGTCGTCATCGTCGGGCGGGTAGTGGATGACCGGCGGCGCGAGCGGTGCGGCAGCGGACGCGGCGGCGTTCGCGCCCGCATCGCTGTTGAACGCGCTCGCGGCGCCGGATGAGCCGCCGGCCTGTTGCGACGCGTCGGCCGCGTGCGCGTCGTGCGGCGCGTCGTCGCTGCAGGCGGCGACGCAGACGGTGGCACACAGAACGACGACGAGGGCAACGCGACGCATGACTTCACTCCTGGCAGACGGATCGGGAAACGTTTCCGAGTATGCCGATGCGATGCGACGTTTCGGTGAATCGATTGCGACCGGAGCATGATCGCGAACGGCTTTCGCGAAGCTGACCGAAGGCTTTCGCGCGCGAGCCGCATGCATGCATGGCGGAATTTTCCAGCGGTTGCAGATGACGCACGCATCGATACGTGCATGCAACGCGACGCCGTATCGCCGCGCGATGCGTGTTTCGCACGCGGCATCGCGCAGCCAATCGGCAATCGTTGGGCGACGTGCTGCCGCCGACCGCGAAAAAACGGGCCTTTTTGCCGCTTTGCCAGCGCACGGACAGCCACGCGCCAGCGTGGCGCCTTGCCCGCGTCAGAAGACGCGGCGCGGCCCTCGCGGGCCGTCCGTTCGCTCCCCGTATCGATGCCGATACCATGCGCGTGCGCCATCCGCGCATGACCGCGGCACCGGAATTGCTCGCTGCGCCGACGCGCGTGCCGTCGCGTGCGGCCCTCTCACGCACGGGCGGCGCATCTGCATCCATCACCTCATGGAGCGAGCAGAAGTCATGTCCAGCGATCGATCCGATTCTCCCTCTGCCGAACCCGCGCGCGACGCCGGCCTGCCGACGTCCGCTCGTGATCAATCGACGGCACCGCCGATGCCGCACGATACGCCGTCGAGTGCCGCGCGGCGGCGCTTTCTGCAATCCGCGGCGGCGGCCGCGACGGTGGGCGCCGCATCGCACGTGCATCCGCAGCCGGCGCATGCGGCATCTGCTGCGGCCGTCCCGCACCGCGATGCGGTGCCGGCCCGGCCGGTGCATCTCGACATCAACGGGCGCGCCTACACACTGCAGCTCGAACCGCGCGTCACGCTGCTCGACGCGCTGCGCGAATACGCGGGGCTCACCGGCACGAAGAAAGGCTGCGACCGCGGACAGTGCGGCGCGTGCACGGTGCTCGTCGACGGGCGGCGCATCAACGCGTGCCTGACGCTCGCGGTGATGCACGAAGGCCAGCGGATCACGACCGTCGAAGGGCTCGCGCGCGGCGGCGTGCTGAGCCCGGTGCAGCGCGCATTCGTCGAATACGATGCGTTCCAGTGCGGCTACTGCACGTCCGGCCAGGTCTGCTCGGCGACCGCGCTGCTCGACGAGTTCTCGGCCGGCGCCGCGAGCGCGGCCACCGCCGACGTGCGGCAGCGCCCCGCGCAACTGTCGGACGACGAGATCCGCGAACGGATGAGCGGCAACCTGTGCCGCTGCGGCGCTTACTCGAACATCGTCGCTGCCGTGCGCGCCGCGCACACGGCGCGCAGCTAATCGACGGAGGGCACCGCAATGGAAGCGATTTCCTACGAACGCGCGACCGACGTCGCCGCTGCGGTGCGCGCGGCGCAACGGCCGGGCGCCGCGTTCATCGGCGGCGGCACGAACCTGCTCGACCTGATGAAGGGCGGCGTCGCGCGGCCCGTCGCGCTGATCGACATCACGCGCATCGCGGGGCTCGATGGGGTCGACGCGCTGCCCGGCGGCGGGCTGCGCATCGGCGCGCTCGTGCGCAACAGCGACGCGGCCGATCATCCGCGCATCCGCGCGGACTACCCGCTGCTGTCGCAGGCGCTGCTCGCCGGCGCGTCCGCGCAATTGCGCAACATGGCGACCGTCGGCGGCAACCTGATGCAGCGCACGCGTTGCCCGTACTTCTACGATCCGGCGTTCGCGCAATGCAACAAGCGCGCGCCGGGCAGCGGCTGCGCGGCGCTCGGCGGCCACAACCGGATGCACGCGATACTCGGCGCGAGCGCGCAGTGCGTGGCGGTGAACCCGTCGGACATGAGCGTCGCGCTCGCGGCACTCGACGCGGTCGTGCAGGTGAGCGGCCCGCGCGGCGCGCGGCAGATTCCGTTCGCGTCGTTTCACCGGCTGCCCGGCGACCGGCCCGATCTCGACACGACGCTGGAGCCCGGTGAGCTGATCACCGCGGTCGATCTGCCGCCGCCGCGCTTCGCGGACCATGCGCATTACCTGAAGGTGCGCGATCGCGCGAGCTACGCGTTTGCGCTGGTGTCGGTGGCCGCCGCGTTGCGGATGGACGGCCCGCAGGTCGCCGATGCGCGGATCGCGCTCGGCGGTGTCGCGCACAAGCCGCTGCGCGCGACGGCCGCGGAGCAGCATCTCGCCGGGCACGCGTTGAGCGATGCGACGCTGAACGAAGCGGCCGCGCTCGCGCTGCGCGATGCACGGCCGCTCGACGGCAACGCTTTCAAGGTCGCGCTCGCGCAGCGCGCGATCGTGCGCGCGGTGACAATCGCCGCCGGAACGAACGGAGGTGCCGCATGAATACGCTGACCGGACAGCCGCTCGACCGTGTCGACGGCGTACTGAAGGTGACGGGCGGCGCGCATTACGCGGCCGAATTCCCCGATACACGGCTCGCGCATGCGGTGCTCGTCACGAGCACGATCGCATCCGGGCGCATCGAGTCGATCGACACGGCGCGCGCCCGCGCGATGCCCGGCGTGCTGCTCGTGATGACGCACGAGAATGCGATGCGGCTGCCCAACGGCGGCCGGCCGCCGCTGTCGCCGCCCGCGGGGCGCCGGCTCACGCTGCTGCAGGACGACACGGTGCGCTACAGCAACGAGCCCGTCGCGGTCGTCGTCGCCGAGACGCTCGAGCAGGCGACCGACGCCGCGAATGCCGTGCACGTGCGCTATCGCGCGCGCGAGGCGGCGCTCGACTTTGCGCGCGAGAAGCGCGGCGCGCGCGTGCCGCCGAAGCAGCAAGGCCGCCCGATGGACACGCAGCGCGGCGACGTCGACGCGGGGCTGCGCGAAGGCGCGGTGCGCGTCGACGCGACCTATACGACGCCGATGCAGCACCACAACCCGATCGAGCCGCACGCGACGATGGCGCACTGGGACGGCCCCACGCTCACGCTGCACGACGCGACGCAGGGCGTGTCGGGCGCGAGCACGGCCGTGGCTGCGGTCTTCGGCATCGAACCGGAACACGTGCGCGTGATTTCGCCGTTCCTCGGCGGCGGCTTCGGCTGCAAGGGCTCGTCGTGGTCGCACGTGTCGTTGTGCGCGATGGCCGCGAAGCAGGCCGGTCGGCCGGTGCGGCTCGCGCTCACGCGGCCGCAGATGTTCGGCCCGGTCGGCGGGCGGCCGTTCACCGAGCAGCGCGTCGTGCTGGCCGCGCGCCGCGACGGCACGCTGACCGCGATGCGCCACGACACGATCGCGACCACGTCGACGTTCGAGGACTGGACGGAGATGTGCGGCATGCCGTCGCGGATCATGTATGCGGTACCGAACCACGCGACCACGCACCGGATCGTGGCGCTGAACGTCGGCACGCCGACGTTCATGCGCGCGCCCGGCGAGGCGTCCGGCTCGTTCGCGCTCGAATCGGCGATGGACGAGCTCGCGTGGCAGCTCGGGATGGATCCGGTGGAGCTGCGGCTCGCGAACTACGCGCAGATCGATCCCGAGGACGGCAAGCCGTGGTCGAGCAACAAGCTGCGCGAATGCTACCGCGCCGGCGCGCAGCGTTTCGGCTGGTCGCGCCGCACCGGCGCGCCGCGCACGATGCGCGACGGCCACACGCTGATCGGCCTCGGGATGGCCGCCGCGACGTATCCGGCGAACCGCAGCGAGGCGTCGGCGCGTGCGCGCATCCTGCCGGACGGCACGGCCGAAGTCGCGTCGGGCACGCAGGACATCGGCACCGGCACCTACACGGTGATGACGCAGGTCGCGGCCGACGCGCTCGGCTTCGCGCCGCAGAACGTGCGTTTTTCGCTCGGCGATTCGAGCCTGCCGCGCGCGCCGGTATCGGGCGGCTCGCAGTCGGCCGCGAGCGTGGCACCGGCCGTGCGCGACGCGGCGCTGCAGGCGCGTGCGAAGCTGATCGCGCTGGCGCTCGCCGACCCCGGCTCGCCGCTGCACGGCGCCGCGGCCGACGACGTGACGGTCGACGACGGCTGGGTCGTGCATCGCGGCGACCCGGCGCGGCGCGATCCGGCCGCCGCGATCATCGCGCGGGCGGGCGGCCAGCCGGTCGACGCGCAGGCGACGTCGAAGCCGGGCGACGAGAAGTCGCGATATGCATCCCATTCGTTCGGTGCGGTGTTCGCGGAAGTGCACGTGGACGCCGAACTCGGCACGATCCGCGTGCCGCGCATCGTCGGCGTGTACAGCGTCGGCCGTCTGCTCAATGCGAAGACCGCGCGCAGCCAGCTGATCGGCGGGATGGTGTGGGGGCTCGGCACCGCGCTCGAGGAGGGCTCGCATCTCGACGTGCGGCACGGCCGCTTCACGAATGCGAACCTCGCCGAATACCACGTGCCGGTGATCGCGGATATCGGCGAGCTCGACGTGAGCTTCGTCGACGAATGCGACACGCATTTCAATCCGCTCGGCATTCGCGGGATCGGCGAGATCGGGATCACCGGCGTGCCGGCCGCAATCGCCAATGCGGTCTATCACGCGACCGGCGTGCGCGTGCGCGATCTGCCGATCACGCTCGACAAGGTGGTGCCGCTCGCACGCGCTTGAGCGTCGCGGTGGCCGTCGGCGTCGGCGTCGGCGTCAGCGGCGCGGCGTCCTGCGCCGCACTTCGCTGCGCAGCCAGTCGAGCCACGTGCGGATCGCCGCTTCGTGCGGATGATCGGGGCGCCATACCACGTAGTGCGCATACACGTCGGTGATGCGCACCGTCGACACGCGCACGAGCGTGCCGGCCGCGAGTTCCGGTTCGATCAGCGAGCGGCGCGCGAGCGCGACGCCGCGCGCGTTCAGCGCCGCGTCGATCAGCGCGTTCGCATCGGTGAAGCGCGGTGCGCGCGCGGATTCGGTGAGGTCGAGCCGCGCGGCCTGGAACCACGGCTCCCATGGTTGCGCGGGATGGCGCAGCAGCGTCGCGCGCACGAGATCGGCCGGCGTGCGCGGTGCGACGCCGTCGCGATTGCGGTACGCGGGGCTCGCGACCGGAAAGATCGTCTCGTTCATCAGCTTCTCGGCGACGACGCCCGGCCACGTACCGGGCCCGTAGCGCAGCGCGACGTCGATGCGGTCGCGCTTGCGCAGCGGCGCGAGCGCGGCGTCCGGGTGCAGCACGATCGCGATGTGCGGATGCGCGGCCGTGAAGCGCGGCAGGCGCGGCGCGAGCCAGCGCTCGGCGACGCTCGGCAGCACGCTGACGTTCAGCGTGACGTCGCACGTGCGCGGCCTGCGCTCGGCGAGCGCCGGTTCGAACGCGCGTTCGAGCACGCTCAGGCCCTGGCGCACCTGCAGCGCGAGCGCATGCGCGGCATGCGTCGGCGTCGCGCCGCTGCGTTCGCGCGTGAACAGCGGATAGCCGAGTTGCGCTTCGAGCGTGCGGATGTGCTGGCTGACCGCGCCCTGCGTGAGCGCCAGTTCGTCGGCCGCGCGCGTGAAGCTCTGCAGCCGTACGGCGGCTTCGAACGCGCGCAGCGTCTGCAGCGGGGGAAGGTGGATGCGTCGCATCGTGCATTAGTAACACTAATGCCCGAGCACGACAATTCATCGTTTGCGGCGGCGGTCCGTGCATTCCTACACTCGGTTCCGTCTTCAACAGGCCCGCGGGGCTACGCCATCATGAACGCATATCGTCTCTACCTGTCGCCGGGCGCGTGTTCGCTCGCCGCCCACATCGCGCTCGAGGAAACCGGTGCGCCGTTCGACGTCGAGATCGTGTCCGTGCGCGAGCAGCAGAACCTCGACGCGCGCTATCTCGCGATCAACCCGAAAGCGCGCGTGCCGGTGCTCGCGATTCCGGGCGAGCCGCGCGTGCTGACCGAAACGCCCGCGATCCTCACCTATCTCGCGCGTCGCCATCCGGACGCGCGGCTGCTGCCGCTCGACGATCCGCTGCGCGAGGCGCGCTGCCACGAATGGCTCGCGTGGCTGGTCGGCTGGGTGCACGGTGTCGGCTACGGCACGCTGTGGCGTCCGGGGCGCTTCATCGGCGACCCGGCGCTGCACGGCGCGATCAGCGCGCACGGGCGGGGCCTGATCGACGCCGCGAACGCGACGATCGAAGCCGCGCTCGCCGACGGACGCACGTGGGCCGAGCCGGGCGGCCATTCGATCGTCGATCCGTTCCTGCTCGTGCTGTATCGCTGGGGTGACGCGATCGGGCTCGACATGACGCGCCATCCTGCATGGACCGCGCATGCGCAGCGCGAGGCCGAGCGGCCGGCTGCGCGGCGCGCGCTGGCACGCGAGCGCGGTTGACGGGGCGGCGCGGGGAGCGGCCGGGGCCGCGATCGTTTCGATCAATCGGGCAGTCGGTCGGGTGGTTGATCGGGTGATTGGTCGCTCGGTCGCTCGGTCGACAGTTCGTTCGGACCACGAAGTTCGGACGTGTCCAATTGTCATGTCGCGCCCAATCCATTGGAATGAGAACCATTCTCATCAATGGAGTGGAATGAACATGAGCCGTTGCATTCAGTCGAGCGCGACGCCGCCGCGGCGCGCGACCGCATCCGTCGCGTTTGCGATGATGACCTGCGCAGCCGCGCCGGCATGTGCGGAAGACGGCGAGCCGCGCCATGCGCCGCAACTGAGCCCGATCTTCGTGCATGGCGCGCGCGACGCCGGGTCGCGCGTCGACCGGTCGGGTTCCGCGAAGTACGCGACACCGCTGCTCGACGTGCCGCAGACGATCACCGTCGTGCCGCGCGTGGTACTCGACGAACAGCAGGCGCTGAGCCTGCGCGAAGCGCTGTCCAACGTCGCGGGCATCACGTTCAACGCCGGCGAGGGCGGCGGCGGGTCGGGCGACCTGTTGAATATCCGCGGCTTCGGCGCGAACGCGAACCTGCAGCTCGACGGGCTGCGCGACAGCGCGCAGAACAATCGCAGCGACCTGTTCAACGTCGAGGCGGTCGAGGTGATCAAGGGGCCGAACTCGGTGTTCGGCGGTGCCGGCACGACGGGCGGCTCGGTGAACCTGGTCAGCAAGACGCCGAAGGCCGGCGCGTTCACCGAGGCCGGCACGATGCTCGGCACATCCGGTTATCGCCGCGTGACGCTCGATGCGAACCGGCCGCTGCCCGGCACCGACGGCCGCGTGGTGTTTCGCCTGAACGCGATGGCGCACGTCAACGACGTGCCCGGGCGCGACGACATCCGCAAGCGGCGCTGGGGCATCGCGCCGTCGCTCGCGTTCGGTCTCGGCACGCCGACGCGCGTCACGCTCGGCTATTTCCACCAGTACGACAACAACCTGCCCGATTACGGGGTGCCGGCGCACCACGGCCAGGTGCTGGCCGGCGTGTCGCGCGAGCGCTATTTCGGCTGGCGCAATCTCGACCGCGAACGCATCACGTCCGATACGTTCACCGTGAAGGCCGAACACGACGTGTCGTCCGGCCTGAAGGTGCAGAACCTGAGCCGCTATACGCACCTGAATCGCGACACGGTGATTTCCGCGTCGCACGTGAACCTGCTGGGGCTGCCGGCGGGGCGCTACAAGCCGGCCGGGCCGCAGGGCTATGGCCGCGATGCGTCGACCGCGATGTGGGCGAACCAGACGAACGTCACCGGCGCGTTCTCGACGTTCGGCATCGCGCATACGCTCGTCGCGGGTTTCGAGATCTCGCGCGAGACGTATGGCCGCACGACCTATTCGTACGGGCTCAACCGCTTCTACCCGGCCGGCGGGTTCCCGCTCGCCGCGCCGCCGGGCGTGTGGCGCGGCCCGGCGCAGCGGCAGGACAGCGCCCGCAACGACACCGCGCTGGTCGTGAAGGCGCTGTACGCGTTCGACACGATCTCGGTCGGCCGCTACTGGGACATCGACGTCGGGCTGCGGCACGACTGGATCGACGGCCGCTCGGAAGGCACCGCCGCCGGCAAGCCCACGGAGCGCGCGGACGCTGCGGACCGCCATCTGAGCACGCGCGCGGGGCTCGTGTTCAAGCCGACCGACAACGGTCGCGCGTACTTTGCGTATGGCACGTCGTTCAACCCGTCCGCCGAATTTCTCGTGACCACCGGCTCCGGCGTGAGCGCGGCGACCGGCGCGCTCGCGCCGGAGAAGAACGAGAGCTTCGAACTCGGTGCGAAATGGGAAGGGCTCGCAGGCATCGCGCTGAACGGCGCGTTGTTCCAGACCGAAAAGAAGAACGCGCGGGAACGCATGGCCGACGGCAGCTATGCGCTCGCCGGCCGGCAACGCGTGCGCGGCATCGAGCTCGGTGCCGCGGGCAAGGTGACGCCGCGGTGGGACATGTTCGCGAACTATACGTACCTGGCAAGCGTGACGCTCAGCTCGCCGTCGTCGCCGCGGCGCGACGGGCAGGCGCTCGGCAACACGCCGCGGCACGCGTTCAACGTGTGGACGACCTATCGGTTGCCGGCGGGCTGGACGGTCGGCTACGGGTCGCACTTCGTCGGCCGGCGCAACGTGACGTCGCAGGGCGACGGCAAGCTCGGCGCGTACTGGGTGCACAACCTGATGGCCGGCTACGACGTGAGCCGCCGGCTGCGCGTGCAGCTGAACGTCGACAACCTGTTCGATCGCGCGTACGTCGAACGCGTGCGGCAGGTGTCGGGCAGCGAATCGCGGTCGTCGGCGGTCG
>NZ_JAULUC010000043.1:0-34553 GCF_052851275.1 Burkholderia sp. SR8
ACATAAAACCGTCGCTACACTGACCTCCATCCCCGTCTCGAACACGAATGGAGCATCCGCGATGGAATTCCTCACCCTCAGCGCATTGCCTGCCGGCATGCTGTTCGCGCTCGTCACGTCCATCACGCCCGGCCCGAACAACACGATGCTGCTCGCGTCGGGCGTCAATTTCGGTTTCCGCCGCACGATGCCGCACCTGTTCGGGATCAGCATCGGCGTCGCGATCCTGATGCTGTGCGTCGGCTTCGGTCTCGGCGAAGCGTTCCGCCGCGTGCCGGTGCTTTACACGATCCTCGAAGTCGCGAGCGTCGCGTACCTGCTGTACCTGGCCTGGCGCATCGGCACGTCGGGCGAAGTCAACGCACAAGGCGCCAAACCGCGGCTGATGACGTTCATCGAAGCCGCCGCGTTCCAGTGGGTCAATCCGAAGGCATGGATGATGGTGCTGACCGCCGCGACGACGATCCGCCTGTCCGCCGACTACGGGATGAACGCCGCATGGATGGCCGTGGTCTTCGTCCTGATCGGCTTTCCATGCATCAGCCTGTGGGCCGCGTTCGGCCAGGGCCTGCGCCGCTTCCTGTCGAACCGCCGCGCGCTGCGCATCTTCAACGTGACGATGGCCGTACTGCTGATCCTGTCGCTGTATCCGCTCGTCGCGCATCTGCTGCCGCGGTAAGCGCTCACAAGCGCACCCGTTGAGCTTCACGCCATGCAGGCGTACCCTTTTGGTACGGGCGCGTGCAATCGCTTCGGCGGTTGCACCGCTGCTCTGCACGGAGATTGCCGATGAAGCCAATGCTGAAAGCCGGCGAGCGTATCGAGGGCATGCACTGGGTCGCCGAGTACCGCCCGCTCACGCACGACATTCGCGTGCTGCGCGAAAACGTCGAGGTGGGTACGTACTGCGCGCCGCCCACGCTGTTCGGCGACGAGGAAGAAATGGGGGCGGCGAACCACGACGATCATCGCGGCCAGGAGGCCGCGCTGCGCGCGTATCTGCGCAGCTTCGTCAAGGAACACGACGCGGAGGAATAGCGGCGCGGCGACCGGAATGGCGACGGGCCGCGCAAGCGGCCCGTTCCGTCGTTACGCGTCGGCGGCCTTGCGCCCGCCCCCGCAACTGCAATGCACGCAGGGCCGCCCCGGCCCTGCTTTCGCTCAATGCCCGAGCGATTCGATCTTGCCGGCCGGCTGCGTGACGCCGTGCGGCCGCGCCATCTGCTTGATCAGCAACGCGAGGCACGCGAGCAAGCCGGCCACCGCGATCGTCGCGAACACGCCCGCGAACGAGAAGTGCCGGCGCGTCAGTTCGGCGACGAGGAACGAGCCGGCGATCCCGCCGAAGCGGCCGACACCCAGCATCCACGCCACGCCCGTGCCGCGCCCCTCGGTCGGATAGAACGCGGCGGCGAGCGCCGGCATCGACGATTGCGCGGTGTTCATCAGCACGCCCGCGATGAACACGACCAGTACCAGCAACCCCACGTTCCCGGCCGCCTGCCCGATCGCGTACACGCTGATCGCGGTCAGCGCATAGCAGACGGCGATCACGCGGTTCGCGTTGAAGCGGTCCATCAGCACGCCGCACAGCACCGCGCCGACGCCGCCGAGCGGGAACAGCGCGGAAATCAGCGTCGCGCTCTTCGGCGTGAGCCCGGCATCCTTCAGCAGGATCGGCATCCAGTTGATCGACGCGTAGAAGATCACAAGGCCCATGAAGTACGCGACCCACAGCATCACCGAACCGACGATGTACGAGCGCGACAGCACGACGCCGAGCCCCTTGCTGCCGGTCTGCGGTGCGGCTTCGGTCATCGCGAACGAGCCGGCGTTCAGCGCATCGCGCGAAATCCGGGCGAGCGTCGCGCGGATCCGGTCGACGCTCTGGCCGTGCGCGACCATGAAGCGCACCGATTCGGGCATCTTCAGCAGCAACAGCACACCGAGCAGCAGCGGCGTCACGCCGCCGAGCATCAGCACGCTGCGCCAGCCGAAATGCGGAATCATCCACGCGGCGAGAAAGCCGCCGAATGCGGCACCGAGCGGGAAGCCGCAGAACATCAGATTGATCACGGTCGCGCGGCGCTTGTCCGGGCAGAACTCGCCCATCATCGTGACCGCGTTCGGCATCGCGGCGCCCAAGCCGACGCCGGTGATGAAGCGCAGGATCGTCAGGTGCCCGATGGTGTTCGAGAACGCGGACACGAAGCATGCGACGCCGAACAGGAACACCGAGCCGAGCAGCAGCGAGCGGCGCCCGAGGCGGTCGGACAACGGGCCGGACACGAGCGCACCGCAAGCGAGGCCGAACAGCGCGGCGCTCAATACGGGCGCGAGATCGGGTTTGGTGAGGTTCCATTCGCCGAGCAGCGACGGCGCGATGAAGCCGATCGCGGCCGTATCGAAGCCGTCGAGCAGCACGATCACGAAACACATCAGGAATACGAGCCACTGGAAGCCGCCGAACGGCTGCTCGTTGATGAAGGTCTGGACATCGACCACGGGTGTGCGATTCATCGCTAGTCTCCTTGTCGGCCGAAACGGGCTTCAGCGCTCGCTCCGGTCGCATCCAACATTGATATATGCAACGAGCGCGGCCCCGCGGCCGCGCCTTTCCTTCGTTCACGCACCGATTCGCTGCCGGTGCGCTTGTCGATCGTCACGGCCCGCCGGCATCGGCGGATCGCGCGACCGGATCACTGCCGGCCGCGCTCAGGCGGCCCCGTCCTGTTCCTTGAAGATCTTGTCCGCGAGGTGGAACGCGGAGTTCGCGGCCGGCACGCCGCAGTAGATCGCGGTCTGCAGCAGCACTTCCTTGATCTCGTCGCGCGTCACGCCGTTGTTGCGCGCGGCGCGCAGGTGCAGCGCCAGTTCCTCGCCGCGGTTCAGCGCGACCATCATCGCGATGGTCAGCAGGCTGCGCGTATGGCGCGGCAGGCCGTCGCGCGTCCAGATCTCGCCCCACGCATAGCGCGTGATCAGGTTCTGGAATTCGTCGGTCACCTCGGTGCGGTTCTCGAGCGAGCGGTCGACGTGCGCATCGCCGAGCACCGCGCGACGCACCTTCATCCCTGCTTCGTAACGTTGCTGGTCGTCCATCGTCGAGGCCTCACGCGGTCAGGAAGTCGAGCAGCGCGCGGTTGAAACCGTCGGTGCACTCGATGTTCGAAATATGCGCGGCGTCGAATTCGACGTGACGCGCGCCGGGAATCGCGGCAGCGAGCGCACGGCCCTGGTCGGGCGGCGTCGACATGTCCTTCGCGCCGGTCACGACGAGCACCGGCAGCGCGATGCCCTTCACTTCTTCGCGCAGATCGGCCGCGTTCAGCGCGTCGCAGTTCGCCGCATAGCCGTCCTTGTCGGTATGCACGAACGTGTCGCGGATCGCATCGAACAGGCGCGGCTCGCGGTCGACGAACGCGTCGGTGAACCAGCGCGGCAGCACGGCGTCGGCGAGCGCGGCCATCCCTTCGGCGCGCGCCTTCTGCGCACGCGGCGCCCACACCTCCGGCGAACCGATCTTGGCCGACGTGTTCGCCAGCACGGCGCGCACGATGCGCGACGGGAAGCGCGCGGCAAGCGCGGCGCCGGTCAGGCCGCCCATCGAGATCCCGCAGAAGTGCGCGCGCTCGATGCCGACGTGGTCGAGCAGCCCGATCACGTCGCCCGCGAGCTGGTCGACGGTGTACGAACCGGCCGGCGCTTCCGAATGGCCGTGGCCGCGCGTGTCGTAGCGCAGGATGTTGAAATGCTGCGCGAGCGGGCGGATCTGCGGCGCCCACATCTGCAGGTCCGCGCCGAGCGAGTTCGAGAAGACGAGCCACGGCGCATCGTCGCGCGCGGCACGGTCGATCCGGTAATGCAGTTTCACGCCGTTGACAGTGGCGAAAGGCATCTCAAGGTTCTCCTGGTTATTTCGCGCCCGCGTGCAGCGCGAGCACGGCGTCGACATAGGCCTGCGCTTCGCCGACGTAATGGGCGGGATCGAGCAGCCGCGCAAGCGCATCGCGCGACAGGTGGGCCGATACGGTCGCATCGGCGGCGAGCACGTCGAACAGCGCCGCGCCGGTGCGCACGGCTTCCTTCGACGCCTGCTCGACGACGTGATGCGCGTCGAGCCGGCCGATCCGGTCGCCGAGCGCGAGCATCACGGCTTCGCCGAGGATCAGCCCGTGCGTCAGGTCCAGATTCGCGGCGAGGCGCTCGGTGTTCACGTCGAGGCCCGCGACGATCTGCGCGATCTGCGCGAGCGCGCCGCCGGTCAGCCGGGCAAGATCGGGCAGCGCGTCCCATTCGGCCTGCCAGCCGCCGAGCGCGCGCTCGTGCTCCTGCACCATCCCCGCGAACACGGTCGCGACGAGGTTCGGCGCGCGCACCGCGGCGGTCAGCACGGCCGCGCAGCCGACCGGGTTGCGCTTGTGCGGCATCGTCGACGAGCCGCCCTTGCCGGCAGCCGCCGGCTCGCCGAGTTCGCCGACTTCGGTCTGCATCTGCAGCGACACGTCGCGCGCGATCTTGCCGAGCGTGCCGGTCAGCATCCCGAAGCACGATGCGGCTTCCGCGATGCGGTCGCGCTGCGTATGCCACGGCACGGCCGGCAGCGCGAGCTTCAGGTCGGCCGCGAGCGCGGCGCTCACGCCGGCCGCGTGTTCGCGCAGGCTCGCGAGCGTGCCGGCCGCGCCGCCGAACTGCAGCACCAGCGCGCGCTCGCGCAACTCGGCGAAGCGCGCACGGTGACGCAGCAGCGCATCGAGCCACTGCGCGAATTTCAGGCCGAGCGTGATCGGCAGCGCCTGCTGCAGCCACGTGCGGCCGATCATCGGCGTCGCGCGATGCGTGCGCGCGAGCGTCGCGAGCGACGCGCACGCTGCGTCGAGCAGCGGCTCGAGCACGTCGAGCGTGTCGCGCAGCTGCAGTACGGTCGCGGTATCGATGATGTCCTGGCTCGTCGCGCCCCAGTGCACGAACTTCGCGGCCTCGGGGTCATCGGCCTTCACTTGCGCGGTGAGCTGCTTGACGAGCGGAATCGCGAGATTGCCGCCGAGCGCGGCGCCTTGCGCGAGTGCTTGCGCGTCGAGCCGGTCGGCGTCGCACGCGCGCTCGATCGGCGCGACCGCGGCGGCGGGAATCACCTGCTGCGCGGCGAGCGCGCGCGCAAGCGCGGCTTCGACGTCGAGCATCCGCTGGATCGTCGCGCGGGGCGACCAGATCCGGTTGAGCGGCTCGGAGCCGCAGATCAGGGAGGTCAGGCGGGCGCTGTCTTCGAGCATGGCATCAGAATGGGGAAACGGCGTGCGCCTATTGTCTACCCAAGCGTGCCGGCGTGCAGTCGATCGGTCGATCGCCGCCGCCGGCACGCTTGCCGTTCAGGCCGCGGCCTTGCGTGTCGCGTCGATCAGCGGCACGCCGGTCAGCTTCTGCAGTTCGTCGAACGACAGGTCGGTGAAGATCTCGCTCACCGCGAGGCCGTCGGACGTCACGTCGAGCACGGCGAGATCCGTATAGATGCGGCTCACGCACTGCACGCCGGTCACCGGATACGAGCACTGCGCGACGATCTTGCTCTCGCCCTGCTTGGTCAGGTGCTCCATCATCACGAACACCTGCTTCGCGCCGATCGCGAGATCCATCGCGCCGCCGACCGCCGGAATCGCATCGGGCGCGCCCGTATGCCAGTTCGCGAGGTCGCCGTTCGCCGACACCTGGAACGCGCCGAGCACGCAGTAGTCGAGGTGGCCGCCGCGCATCATCGCGAACGAATCCGAGTGGTGGAAGTACGCGCCGCCGGTCAGCAGCGTCACGTGCTGCTTGCCGGCGTTGATCAGCTCGTCGTCCTCCTCGCCGGGCGCGGGCGCCGGGCCCATGCCGAGCAGGCCGTTCTCGCTGTGCAGGAAGATTTCCTTGCTCGGGTCGAGGTGGTTCGCCACCAGCGTCGGCACGCCGATGCCGAGGTTCACGTACGCGCCTTCGGGGATGTCCTGGGCGACGCGCTTGGCCATTTCATCGCGGGTCAGTCGTTTCATTTCAGTCTCCTCAGGCGGCTTGCGATGCACGTTCGGCGGCCAGCTCGGCCGCATGCGCGGCCTGCGGCACTTCGACGACGCGCTGCACGAAAATGCCCGGCGTCACGATGTGTTCCGGGTTCAGCCCGCCAAGCGGCACGACTTCCGACACCTGCACGATCGCGACCTTCGCGGCGCTCGCCATGATCGGCCCGAAGTTGCGCGCCGTCTTGCGATAGACCAGGTTGCCCCAGCGGTCGCCCTTGTATGCCTTCACCAGCGCGAAATCGGCGTGGATCGGCGTCTCGAACACGTATGACTTGCCGTCGATCACGCGCGTTTCCTTGCCTTCCGCGAGCTTCGTGCCGAAGCCGGTCGGCGTGAAGAAGCCGCCGATGCCGGCGCCCGCCGCGCGGATCCGCTCCGCGAGGTTGCCCTGCGGCACGAGCTCCAGTTCGATCTCGCCCGCGCGGTACAGCGCGTCGAACACCTGCGAGTCGCTCTGGCGCGGGAACGAGCAGATGATCTTGCGCACCCGCTTCGCCTTGAGCAGCGCCGCGAGGCCCGTCTCGCCGTTGCCCGCGTTGTTGTTGACGATCGTCAGGCCGCGCGCGCCCTGCTCGATCAGCGCGTCGATCAGCTCGGACGGCATGCCTGCCGTGCCGAAGCCGCCGATCATGATGGTCGCGCCGTCGTGGACGTCCGCGACCGCCGATTGAAGCGATTCGAAAATCTTGTTGACCATGTCTCTTCCTGATACGAACCCGCGGCACGATGCGCGGCCTGTCGAGGGGACACGCACGTGGGGCGTGCCGCGCCGGAGGCCGTTGTCGACCTTCGGTTTGTTCGCTATTCGAACCTAGATTCGATTAGCGAACGATGGGCCGATCATAGAGTCGCGCACAGCGCGTTGTCAAGGCGGGATGCCTCGGGGGGCAGCTGGTCGTCGAACGGCAAGCCGACGTAGTTTTCGGCCAGCGACTGCGCGGCCGCGCGCGAGCGCGTCACGTACTTCAGCTCGGCAAACTTCAGGCGATTGACGAACGGCGAATCGTCCGGCGATGCATGCAGCATGTTCGTCATGAAGTACGAGAAGTGCTCGGCGCGCCATACGCGCTCGAGGCAGGTCGCCGAATAGCGCTCGAGCGGCGTGGCGTCGCCGTTGCGGTAGCGCGCGCCGAGCGCGCGGGACAGTGCGCGCACGTCGGCCACCGCGAGGTTCATCCCCTTCGCGCCGGTCGGCGGCACGATGTGCGCGGCGTCGCCGGCCAGGAACAGGCGCCCGTGCTGCATCGTCTCCGACACGAAGCTGCGCATCGGCGTCACGCTCTTCTGCGTGATCCGGCCCTCGGTCGGCGTCCAGCCGGTGTCGTTCGAGAAGCGCGTGTGCAGTTCGTCCCAGATCCGCGCATCGGACCATTCGGCGAGGTTTTCATCGGGCCTGCACTGCAGATACAGGCGCGTGACGGTCGGCGAGCGCATCGAGAACAGCGCGAAGCCGTTGTCGTGATGCGCGTAGACGAGCTCGTCGAGCGACGGTGCCGCGTCCGCGAGGATGCCGAGCCACGCGAACGGATAGACGCGTTCGAACGTGTTCAGGCGTTCCGCGGGAATCGTCTGCCGCGCGACACCGTGGAAGCCGTCGCAGCCGGCGATGTAGTCGCAGTCGATGCGGTCCGCGCGGCCGTCCGCGTGCTTGAACGTGACGAATGGATGCTCGCTTTCGATATCGTGCAGCGCGACGTCGCTGACTTCGAAGTGCATCGGGTGGCCATGCGCGTCGCCGGCCGCGATCAGGTCGCGCACGACTTCATGCTGGCTGTAGACGGTGATCGCGCGCCCGCCGGTGAGCGCGCTCAGGTCGATGCGATGGCGCTGGCCGGAGAACAGCAGCTCGATGCCGTGATGTTCGAGCCCTTCGCGGCGCATCCGGTCGCCGAGGCCGGCTTCGTTCAGCGTGTCGACGGTGCCCTGCTCGAGCACGCCCGCGCGGATGCGGTTCTCGCAGTATTCGCGCGAACGCGCTTCGACGAGGATCGCATCGACGCCTTGCAGGCGCAGCAGGTGGGAAAGCAAAAGGCCGGACGGACCGGCGCCGATGATGGCGACCTGGGTGCGCATTGTTCGTCTCCAGAACTTTGGTTCGAGTAATGGAAACCATTTGAGCGCTTTCCCGACTATGCGGCAACGCGATTTTGGAGATAAGTTGTATGCGTTTTCCGGATATTGGCCTGCCGCGATGGACCCGCTCGATCTGAACCTGATTCCCTACCTCGTCGCGCTCGACGACACGCGCAACGTCAGCCGTGCGGGCGACCTGCTCGGCGTGAGCCAGCCGCGCGTGAGCACGGCGCTCGGCCGGCTGCGCGAGTACTTCGGCGATCCGCTGTTCGTGCGCACGTCGCGCGGGATGGAGCCGACGCCGCGCGCGCTCGCGCTGCTGCCGGCCGCACGCGATGCGCTCGCGCAGATCGAGCGAGGCCTCGTCGCGCCGCACGACTTCGATCCGGCGGCGAGCACGCATACGTTCTCGATCGCGCTGTCCGACGTCGGCGAGATCGTGTTCCTGCCGAAGCTGCTGCAGGCGTTCGCGACGCTCGCGCCGCATGCGAACCTGCGCTCGGTCTCGCTCGGGCACGACGAAGTCGGCCGCGGCCTCGAAGCCGGCTCGATCGATCTCGCGGTCGGCTACTTCCCCGATCTCGACGGCAACAACTTCTTCCAGCAGCGGCTGTTCACGCACCGGTTCGTCTGCCTGATGCGGCGCGGCCATCCGCTCGAACAGGCGCGCCCGTTCACGGCCGAGCAGTTCCTGTCGTGCGGGCACGCGGTGGTGCGCGCCGAGGGGCGCAGCCAGGAGGTGCTCGAGAAATACCTCGCGAAGCAGCGCATGCAGCGGCGCGCGGTGCTCGAGACGCCGCACTTCATGAGCCTGCCGTTCATCCTGAGCCGCACCGACCTGATCGCGACGGTGCCGCATGCGATCGGCTATGCGTACGCGGCCGAACACGCGTTCATCGTGCCGGTCGAGCCGCCGCTGCCGCTGCCGCGCTTCGACCTGAAGCAGCACTGGCATCGCAAGTTTCACAACGATCCGCGCACCGCATGGCTGCGCGGCGTCGTCGCGTCGCTGTTCAACGACGAACAGGACGAATGGCCGAAGTGAGCACAGCCGAATGGCGCACGGCGCGGCCCGCGGGCAGCTGGCCGCACGCACGACCCGCGAAAGCATGAAACAATGACCGGATATCCGCGCCGCCGCAGGCGGCCGCATTCGATGGAGCGACTTGATGGGTAAAAGAACCGCGCGGCCCGAGCCGGCCGCCTCCCGCCCGAGCCGGGAAGAAGCCGAGGATGCCGTTCGCGTGCTGCTGCGCTGGGCCGGCGACGATCCCTCCCGCGAAGGGCTGCTCGACACGCCGGCGCGCGTCGTGCGCGCGTATGAGGAGTTCTTCGCCGGCTATGCGCTGGAGCCGCGCGACATCCTCGCGCGCACCTTCAGCGAGGTCGACGGCTACGACGAGATGATCGTGTTGAAGGACATCCGCTTCGAGAGCTACTGCGAGCATCACATGGTGCCGATCATCGGCCGCGCGCACGTCGCGTATCTGCCGAACCATCGCGTCGTCGGCATCTCGAAGCTCGCGCGCCTCGTCGACGCGTTCGCGAAGCGCCTGCAGATCCAGGAAAAGATGACCGTGCAGATCGCCGACACGCTGTTCGACGTGCTGCAGCCGAAGGGCGTCGGCGTGATCCTCGAAGCCGCGCACCAGTGCATTTCGACGCGCGGCATCCACAAGCCGGGCGTCGAGATGGTCACGTCGCGCATGCTCGGCACGTTTCGCACCGATCCGTCGACGCGGCGCGAATTCCTGTCGATCGTCGCGAATCCTTCTTCAGTCAACCTGACGAATACGTAATGCAGTCCACGAAGCAAACGGCCGACACGCCGGTCGTGCTCGTGACCGGCGCCGCGCGCCGGGCCGGGCGCGCGTTCGCCGAGTATTTCGCCGCGCACGGCTATCGCACCGCGGTGCACTACGATCGTTCCGCCGATGCCGCGCACGCGACGGCCCGCGCGATCGCCGAGCGCGGGCACGATTCGGCCGCACTGCAGGCCGATCTGTCGGACGCCGCGCAGATCGCGGCGCTGGTCGATGACGTATATGCGCGCTTCGGCCGCCTCGACGTGCTGGTCAACAACGCGTCGGTGTTCTGGCAGGACCATTTCCCGAGCTTCGACCTGGCCGCATTCGACGAGGCGTGGGCCGTCAACTGCCGCGCGCCGATCCTGCTCACGCGTGCATTCTACGAACGGGCGCGCGCGGCCGGCACGCAGGGCGTCGTCGTCAACGTGGTCGACCAGAAGATCAAGGAAAACTTCCACCGCGACCACTTCAGCTACACGGTCGCGAAGGCCGCGCTCGGCAACCTCACGCAGATGCTCGCGCTGTCGTCGGCGCCGGTGCTGCGCGTGAACGCGGTGTTCCCCGGGCTGATGCTGCCGAGCGACGACCAGACGCAGGCCGACTTCGAACACGCGAGCCGCGCATCGACGCCGCTCGCGCGCATCGCCGGCCCCGACGACGTCGCGAGCGCGATCCTGCTGCTGACGGGCAGCGCATACAACGGTGTGGATTTCGTCGTCGATGCGGGGCAGAACCTGATTCGTGTCGACCAGGACGTGCTGTACAAGCATCGATCGCCGGGGGGCAAGCACTGACGGCTCGGAGCTCGATCGGCGGCCGGGGCCGGCGCCTTCGTGCGTCGGTGTGGGGATGCGGCGGTCGGGATCGCATCGCACGTGACGGCTCCGGCGAAGGCTGCCCGGCAGCCACGCCGCCTCGCGCCGATGCGCCGATGCGCCGATGCGCCGATGCGCCAATGCGCAGATGCGCCGACGCGTCGATACGCAGATGCCAGCCGAAATCGCGTCGCACGTGACGCAGCCCGACGGCCTCCCCGCCTCCGTCTTCAATCGGGTGGCGCGCACGGCCTCCAGGCCGTTCGCGCGCCGCATTACACCGTGTTACGGCTTCTCGGCGCTGCCGCCTTCGCGGACCTTCCCCTGCGCGACGCTCGTGCCGGGCGGCACGCTGTGCGTGAGCCACACGTTGCCGCCGATCACCGAGCCGCGCCCGATCGTCACGCGGCCGAGGATCGTCGCGCCCGCGTAGATCACGACGTCGTCCTCGACGATCGGATGGCGTGCATTGCCCTTGACCAGCGCGCCTTCGCCGTCAGCCGGGAAGCTCTTCGCGCCGAGCGTGACGGCCTGATACACGCGCACGCGCTCGCCGATGATCGCGGTTTCGCCGATCACGACGCCGGTGCCGTGGTCGATGAAGAAGCTCGGGCCGATCTGCGCGCCGGGGTGAATGTCGATGCCGGTGGCCGAGTGCGCGATTTCATTGATGAAGCGCGCGAGCAGCGGCACGCCGAGCTGGTGCAACGCGTGCGCGAGCCGGTGATGCATCATCGCGAGCACGCCCGGATAGCACAGCAGGATCTCGGTGATGTGCTGCGCGGCCGGATCGCCCGCATACGCGGCCTGGATGTCGCTGACCAGCAGCGCGCGAATCGACGGCAGCTGCCGGCCGAACTCGCGCGCGATCTCGAACGCGCGCTCGTCGAGCGCCGCGAACGGCGTGTCCGCATGCTCGGGCAGGAACGGCAGCGCACGGCGAATCTGTTCGGACAGGATCCGCAGCGTGCTTTCGAGTGTATGGCCGACGTAATAGTCGACGCTTTCGTCGGTCAGGTCCGGCGCGCCGTAATGCGTCGGAAACATCGACGCGCGCAGGCCGGTGACGATCTTGCAGATCGCGTCGCGTGACGGCAGTTCGCGGATGCCGCGCGGATGACGCGTGCGATGGAGTTCCTCGCGCGACTCGCGCAAGCCGGCGACGATTTCTTCGAGGCCCCACTGACGGGCGGGTGATGTCGACATATGCCAATGCAGGCGGCCGCGCTCGGTCGCACGGCAGCTAATAAAGTGACGGGTTCCGCAAGATTACCGCGTTTTCGTCCGGCAGCGGCACGCCGGCGGATCGGCCGGACGGCCGAGCCTGCGGGTGCGCGGCGGCGTCAGATCGTGATGCTGCTCGCATCGATCCAGCGCACGGCCCAGTCGCGTGCGTGCGCGATCGCGTCGCCTTCGTCGTTGAACTGGAGCTCGGTCGGAAAAAACCGGTTCGCCACGAGTTCCCCGTCGCTCGATCGGGAGATCACGACGTAGGGTTTGAACGAACCGTCACTGGCGCGCGCGGGCGCGCAATTCAACAGGTATCCGCGATGCGTGAAGGCAGTAGTCGCTTGCATGAATCCGCCACCTCTAGTCCCTTGCTTTGTTGTTCACTACCCGTCTTTAAGGGTGCTGCGCGGCCCCCGGCGCGGGCAGAGGCGGCGAGACTGCATCCCCTGTCGCCGCTTCGCAGGAAAAGAATCATACTCTGTAGAAAACGGGTGTTCTAGCTGAAATAAATCATGACAAATCAGCGCGCGTCGCGCGACCGCGGCGATCGCCCCGCGCGCCGTTTTCCCGTCGTGCCCGGAACGGGATTTGCTTGGATCCGGAGCGCTTCGCCGCCAGGAGAGCCGCGATGGAAACGTCAGCTCATGCGCGCGCCACCCATCCGCGCAGCATCGAACTCGACAACGACGACACGCACGACAGCACCGTCGACACCGACGGCAAGAACCGCGAGGCCGCGCGTCTTGCGAGCGGCAGCGCCTTCTCGCCGGACCAGGTCACGCGCAGCAACGCGTCGCTCGTCAACGCGATGCCGGAGGCCGGCGACGGTTTCGCCGGCTTCGACAGCCGCCCGGGCGGCAATCATCCGGCGTTCGCGCTGCGGGCCGGTTACATGGTGATCGAGAAAGGGTTCGACGCGCCGCCGCACACGGGCGACGAGCTGTTCGGCCCCGTTCACCGGATGCACGGCAGCGCGTACTGGCCCGGCCACGGACGCCGGCCGGAACGCGCGATCGAAATCACGGCGGTGCCGCGATAGCGTGCGCGGCGTTTGAATCGGGCGTTCGATTGCCGGGTCGGGCTGGAGCGTGGCCGACGGTCGATCGTGCTCAATGCGCGTGTGTGCGCGAGCGCGTTGTGCGGCCGGCTCGCATGCGGGGGAGCGATCGTATCGGCGCAGCAGCGAGATCGGCGTCGGTTCCGGTTTGGCACTCGAACGTGATGCGACGCCGAGCATCGCGTTGCGAACCGCGTCGATGCAGGGGCGTTGATCGACGTCACGCCCTCGCGATGCGGTTGCGGTTCAATGGAGCCGATGCGCGCGGTTCATCGGGCGATCACCGACACGCATCCACGCTGTCTGTGCGCAGCCCGGGCGCGTTCGCATGCTGTGCCGTCGCTGGATGCGCGGGCGAGGTAGTCGATGACGATTTCGGATATCCGCTCGGCACGCGCAGCGACGCGCCTGGCGATCGTCCCGACGGCGGACACGATCGCTAGGCGCGTCGCGATCACGCGCGCCGATCGCGCAGCGCAGCATGCGGTGCGTGCATGGCTCGCGGGCATCACGCGCCGTCGCAACGGCCGAAGCGCCGCGATCGCGACGACCGGCACGTCGCTGCAAAGTCGCTGCCGTTGGTTTACTCTGCCTCGCAGCAACGCATGGCCCGCTCTGCCATTCGGCCGACTTTCGTTCAACCCGCCACACGGAGACACTATGTACAAGCGCATTCTGGTTGCCATCGACGGCAGCGACACGTCGCGCCATGCGTTCGACGCGGCGCTCGCGCTCGCGAAAGAGCACGGCGCGGAACTGCAGCCGTTCTACGTCGTCGAGAACGCCGCGATCTATTACAACGTGCCCGGCTACGATCCGTCCGTGCTGCGCGACCAGCTCGTCGCACAGGGCAACGCGCTCGCGGCCGATTTCACGAAGCTGATGCAGGCGGCCGGCGTGAAGGGCAAGACGCTGATGAGCGAGGCATCGTCGCTCAACGACGTGTCGACGCTGATCCTCGACGGCGCGAAGGCATTCGGCGCCGATCTGCTGGTGCTCGGCACGCACGGCCGCCGCGGCTTCCGTCGCCTCGTGCTCGGCAGCATCGCCGAACAGTGCGTGCGGCATGCGACGCTGCCCGTGCTGCTGATTCCGGCCGCCGCGCACACGGACGAGCAGGAAGGCTGAGCGTCGGTGGTCGGACCGCGTCGCGATTGCGGTGCGGTGCGCGCGCCACGGCACATCTGTGCGCATGCCGTGGCGGTGGCCCAGGCAACGAGCGGGCGGCTGAGTCTCGGCGGCCGTGTCACGTAGCAGTTGCGGCGCCATGCGGTGCCTGCGGTGCGCACACGCAACGGCACGCGCGCCCGCCCGCATACCGCTGCCACTGCCCGCGACGACCAGCGCAGGCAGGCCGAGCGGCAGCGGCCGCGTCACGTCGCCAGTGCCCGCGGCATGTGCGCGCGGTCGCGACGTTTTGTCACCCGACAGCCGCAACTTGCGGTGGGACAATGATTCCGTCGATTCAACGCCGGAGTAAACGATCATGCTGACGCCCGTCGCCACACGTCCCGCCGCCCCGTCCCATGCAGGCAGCTGGGCTCCCCGCCAGGCACCGCACTGCTCGTCGTGCGCGATGCGGCATCTGTGCATGCCGCAGGGCCTCGCGCCCGAAGCGCTCAGCCGTCTCGAATCGGTCATCTGCGCGGCACGCCCGGTCAAGCGCGGCGAAGCGCTGTTCCGCGAAGGCGACGCGTTCGACAACCTGTACGCGGTGCGCTCCGGTTCGCTGAAAACCGTCGCCACGCGCCACGACGGCCGCGAGCAGGTCACCGGCCTGCACCTCGCGGGCGAAGCGCTCGGCCTCGACGGCATCTGCGACGACACGCATCCGCGTACCGCGGTCGCGCTGGAAGACAGCTCCGTCTGCGTGATTCCGTACACCGCGCTCAAGTCGCTGTGCTCGGAAGCCGGCTCGATGCAGCTTCGCATGCACAAGCTGATGAGCGAGCAGATCGTGCGCGAGACGACGCAGACCATGCTGCTCGGTTCGCTGAACGCGGAAGAACGCGTCGCCGCGTTCCTGCTCGACGTGTCGTCGCGCTACCTGAAGCGCGGCTATTCGCCGTCGGAGTTCAACCTGCGGATGACGCGCGAAGACATCGGCAGCTACCTCGGCATGACGCTCGAAACGGTCAGCCGCACGCTGTCGAAATTCCAGAAGCGCGGCCTGATCGAGATGCACGGCCGCCTCGTGCAGATCGTCGACTTCGACGGCCTGCATCACGTGTGACGCCGCCCGCCTCTCCCCCTCCTCGCCGCGATCAGTCGAGAAACAGCGCGGCGCGCGCCTTCAGCGCCGCGCTGAAATCGTCGAGCCAGCCGATCGACAGCCGCCAGCTCTGCCAGTAGAGCTCGATATCGACGGTCCGCCCGCGCGACATGTCGACCAGCTCGCCGGCCGCCAGCTGGCGGTCGACCATCCGGTCCGGACACATTCCCCACCCCAGCCCCGTCTCGCATGCGCGCAGGTAGCCCGCGACGTGCGGAATCCAGTGTTGCGGCGGATCGAGATCCGCGCGCGTCACGCGCCGGATGAAGCGCGCCTGCAGGCCGTCCTTCGGATTGAACATCACGCACGGCGCGCGGCGCAGCGCATCGCGCGTGATGCCCGCGCCGAAATAGCGTTCGTGGAACACCGGCGAACATACGGCGCGATACCGGATGCGCCCGAGCCGCGTCGACCGGCATCCCTGGATCGGCTCGGCCTGCGCGGTCACCGCGCCCTGCACGCTGCCGTCGCGAATCCGCGCGGCCGTGTAGTCCTGATCGTCGATCACGAGGTCGAGCAGGGTTTCGCGCTCGGTGCAGAACGGCCCGACCGCATCGATGAACCACGTCGCGACGCTGTCGTCGTTGACGGCCACGCGCAACGTCGGCCATGCACTCGCGATCTGGCCCGGCAACGCGGGCATCCGTCCGCCCAGTTCCGCCTCGAGCAGCTGCACGCGCTCGGTATGCCGGCACAGCAGCGCGCCTGACGTCGTCGCGACGCACGGCTGCCCGCGCTTGACGAGCACGCTGCCGACGCGCTCCTCCAGCAGTTTCACGCGCTGCGATACCGCCGACGGCGTGACGTTCAGCTCCTTGGCCGCCCGTTCGAACGAACCGTGGCGGATCACGGCCGCGAGGGCGTCGAGCAACGCATAGTCGAGCATTAGATTTCCTTAATCGGCATTAGGTGAATTAGCTTCTCTTATGTCGCGGCTGCCCGCAGACTAGCGCCAACCGACTCACCCGTCTACTGCTTCACCTTCTCCCATCATGAACTGGATCGCTTTTTCCCACGGCGCCGCCCTGTGCGGGTCGCTCATCGTCACCATCGGCGCGCAGAACGCGTTCGTGCTCCGCCAGGGCATCATGCGCTCGCATGTCGGCAAGATCGTGCTGCTGTGCGCGCTGTCCGACATGATCCTGATCGGCGCGGGCGTCGGCGGCGCGTCGGTGCTCGTCGAACGCTATCCGACCTTCGTCCACGTGGTGCTGTACGTCGGCCTCGCGTATCTCGCGTGGTTCGGCTTCAACGCGCTGCGCCGCGCGTTCAGGCCCGGGCATGAAACGCTCGACGTGCGCGGCGACGCGGTCGCGCCGCCGCCGCAGAGCGCGGTCGCGATCGTGCTGATGACGCTCGCGTTCACGTGGCTCAACCCGCACGTGTATCTCGACACGTTCCTGCTGATCGGCACGGCCGGTGCGCGCGAGCCGGAAGGCACGCGCGTCGCGTTCGCGATCGGCGCAATGTCGGTCAGCATCGTATGGTTCCTCGGGCTCGGATACGGCGCGCGACTGCTCGCGCCCTGGTTCCGCAAGGCCGTCGCCTGGCGCGTGCTGGATGGCGCGATCGGCAGCATGGTGCTGTTTCTCGCGGCCGTGCAGTTGCGATAGCGCGCGTTGTAAAAAAATCGGTCACGGGCGGCAGCATGCCGCCCGTGTTTCGTTCCGGCGCCGCGCCGCAAGTCGCATCACCTCCGCTCCGGACGGTGCCGCCCGTCGCGCACCGGCGAAGCGAAATTCGGCTCCGGATCCAACACGGCCGCACGATCCGCCCAGATAACGGATGCCGCATCTGCCATGCCGCGCGATGTGTCCGCGTTCGCGGCCGCGTGCCGGCTGCACGATTCCGGCCGATGCGCGAGAATGTTCGGGTGTCCCGCGACAACGGCGCAAGCGCTTCGCCGATCCGCCGCCCCGTCGCACGCTTCTCGACCCATCCCGTCGTTCGATTCCCTCATCTCGCAGATATCGGAGAGCAACATGGCACTACGCACCCTCGGCACGTCGGACATCCAGGTTTCACCGCTCGCATTCGGCGGCAACGTGTTCGGCTGGACCGTCGACGAGAACGCATCGTTTGCGCTGCTCGATGCCCTCGCCGACACCGGCATCAACTTCATCGATACGGCCGACGTCTATTCGGCCTGGGCGCCCGGCAACAGCGGCGGCGAATCCGAAACGATCATCGGCAAGTGGCTCAAGCGCTCCGGCAGGCGCGAACAGGTCGTGATCGCGACCAAGGTCGGCATGCTGCAGGCACGCGCGGGGCTGACGAAAGCGAACATCCTGAAGGCCGCCGACGATTCGCTGCGCCGGCTGCAGACCGACTACATCGACCTGTATTTCTCGCATCGCGATCTCGCCGACACGGCGCCGCTCGAGGAAACGCTCGGCGCATACCAGACGCTGATCGACGCGGGCAAGGTGCGCATCATCGGCGCGTCGAACTACAGCGGCGCGCGCCTGCGCGAAGCCGCCGACATCAGCCAGCGCAACGGCCTGCCCGCGTACCAGGTGATTCAGCCGGAATACAACCTGATCGACCGCGCCGAGTACGAACGCGATCTCGAACCGGTCGTGCGCGACCTGAAGCTCGGCGTCGTCAACTATTACGCGCTCGCGAGCGGCTTCCTGTCGGGCAAGTACCGCAGCGAGGCCGACCTGAAGAAGAGCGTGCGCGGCGACCGCGTCGCCGGCTATCTCGATGCGCGCGGCCTGCGCATTCTCGCCGCGCTCGACGACGTATCGGCGAAACACGGCACGCAACCGGCCGCGATCGCACTCGCGTGGCAGATCGCGCGGCCGACGATCACCGCGCCGATCGCGAGCGCGACGTCGCTCGAGCAGCTCGCGCTGCTCGGCGAAGCAATTCGCGTGCGCCTGGACGACGACGATATCCGCAAGATCGACGAGGCCAGCGCGGTCTGAAGTTCCGCTGTCGCGGGCCGGCGGCCTGACTCGCAAGGATTGGCGGTTCCGGTCGTCGGCCCGTGTCACGTACAGCGCGGCAAACGCGCATGCCGACACGCCGCCTGTAATGCGGAGTACGTCAGCGCGACAAGCCACGCTACCGGCACTCGACTTCGAAGAAGCTGGCCCGCGCCTTCTTCGTGTATCTCTGCACAACGAAACAGATCCCGCACCGTCATGTCCACGCAGAACCGAAAAACATAACCCGAATACGCGCACAGCGCTTGCCTGCGACGGCCACCTTCGTTGACTCGGACGGACATCCTGCCGCAACCCGCCGCCCCAAGCGCGCTCGACGCGCGCCCCGGGTCTTTCACCGATTGACCGCGCCCGTCGACGTGCCGGAGACTGCGCCGCTCGGGCGGTCATTGGGAGAACGTGATGCCGGACCTCAACACGGGGA
This sequence comes from Burkholderia sp. SR8, assembly GCF_052851275.1. NCBI lineage: Bacteria > Pseudomonadati > Pseudomonadota > Betaproteobacteria > Burkholderiales > Burkholderiaceae > Burkholderia > Burkholderia sp. SR8. The sequence continues at coordinate 18,684 of NZ_JAULUC010000043.1, forward strand.
TCGTGTCGATCTCGACGCGCGCGGTACGCGGTGACGAACGCGTCGACTTCTGGGTCGACCATGTCGCCCGCTCGCTCGTGCGCATCGAATGCAGCGGCAAATCGTCCGAAGGCATCGACGCATCGCTGCGCAAGCGCGAGCTCGGGCCGCTCAGCGTGTGCGACATCGCCGCAAACCGGCACGCGGTCGTCCGCACGCCGCACAACATCCACGCCGACCCGCGGGACGCCGTGTTCGTGTGCCTGATGCACGAGGGCCACGGCTATACGTTTCAGGACGTCGAATGCATCCAGCATGCGCCCGGCGACATCGTGCTGTACGACACGTCGATGCCGTACGGTCACGGCTTTCCCGCGAACATGGCGATGACCGTGCTCGACGTGCCGCGCGGCGTCTTCGACGCGCGCGTCGGCCCGTGGCGCCATCGCAGCGTCATCAAGATCGATCGCGGCGACGGCGTCACGTCGTGGGCCGCGCGGCAGCTCTACGCGCTGCTTGCCGAACCGCATGAAGCGGCGGCCGACGCACGCGACCGGCGTGCGGCCGCGATGCTCGACCTCGTGCGTGCGATGCTGCGGCTGCGCGACGGCGATGCGTCGCCGACCAGGTCGACCGTGCACACGCTGTCGCGCGCGAAGGCATTCATCGACAGCCATCTCGCCGACGACGACCTCGACACGCAGTCGGTCAGCCGCGCGATCAAGCTGTCGCCGCGCCAGCTGGCGCGCATCTTCGAAATCGAAGGGATTCCGCTCACGCGCTACATCCTCGCGCGGCGCCTCGAACGCTGCCGCGCGGACCTGCGCGACCCGTCGCTGAAACACCTGACGGTCAGCGAAATCGCGTTTCGCTGGGGGTTCAACAACAGCGCACATTTCAGCCGCAGCTATCGCGCGCGCTTCGGCGAGACGCCGAGCGACACGCGCGTGCCGGCCGACGCCCGCTAGCCGCGCCGCCGCGTCGTTTCCGTTGCGCCCGCCGTGTCCCGGCGAGGCAAGCACGACGGCCGTGCCGATCAAATCGCGCCGCGCCCCCGTCGCTAAGCTGGCTTCCTGCGCGGCGGTGCTCGTTCCGCCGCCCGACAGCAAGGAGACGAAGCGGGATGGAGACGTACGACCATATCGTCGTCGGCGGCGGTTCGGCCGGCTGCACGGTGGCACATCGATTGGTAAAGGCCGGCAGGCGCGTGCTGCTGCTCGAGGACGGCCCGGAGGACGACAGCCTGTTCATCCGGATACCGGCGACGTTCATTCGCGTGCTCGGCACGCAGCGCACGATCACGTTCGAAAGCGAGCCGCAGGCCGGCGCAGCCGGGCGCAAGACCTACGTGCCGCAGGGCCGCACGCTCGGCGGCGGCAGTTCGGTCAACGCGATGCTGTACGTGCGCGGCACGCGCGCCGACTACGACGAATGGGCCGCGCTCGGCTGCACGGGCTGGAGCTGGGACGACGTGCTGCCGGTGTTCAAGCACGCCGAGTCGCACCTGCGGCTGTCCGAGCCGTTCCACGGCACCGACGGGCCGTTGAAGGTCGGCGACACGCGTTTCCGGCACCCGTTGAGCCTCGCGTTCGTGAAGGCCGCGCAGGAAACCGGCATCGCATACAACGACGATTTCAACGGCGCCGCGCAGCACGGCGTCGGCTTCTATCACACGACGATTTTCGACGGACAGCGCGGCAGCACCGCGGCGACGTATCTCGCCGACGTGATCGGCGCACCGAACCTGCGCGTGCTGACCGGCTGCCGCGTCACGCGCGTGCGCTTCGACGGCCGGCGCGCGACCGGCGTCGAATGGCGAGCGGAAGGCGGTGCGACGGGCGGGGCCGCTGCGCGCGCCGACGTCGTACTCGCAGCCGGCGCGCTCGGCACACCGAAGCTGCTGATGCTGTCCGGCATCGGGCCGGGCGCGCATCTGCACGCGCACGGCATCGACGTGCTGCACGACAGCCCGGAGGTCGGCGCGAATTACCAGGACCATCTCGAAGTGTCGATCTACGGCTACAGCCATGCGCCGATCAGCCTGTTCGGCGAGGATCGCGGGCTGAACGCGCTACGGCACGGGCTGCAGTGGCTGCTGAGCCGCACGGGCCTGCTGACGTCGAACGTCGTCGAGTCCGGCGCGTTCGTCGATACGGCGGGCGGCGACCGCCCGGACATCCAGTTCCACGTGCTGCCGACGCTCGTCGGCGACGTCGATCGCGAACCGCTGCCGGGGCACGGACTGTCGATCAACCCGTGCCTGCTGCGCCCGAAGTCGCGCGGCTCGGTGCAACTGCGCGGCAACGATCCGGCCGCGCCGATCCGCTTCGACAGCGGCGCGTTGTCGGATCCGGCCGACGTCGACGGTCTCGTACGCGGCGTCGCGCTCGCGCAGCGGATCATCCGCGCGCCGTCGCTCGCGCGCATCGTCCGCGAAGCCGAAGCGCTGCCCGACGACGCGCTGGCCGATTACGTGCGGCGCCGCGCGAAAACCGTCTATCACCCGGCCGGTACCTGCCGGATGGGAAGCGACGAGCGCGCGGTCGTGACGCCGCGTCTCGCGGTGCAAGGAATCGACGGATTGCGGATCTGCGACGCGTCGGTGATGCCGCGCATCGTGTCGGGCAACACGAACGCGCCGACGATCATGATCGCGGAGCGCTGTGCCGAGTTCATGCTCGCGGAGTGACGCGGCGACGCCCGGCGCCGGAAGGAAAACGCGATGCAAACGAAAGCGGCGCGTGCGTCACGCGCCGCGTCGGCATCGGTTTCGCTGCTTCAGCAGGCGTTGCGCAGCGCCATCGGCGACGCGCCGTAGCGTTCGCGAATCGCGCGGCTGAAGTGCGCCTGGCTCGAAAAACCCCAGCGAAACGCGATTTCCCCGATGCTCGTCTTGCGCAGCCGCGCATCGACCAGTTCGCGGTGCGCGTGCGACAGCCGCTCGGCCCAGATGTGCTGCGTGATCGTCTCGCCTTCGGCCGCGAAGAGCCGGCTCAGGTGCCGCAACGACAGCCCGACCGCGTCGGCGACCGCCTGCGGCCCGAGTTCCGGATCGCCCAGATGCGTCGCGATGTATTGCTTCGCGGTGAGCAGGTACGACAGCGACGCACGCGATGCGCCCGCGCCGTTCACTTCCGCATCGATGAGTTCCGCGACCAGCGTGCGCGTGTGTTCGACGAAACGCGCGGCATCGCGTTCGACCGGTGCCTTCATGAACCGCTCGACACTCGCGCGCAGCGTCGTGCCGAGCATCGCGCTCGCACCCGGTTTGGGGGCGATCCGCAGCGGCAGCGCGGTCAGGTCCGCGTCGAAGCGGTCGTCGAACGTGGCGACCGGAATATCGATCAGCAGCTGCCGCATCGGCGTGAGGAATCCGAATAGGTAAGGCACGCGCGTGTCGTACACGACGACGTCGCCGGCTTCCGCGAGCAGGCAGCGATCGCGCTGGATGAAATACGCGCGTCCGCTCAGGATCTGGCACGCAAACAACGACTCCTTCGGCAACTGGCGCACCAGCGCGGGGCTGCGCTCGATCACGTGATCGCGCCCGCTGATGTCGGCCACGCCGAGCCCCGGCAGCGCGAGATCGGTCTTCTCGACCTCGAGGCCCGCCGGCGACAGCGACGAGCAGCGCAGGCCGACCAGCGTCGCGGCGTTGAACGCATCCCAGTACGCCATCCGGTCGCGCACCGGCACGTCGGCCGTCGAGCCGCGCGTGCATGAAAGAACGGTCGAATTCGTCACGTCGCCTCCTGCTGGCGCCTGTCGTGCGCAGCGGCACGGATTGGGGGATGGTTCGTCTGTTGTTGGTGCGGTGCGATGTCCGGCCCGATCAAGCAATTCGTCCCGCCCAGTCAAGAGTGCCGCGCACCGGCTGGCTAAAGTCGACCCCACGACACCAAACCGACAAGGAGACAGACCGTGGTCGACAAAGCCGTATCCGAATTCTGGCAAAACATCGCGCCGATTGCCAATCCGTTCAAGCCCGATGCGCTGCCGGAAGCCTATATCCAGAACGCGGCCACCGAGGACGAGCGCTATTACGTTCCGTTCACCGAAACGGTTTCGTCGCGGCCGCTGTGGATCTCGCCGTCGCAGAACAAATGGTGCGACATCCTGATGGCGAAGGAAGCCGGGCTCGTGAACCGGCACTATCACCCGCACGAGGTGTTCGCGTACACGCTGTCCGGCAAGTGGGGATACCTGGAGCACGAATGGACCGCGACGCGCGGCGACTTCGTGTATGAAACGCCCGGCGAAGGACACACGCTCGTCGCGTTCGATCATCCGGAGCCGATGCGCGCGTTCTTCATCGTCAAGGGTCCGCTGATCTGGCTCGACGACGAAGGCAATCCCGACGGCTACTTCGACGTGCACTCGTACATCGCGATGTGCAAGGCCCATTACGAGAAGGTCGGCCTCGGCGCGCAGGCGGTCGAGAAGCTGTTCCGCTGACGCGCGACGAGGCCGCTCATGACATCCCGCCCCTCCCCCCGACTGGCATGGACGTACGAGAACAGGTTGCTGCTGATCCTGTTCATGACGTTCGGCTTCGTGTTCTTCGACCGTCTCGCGCTGTCGTTCCTGTTTCCGTTCATGTCCGCCGAACTGCATCTGTCGAATACGCAGCTCGGCATGGTGTCGTCCGCGCTCGCGCTCACGTGGGCGCTGTCCGGTGCCGCGACCGGCGCATGGTCCGATGCGCGCGGCACGCGCAAGCCGCTGCTGATCGCGGCGGTGCTCGGCTTTTCCGTGTGTTCGGCGCTGTCGGGTCTCGTCGGCGGCTTTGCGAGCCTGATCGCGTTCCGCGCGCTGATGGGCATCGCCGAAGGGCCCGTGCTGCCGCTGTCGCAATCGCTGATGGTCGAGAGCTCGACGCCGAGCCGCCGCGGGCTGAACATGGGCCTGCTGCAAGGGTCGGCCGCCGGCCTGCTCGGCGCGATGATCGGCCCGCCGGTCGTGATCGGCATCGCGACCGCGTACGGCTGGCGCGAGGCGTTCTACGTGTCGTGCATTCCGGGCTTCCTGATCGCGTTCTGCATCTGGCGCTGGGTGCGCGAGGTGCCGCCCGGCGGCGTGCGGCACGCGCAGGCCGACAGCACCGTCGTATCGAGCGAAGCGGCGGTCAACCGCTGGGCGCTGCTCAAGGAGCGCAACATCCTGCTGTGCGTGCTGATCAGCTGCTTCTTCCTCACGTGGTTCGTCGTGATCATCTCGTTCGCGCCGGTCTTTCTCGTCGAGAGCCGCCACCTGTCGCCGGCCGACATGGGCGTCGTGATGACGTGCCTCGGCGCCGCATGGGTGTTCTGGGGCTTCGCGGTGCCGGCGATCTCCGACCGGATCGGCCGCAAGCCGACGATGATCGCGTTCGCACTGATCGCCGCCGTCTGCCCGGTCGCGATGATCCACGTCAACGCGCTGTGGGCGCTCGGCGCGCTGGTGTTCGTCACGTACACGGGCCTCGGCTGCTTCACGCTGTTCATGGCGACGATTCCGGCCGAAACGGTGCCGCCGCGCGCAATCGCAAGCGCGCTCGGCCTGATCATGGGCGCCGGCGAGCTGATCGGCGGCTTCGTCGCGCCGACCGTCGCCGGCTTCGCGGCCGACAAGTACGGCCTGCAGTTCGCGATGTGGACGTCGGCCGCCGGCGCGATCGCCGCATGCGTGCTGTCGTTCGGTCTCGTCGAAACCGCGCCGGCCGTGCTGCGCAAGCGCGCGCTCGCCGGCAGCGCTCCCCGTCTCGACACGTCAAACCTCGGAGGACGCTGACATGCGTGCACTTCAATGGCACGGCCCGCGCGACATCCGCGTGGCCGAACTCGACACGCCGCGCGCGGGGCCCGGCGAGGTTCGCATCGCGGTCGCGTATTGCGGCATCTGCGGCAGCGACCTGCACGAATACGCGGACGGCCCGCATGCGATTCCGGTCGACACGCCGCATCCGTTGTCCGGCCGTACCGCGCCGCTCACGCTCGGTCACGAGTTCTGCGGCACCGTCGTCGAAGTCGGCGCAGGGGTAACGACGCTGGTTCCCGGCGACCGCGTCGCGGTCGAGCCCGAGTATCACTGCCACCAGTGCGCGTACTGCCGCGCGGGGTCGTACAACCTGTGCGTGTCGATGGGCTTCGCCGGCCTGATGGGCGACGGCGGGATGGCCGACTTCGCGGTCGTGCCGGCCTACATGCTGCACCGGCTGCCCGACGACGTCAGTCTCGAGCAAGCCGCGGTGATGGAGCCGGCCGCCGTCGCGCTGCATGCGTTGCGGCGCGGCGAACTGCGGCTCGGCGACACCTGCGCGGTGTTCGGCCTCGGGCCGATCGGCCTGCTGCTGATCATGCTCGCGAAGCTGCAGGGTGCGACGACGATCGTCGCGGTCGACGTGTCGCCGGAGCGGCTCGCCGCGGCCACGCGCTTCGGTGCGACGCACGCGTTCGATGCGCGCTCGCTCGACGCGCCGGTGCTGCGCGATGCGATCCGCGAAGCGGCGGGCGGACTCGGCGTCGACGTGAGCTTCGAGGCGGCCGGGTTGCCGGCCACGTTCGAAGCCGCGATGCAGGGGCTGCGCAAGGGCGGCCGCCTCGTGATGGTCGGCCTGATGCCGCATGCGGGCTTCGATGCGTTCCGCGCGGTCAACGACGAGCTGACCTTCACGGCGAGCGTCGGCTACCGGCACGTGTACGAAGACCTGCTGCGATTGATCGGCTCGGGCGCGCTCGATCTCACGTCGATCGTCACGCGCACCGTGTCGCTCGAAGATGCCGTCGCCGACGGCTTCGACGCGCTGCTCGCCGATCGCGCGCAGATCAAGATCCTCGTTGCGCCGTCGCGCCGGCATGCGCGTGCTGTCCACACCGTCGGGAGTATCGAGCATGAACCGCCCCTCGTCGTTTGACGGCAAGACCGTCGTCGTGACGGGCGGCACGTCGGGCATCGGCGCGCGCACCGCGTGGCGTTTCGCGGAGGCGGGCGCATCGGTCGTCGCGCTCGGGCTCGACGCTGCCGGCACGCATGCGCCGGTCCATCCCGGCATCCGCTGCGTCGAGCTCGACGTGACCGACAGCGAAGCGCTGACGCGCAGGATCCGCGCGCTGCCGCGCGTCGACGTGCTGGTCAACGGCGTCGGCATCAGCCGGCACGCGGACGAATACCGGATGGACCAGTTCGAGCTCGTGCTGAACGTGAACCTCACATCGGTGATGCGGGCGTCCGATGCTGCGCTGCCGGCGCTGTCGGCAAACGGCGGCAGCATCGTCAACGTCGCGTCGATGTACACGTATTTCGGCAGCAAGGATCGCCCCGCGTACAGCGCGAGCAAGGGCGGCATCGCGCAGCTCACGCGCTCGCTCGCGCAGGCGTGGGCCGAGCGCGGGATCCGCGTGAACGCGGTCGCACCCGGCTGGATCGATACGCCGCTCAGCAGCGGATTGATGGCCGATACGCACGCTTCGCGGCGGATTCTCGAGCGCACGCCGCTCGCGCGCTGGGGCACGGCCGACGAGGTCGCGGAAGTGATCCTGTTCCTGTGCTCGCCCGGCGCATCGTTCGTCACCGGTTCGGTCGTGCCGGTGGACGGCGGGTATTCGACGGTTTAGCGCGAGTCGCATGCGGGCATCGGCGCATACGTACCGCGCCGGTGCCGCCCCGCTCGCGCGCCCGCCCGGCCCGCGTGCCCGATACGGCCGCGCTGTTCAGCGTACGACCGTTTCGGGCGTTTCACGATTCACTTTCTTCATATCAATCAGTAGTCCGATCAAAAATATTCCGGCATGACCGGAAACATGTGAGGAGCATCCTGGAGATGACGAAAAAGACCTTGCTGGCCCTCGCGGCCTGCACGCTTCCGGCCGCGGCGTTCGCGCAGAGCAGCGTGACGATGTTCGGGCTGCTGGATGCCGGCATCAGCTACGTCAGCAACGAAGGCGGCCACGGCAGCGCGAAATTCGACGACAACATCTTCTTCCCGAACCTGCTCGGTTTCGAAGGCAAGGAGGATCTCGGCGCCGGCACGCGCGCGATCTTCCGGCTCGTCAATCAGTTCTCGCTCGCGAACGGCTCGATGATCGGCGGCGGGCTGTTCGCGCGCACCGCCTACGTCGGTCTGCAGAACGACCGTTACGGCACGCTGACGCTCGGCAACCAGTACGAATTCATGGTCGACTCGCTGGCCGCGAGCGGCAACGAGATCGCGCAGGATCTGGTCGGGCTGTACGGCTTTCGCAACGGCCCGTTCGACAAGCTCGCGCTGCCGAACAATCCGACCGGCGCGTTCGACTGGGATCGCGTCGCGGGCAGCAATCGCGTCGCGAATTCGGTGAAGTACGCGAGTCCGTCGATCTCGGGGCTGACGTTCGGCGCGTTGTACGGCTTCGGCAACGTCGCGGGGTCGATCGGCGCGAACAACACCGTCAGCGTGGGTGCGAGCTACGACAACGGCCCGTTCGGCGCGGGCGCCGCTTACACCAACCAGAAGTACGGTGCGGCTGCAGGATCGCCGGCCACCACCGTGCGCAACTGGGGCGCCGGCGCGCACTATACGCTCGGCACGGTCACCGCGAAGGCGCTCTTCACGACCGTGCACAACGCATGGAACGGCGCGGGCGCGTGGTCGGCGGAAGCCGGCGCCGCATGGCATCCGTCGCCGGTGTGGGTGATCGGCGCGAGCTACACGTACATGAAGGGCAACGACACGCTCGACAACGCGCACGCGCACCAGGTCCTCGCCGCCGTCCAGTACTGGCTGTCGAAACGCACGATGGTGTATGTCGCAGGCGTGCATCAGCGCGCGAGCCATGGCAGCAACGCGCAGATCAACGGCGTGATGGATCCGAACGGCGCATCGAGCGGCGTGCAGCAGTCCGTTGCGCGGATCGGGTTCAGTACGCGGTTCTGATGCGCGTTGGCGCGTTGGTGCGTTGGTGCTGAACCGCACGGGCGCCCGTCCGGCTCATGCCGGGCGGGCTTTACGTTGGCGCCATGCGATCAGAAGCGGATGGTCACCGACTTCGGTTCGGTATAGGCATCGATGAACGCCGACCCGTATTCGCGGCCGATACCGGAGCCTTTCGCGCCGCCGAACGGAACGGCGGGATCGACCAGCGTATGCATGTTCACCCACACGGTGCCGGCTTCGATGCGCGGCACGTAGCGCAGCGCCTTCGACAGATCGTTCGTCCACAGGCTCGCGGTCAGTCCGAACGGCGTGTCGTTCATCATCGCGATCAGCTCCTCGTCGTCGTCGAACGGCACGAACGCACCGACCGGCCCGAAGATCTCGTTGCGATACGAAGACGATTCCAGCGAGCGCGGCAGCACGATCGTCGGCTTCACGTAGAAGCCGTCGCGCACATACGCGCCGCCGCCGGTGACGATCGTGTCGCCTTCCGTGCGCGCGAGCTCGAACGCGTCGATGCATTTGCGGAACTGCGGCTCGTTGCAGACGGGGCCGATCATCCCCGCGTCGTCCATCGGGTCGGCCGGCTGGAAGCTGTCGACGCGCGCCTTGATCTTCTCGATCACCTCGTCGAACTGCGAACGATGCACGAAGAAGCGTTCGGCCGACGCGCACACCTGCCCGCCATGCAGGAACCCGGCCTCGACGATGCCGTCGAGGATTCGGTCGACCGGCGTATCGGGCAGGAACGCCGCCGCGTTCTTGCCGCCCAGCTCGAGCGTGAAGCGCGTGAGGTTCGCGTTGACGGCTTGCTCGCCGATGAGGCGGCCGGTCGGCACCGAACCGGTGAACGACACCTTCGCCACGCGCGGATCGCGGACCACCTTCGCGCCGACCTGGCCGGTGCCGTTGATCACGTTCAGCGTGCCGGGCGGCAGGCCGGCTTCGGTCGCCAGCTCGGCGATGCGCAGCATCGTGAGCGGCGTGAATTCCGACGACTTGATCAGCACCGTGTTGCCGGTCGCGAGTGCCGCGCCGAATTTCCACACCGGGATCATCACCGGGAAATTCCACGGGATGATCCCGAACACGACGCCGAGCGGCTCGCGCAGCGTGAACGACGTGTAGCGTTCGCCGTTCATGCTCGGAAACGACGGTGCGAGCGTTTCGCCCGCGATCTTCGTGGCCCAGCCCGCGTAGTAGCGCAGCCAGCGGGCGGACCAGCCGACCTCGATCACGCGCGACAACGCGATCAGCTTGCCCGACTGCGCGGTTTCGATCTGCGCGATCTCCTCGCCGTGCGCTTCGATCAGGTCCGCGAAGCGCAGCAGGATGCGCTCGCGATCGGCCGGCGTCAGGTTGGCCCATTCGCCGCGGAATGCGCGCTGCGACGACGCGATCGCGGCTTCGACGTCGTCGTCGGTCGCCTGCGCGACCGAGCCGATCACCGCACGCGTCGACGGATCGCGCACGTCGATCCGTTCACCTCGGCCGGCTACCGCGCGGCCGTCGATGTAGTGACCATGTTCGCGCGCGAGAAACGCTTTGACTTCGTCCAGCATCCGAACCAGTGCCATCGGTGTTCCTCCGGAAATCCCGTTGAATGTGAGTGCGAAAGGCCGAGTTGCCGGCCGCTCATCGATTCTAGGGACGCGTCGCATACGCGATTCGGCGTTGCGTGCACACTTTTGGCTTCAGCGTGCAGATTCGTGCGACGTGGCGGTTTCCCTGTGAAAACCGCCCTTGACGCTGCGGTGTCACGCTCCGGACAATGGCCGGGCGTCGAGCTGCGTACCGCGCGTACGCATTGGGCTCGACCCGTTTCCCGACTCTCTCCTCATTCCGGCAATGGCACACGAACTCGTCGTCGACGCCAGCACCCGCAACGCGAACCTGCGAGACCTGATCGCGGACAGCTTCCTGCCGCTCGTCTTTCACGACACCGGCCCGCTGTTCCGGATGTCGGCGCGCGTGGCCGCGGTCGGCGGCCTGCGCATGGCGGATGTGGATACCACCGCGATCCGCGTCGATCGCGACCGCTCGCTCGCGTCGCGCGCCGACAGCGATTGCTACAAGGTCCTGTTCCAGATCGCCGGACAAAGCCGCATCACGCAACGGCGCGCGACAGCGACCGTCAATCCCGGCGAGTGGGTGATCTACGATGCGACGCAGCCGTACACGATCGAATCGGCGCACGCGTCACGCTTCGTCGCCGCGCTGACGCCGCCGAGGAGCGGCACGATGTGGCGATGGTTCGTCGAGCGCGAGGGCGTGCAGGTGCGCAAGACCGTCGGCAATGCGCAGCTGGCACTGCAGTCGATCCGCTTCCTGATGGACGGGCAGGTGCCGAACGATCCGGAAAGCCTGTTCGGCTTCGAGCAGTCGACGCTGATGCTGCTCGATTCGGTGATTCGCCGCGAGGCGAGCGACTCGCTGACCGGCGCGGACGCACGCAGCGCGACGTTGCGGATGAATGCGGAAATTTATCTATCGCATCACTACAGCGATCCCGATCTGTCGCCTGACAAGCTGGCGCGCGCGCTGAACGTGTCGCGTCGCACGCTGTACAGCGCGCTGGCCGCGACCGAGCGGACGCCGCAGAGCCTGATACAGGAATATCGGCTGCAGGCGAGCCGGCGGGCGCTGGAAGATCCGGCGGATACCAGCCGCACGCTGCTGGAGCTGGCGATCGCTTGCGGGTTTTCGGACATCACGCATTTCGGGCGCGCGTTCAAGGCGCGGTTCGGGTGTAGTCCGGGAGCGTATCGCATCGCATTCCGCAATACGCGCGGAGACTGACGGGTTGCATCGCGCGTCGGCGATGCGGTGCGTACCAGGTGGCGATCGAATCCGGCGTCACACGCACGTCGCCCGCAACGCACGCCCAATCGGGTACCCGCCGTGCAGCCTTTGGCCGCGCCGTGTGCTCGACACGCCGGCCACCAAACTCGGGCGGATCTCGATCGGGCCGAATACGGAGGGATCGTCAGCGGGCCGATGGCGCTCGCAGGAGCCGCTTCCGTACGACTTCACCGCCGCGGGCGCTTGCTCCGATTCCCTGACTGAACGCTTCAATCCGTTCTGGTGCCATGCGCAAGCTGCTGCCCGGACCTTCCCCCACCATGCGCCCCCAATAATCCTCCTTGACACTCTATCTTTCGATATATATCTTTAGATATGTTTTACGACATATAGGACTCGATCATGCGACACAACCCCTCCCACGGCCATGCCCGATGCGACGGACATGGTGCGCATGCGCGCGCTGACTGGTTCGCGGGCCTCTGGCACGCGATCGGCCGCCACCGCCGCGGTCATGACCCATTCGGCGGCGGCCCGTTCGGTGGCCGCGGTGGACGCGGCGGCTTTGGCGATTTCGGCGACGACGGCATGCCGCGCGGCCGCCAGTTCAGTTCCGACGATCTCCAGCTGCTGCTGCTCGCACTGGTCGCCGAGCAGCCGAGCCACGGCTACGAACTGATCAAGGCGCTCGACACGCGCTCGAACGGTTTCTACAGCCCGAGCCCCGGCATGGTGTATCCGGCGCTGACCTATCTCGAGGAAGTCGGCTTCGTCGTGTCGCAGGCGGAAGGCAACCGCAAGCGCTACGCGCTGACCGACGCCGGTCGCGCGCACCTCGATGCGCAGCGCGAGCGCGTCGATACCCTGTTCGCGCGCCTCACGCATCTCGCGCGCAAGATGGAATTCATGCGCCGCGCGTTCGCCGGCGAATCGGCGGGCAGCGACACGCCGGACGAAACGCAGCCCGGCTGGCTGCCGGAGTTCGTCGAGGCCCGTCTGGCACTGAAGCGCGCGCTGCTCCACAAGAGCGGCGCCGACGCCGACGAACAACGGCGTATCGCGGCGATCATGCGCCGCGCGACGGCCGAAATCGAAGGCGGCACCGGCGCGTAACCCGCGCCGCCCGCCCACACTCAAGGAGAACGGTTTGATGCCGAACACATCCGAACGCGCCGTTACCCGCGTGCGCCATACGCTGAAGTTCCGCCTGCTGCAGGTCGTGCGCGTGCATGCGGTGACACCGCACCTGCTGCGCGTGACCCTCGGCGGCCCCGACCTCGCGGATTTCGAATCGTCGTCGTTCGACGATCACGTGAAGGTGTTTTTCCCGGCGCCCGGCGCCGAACGGCCCGCGATGCCGACGCTCGGCGCGAACGGCCCGGAGTTTCCGGAAGGCGAGCCGAAGCCGGTCGCGCGCGATTTCACGCCGCGCCGCTTCGATCGCGCCGCGTGCGAACTCGATCTGGAATTCGTGCTGAACCATCCCGGCCCCGCATCGCAGTGGGCGGCGCAGGCGCGCGTCGGCCAATGGCTCGGGATCGGCGGTCCGCGCGGTTCGTTCGTGGTGCCGACCGGTTTCGACTGGCATCTGCTGATCGGCGACGATACGGCGCTGCCGGCCATCGCGCGCCGTCTCGAGCAATTGCCGGCCGGCTCGCGTGCGGCAGTCGTGCTGGAAGTCGCCGATCGCACCGCGCAGATCGCGTTCGACACGCGTGCCGACGTGCATGAAGTCTGGCGCTTTCGCGCGGAAGCCGATGCATCGGACGGCGACGCGCTGCTGACCGCCGTGCGCGAACTGCCGCTGCCGTCGTCCGGCGACGGCTACGTGTGGGCGGCGGGCGAAGCGCAGTCGATGCGTGCGGTGCGGCAGCACCTGACGGGCGAGCGCGGCGTCGACAAGTCGCGCATCCGCGCGGCGGCCTACTGGAAGCGCGGCGCGACGGCCGTGCACGAAACGCTGGAAGACTGACCGGAACGGGCGCCCGCGCCGCGGCGGGCTTGGCATCGGCGGGGCGGCTGGTATATATGTACGTCTGCGGCGCCGCTGTCGGGCGACAGCCGCCGCAGCCTGCCCAGGAGCGCCCGGTCATGACAAAAGAAAGCCACGCTTCGCCTTTCCTTCGCAACCTGAAGATCGCCGGCTATTGCGGCCTGGCGGCCGTCGTGCTCGCGCTGTTCGTCGCGATGTGCGCGATCCTGAAGGAAAGCGCGCTCGAACGCGACGCCGCAAGGCACCCGGGCGAAACGCCCGAACTGCACGAAGCGGGCGGCAGCACGTCGGCGTCGGCCGACTCGGCCAAGACGCCCGGTTGACGGCGTCCGGCCCGTCCTGCGCCGCGTTCTACCGCTCAGGGGGTGCGCTCACGCCCCATCATCACCGCGTGTACCACATCGCCGATCCGTTCGAGCAGTTCGACGACGCGTTGCCCGTACACGTGTGCGGCCAGCGCACCGGCCGTGCCGACCAGCACGCCGCCGGCCATGTCGAACGGCCAGTGCACGCCCGCATACACGCGCCCCCATGCAATCGCGGCGGCCATCGCGATCATCACGTAGCCGGTGAGCCGCGTGGTGCCGGCCAACAGCATGCCGACCGCGAGACTCCACGCGAACGTCATGTGATCGCTCGGAAACGAGCTGTCCGGCGCATGCGGAATCAGCTGCGTGCCGACGCCGGCCATGAACGGCCGCGGCGAGAACCAGAAATGCCCGATCACCTGCGCGAGCACGAGCGCGACGCACGTGCCGACGCCGGCTTCGATCGCCTGGCGCCGCGTCGGGCGCTCGCCGAAGATCCAGGTCAGCAGCAGCATCGCGGGGAACGCATAGACGAGCCAGTCGGCGGCGAAGATCGCGAGGCGGGCCACGCCCGGGTGCGGCGCAGCGCCGGCATTGATCGCGGAAAACAGGATGAGATTGAGGTTCTGCATGAATCCGGTTGCGTAAGGCGTAAGGATGGGACCGGGCGGCCCGGTCGGACGCGAACGATGCTAGGGCTCACTCGCTTAAGCGTTGCTTAATGTGCAGCGCAGGCGGCAACCTGGCCCCGAGCCGCGCGCGAACGCACTTAGAACCTGCACTGCAACACAAGTTCACGCAATTGTCACATTCCCGCGCGACTGTCTCCCGTAAAAGCTCACCAACCATCCCGTAAAGACTCACCTTTTCCACATCGTGGTGTCACTGATGCGTGCGAGCATCGGGGCGCGCGGCGCCGTCGACGTCCTTTGTGCCGATCGCCTCAACATTTGCACGGTAAATAATTCGAAATCGGCAACAATTAATTCCAGATGCGGCATCGCACAACGGCAACGCACAGGCATAGGATTACGAGCTTACGAGCACTCATCCACGAAGCGATCAACAACAAGGAGTCCGCATGAAACCGAGCGATGTCCGATCGAAAGCGTTTGCGATGCCGTTGACCAGCCCTGCGTTCCCGATGGGCCCGTACCGTTTCGTCGATCGTGAGTTTCTGATCATCACGTACCGCACCGATCCGGACCGTCTGCGCGAGATCGTCCCCGAGCCGCTGCAGGTGACCGAGCCGCTCGTCCATTACGAATTCATCCGCATGGCCGATTCGACCGGCTTCGGCGACTACACCGAAAGCGGCCAAGTGATCCCCGTCGAATACAACGGCCAGGCCGGCGGCTACACGCTCGCGATGTATCTCGACGATCACCCGCCGATCGCCGGCGGCCGCGAGCTGTGGGGTTTCCCGAAGAAGCTCGCGTCGCCCACGCTGCACGTGAACACCGATCACATCCTCGGCACGCTCGACTACGGCAAGGTGCGCGTCGCGACCGGCACGATGGGCTACAAGCACAAGGAACTCGACATCGACGAGCAGACCAAGCGCCTCGCCGGCCCGAACTTCCTGCTGAAGATCATCCCGCACGTCGACGGCACCGCACGCGTATGCGAACTGGTGCGCTACTACATGCAGGACATCAAGATGAAGGGCGCGTGGACGGGCCCCGCGTCGCTCGAACTCGCGCCGCACGCGCTTGCACCGGTGGCCGACCTGCCGGTGCTCGAGATCGTCGAAGCGCGCCACCTCGTCGCGGATCTCACGCTCGGGCTCGGCGAAGTCGTCTACGATTACCTCGCTCAGTAGCCTCCGTCACACATCCGCAGTCCTTTCTCCCTGTCAATCCTTTCACCACGGGAAATTCGAAATGAGCAACCTGAAT
>NZ_JAULUC010000044.1:0-27369 GCF_052851275.1 Burkholderia sp. SR8
GGTCGGCGACTGGATTACCGCGATCATTCCCGATCAGGCAAAGGGGCTGGTTGATTACATTTTCACAGCGACTGGCGGCAACAAGGTATTTGATACGACGGGCGCGTCTGCGCCGCCCAACATGTCCCCTGACGGAGCGGGTCGGAGCGGCGCATTTAATGAAGCCAAACGTGCGGCCGGTATTCCTGTGAGTCAACAACCAAGCGCGGTCTATCCGAACACTGACAAGCGAGGGAACCCACAGCCGGGATATCAGTACGAATATACGGTCCCGGCCCCGGGAGGCGGTACACAAACGGTTACATTCGTGACGATGCGGGCGGGCACTACTTCGGCGAAGGCAACTCACAAAATCGCGGACCGCATTTTAACGATCCGGCGGGGAATCATTATGACTATTGAGTTGGCGGTGCAATCTAGACAGGACGCGTTCGCTGGCGATCCACTTGTCATGTTGCGACGCGACGTGTTTTCCAGTCAAATCCGTCTTGCGACGGCTGAATGGACAGTGGCGCGCAATTCAGGTCCTGAGCCGTTCCAGCAAGTCCTGAATTCGGTGTTTTCGCAGATCACAGCGCGGCTGCCGAACCATGAAATATGGTTGCTTATCGGCGATACGGCTTGGCAGCCAGACACGAGAATCGTGCGTTATCGGAAGAAGTTCAACGCGCTAAAAGCGCAAGGCGTAGCTTTTGAAGCTATCACGGACCGCTTCGAATACGCTATCGAGAACGACGGTAAGTTGAAGTTTTTCGGTGCTGTCCATCTTGATGAATCGGTCTTAATGACCGTGCCGCTGACGATGCCACCGCGCGCATGCACCTATGTCGTCGCTCAACCGAAAGGCATCGAGAAACCGTTTGCGCTGTCGTCTGGATGGACCGGGCAATGGAATGCTGATGCAGCTCTTATTGAAATGATCGCGCAGTGTGGCGGCATCGCGTTTCAACGCGTTGGATTTTTTGACGATCCCGAAGTAGGCTTGTTAGCGGTCGGGAACCCCGACGCGCTTGCGCGAATTTTGTCTTGATGGATCTGTCGCTTCGCATATTTTCTGGCCGTAAAACTGGGTCCGAGCGGTACCTGGATGAGTGCAACATAGGCACCCATTCTGGGAATGCCCGAGTTTCAATCGCTTGCGCGGTGCTAAGCCGGCGGGTCAATGAAATGACAATTATCGGGCATTTCGAGAAGTTCCTTGGACCTATTCAACAAGGGTGGTGTGAAAAAATGCGCAAGCAGACGAACCTCGCTTGATGATCCGGTTACAGGCGAAAAGATGCCAACGACGAACGGTATTATTCACTACAGTAAGGACGCGGTTCATAATGGCAAATCACTTGCGCTGCCCATGTTGCGAGAGCCCAACCATAGGCGTACGAGGCGATTATGAAATCTGTCGAGATTGCGGCTGGGAGGACGATCCAGTGCAATCAGATGATCCGGCATTTGCGGGCGGCGCTAACCGAAGTAGCCTTAATGAGGCTCGCGAGAATTGGCGGACGACGAAAACAAAGGTGCATTAAAGGAGAGATCCAACCCGCAAAATCGGAAATGTGGGAGAACCACGTCGGCGTAGTTGATGGGACTGAGTCACGAATCCGTTCCCGCCTATGATGGTGAATAGGAATTTGTGTCTCGGTGGCCGCAAGTCCATGCAAAAGTATCCGTATCGCAAACCGGGATATTGAGGCATGGGTGACCCGGATTTCGAAGACCTTGTGTTTACGATTGAGATCGGCAAAGTGGCCAAATAGCCACGTGGTATCGAGCCAGCATAAAAACTAATCACCAAATGACAATAACCAAACAGCTGGCGACTGTGCCGCTCGCCGCTTTGATGGCAATCACCGTTCAGGCACAGCAAGCCCCGACGCCCGCCGACCAAGCTGCGGCCGCTCGCGCGAACGCGGAGCAGGATCGCCAGGCGCAACAGCAACGCGACGCGCAGCAGCGCGACGCTGCTGTGCATGCGCCTTCGGTTCGTTCCGAGGTGCCACGTGTCGAAGCATATCCGGCGATTCCGGTCGAAACGCCCTGCTTTTGGATCGATCGATTTGCGCTGGACGTACCGGACGCGTTGCCCAGCGCAGTGAAGGCGCAAGGCGCGTCGGCATTGCCGCTCGATCGCTTCGCGTTCGCACGCGAATGGCTCGAACATTACTCGGGTGCGTGCATCGGCAAGCAAGGTATCGATGTGCTGGTTAAGGGCTTGTCGCAAGGGGTCCTTGCGCGTGGGTATGTCACCACGCGCGTGCTTGTGCCCGAACAGGACCTGTCGACCGGTACCCTCAAGTTTTCACTGATCCCCGGCGTAATCCGTCACGTACGCTTCGCCGACGAAAAACTCCGCGGCACGTGGAAGACTGCCTTTCCGACCCACGATGGCGAACTGCTGAATCTGCGCGATCTCGAACAGGGCCTCGAGCAGATGAAGCGTGTGACAAGCCAGGACGTATCGATGCAGATCGTGCCGGCCGACGTGCCTGGCGAAAGCGATGTCGTGCTCGACGTGAAGCGCGGTCAGCCGTGGACCGTCGTCGCTTCGATAGACAACTCGGGCACGCGCGCGACCGGGCGCCTGCAGGGCAACCTGTCGCTCGGCATCGACAACCCGCTCGGCCTGAACGACATGTTCAACATCGGCGTGAGCCAGGATCTCGAACTCGGCGACAAGCGGCTCGGCTCGCATGGCTGGAACGGCTTCTACTCGATCCCGTGGGGCTACTGGACGGCAACGCTATCTGCGTACACGAGCACGTATTACCAGCAGATCGCCGGCGTGAACCAGACGTTCATCGCGAGCGGCAACTCGAAGACGGTCGATTTCAAGCTGAATCGCGTGCTGTCGCGCAGCCAGAACGATGTGTTCGGCGCGCAGTTCCGTTTATCGCGCCGCTTCGGGCAAAGCTTCATCGAAGACACGGAAATTCCGCAGCAGCGCCGCAACAACACGTTTGTCGAATTCGGGCTGACGGATCGCCACTACTTCGGTAACGCGCAGTTCGACGGGACGCTCGCGTACCGTCACGGTATCGGTGCGTTCGGCGCGCAGGATGACATTCTCGCGGCAGATGGCGGTCCGACCTACCGCTACAGGATGGCGGTGCTCGACGCGAATCTGTCGGTGCCGTTCGCCATCGCGCAGCAGTCCTTCCGCTACGTGACGACGTTCCACGGCCAGTACACGGGCAACACGCTGTACTACATCGACGACCTGACGATCGGCAGCCGTTACACCGTGCGCGGATTCGACGGGGAAACGATGCTCGCGGCGTCCCGTGGCTTCTACTGGCGCAACGAACTGCAGGCACCGATCGGTCAAACCGGGCAGGCGGTGTATGCGGGCATCGACTACGGTCGCGTGTGGGGCTCCCAGCCGATCACCCTCGTTGGCACGCAGCTGGCGGGCGCCGTGATTGGCGTGAAGGGAAGCGTCGCGACTCGATTCGGTGCGTACGGTTATGACCTGTTTGCCGGCACGCCGATCTACAAGCCGTCCGGGTTTCCTACGGCACGCGTGACGGTCGGTTTTCAGGTCACCGCACAGTTCTGATGCAGGAAGCGCAATCCGATTACTCGGTCCGCCGCCGTCGGGGACGATGCCGGCGAGGACCAGGAACTGACGGCTCGCCTAGGCGCCTGAATCGTCGCGCCGTTGTCCGGAGCGACAAGCGTCGAACCGGTTACCCAGGCCGTGGCCGCGGAACCGGCCCCCGGCCTCACAACCCGATCCCGTAAACCTCCCGCGCCGCCGCCCGAATCGCCTCCGCCATCACCTCGACGGCCGGCGACGGCAGCCGATCCGTACGCGTGATGATTCCGAAATCGTCCATCCGGCAGTCCATCTCCAGCGGCAGCACCGTGACGATCCCGTGGCGCGCGTAGTACCGCGCGACGTCCTCCGCGAGCACCGCGATCATGTCGCTCTGCTCGATCAACTGCGTGATGAACAGCAGCGCGGCCGTCTCGACGACGTTCGCCGGCGGCGCGAGGCTCGCGCGCTGGAACACGAGCTCGAACCGGTGGCGCAGCACGCTGCCGGCCGGCGGCATCACCCACGCGGCGCGCTGCACGTCGGCGAGCGACAGCGGCGCCTGCGCGAGCAGCGGATGGTCGGGCCGCACGACCGCGGCGACCGGCTCGCCGGTCAGCGGCTCGTAGCGCAGGTGCAGCTTGTCGTGTTCGGCGGACAGCCGGCCGAGCACGATGTCGAGCTTGTCCTGCGCGAGGTGTTCGAGCAGCGCGTTGCTCGTGTCGATCGCGACGGACACCCGCACGTTCGCATGTGTCCCCTTCACGGCCGCGACGGCCGGCGGCACGAGCCGCAATCCCGGCGACGTGATCGCGCCCACCGCCACGTGCCCGAGATGGCCGGCCTTCAGCGCGGCCAGTTCCTCGCGCGCCTGGTCGAGGCTGCCGAGCGCCGCGCGCGCGTGGCGGATCAGCGCGTCGCCGTACAGCGTCGGCCGCATCCCGCGCGGCAGCCGCTCGAACAGCACCGCGCCGATCGATTCCTCCAGCTCGCGCAGCAGCTTCGACGCGGCCGGCTGCGTCATGTTCAGCGCGGCCGCCGCGCGGTGAATGCTGCCTTCGTCGGCGAGCGCGACGACCAGCAGCAACTGGCGTGTCTTCAGGCGATTGCGGTTTCCCCACGGGCTGGCTTCGGTCATCGTACGGGTTTATATCGATATCGGAATCGATATCGTAATCGCCAAAAACGTCATTAGCGAGTTATCAAAATTCTGCCTAGACTGCGCCGGTATCCCGTCACCACAGGACTGACGATGTCGGCAACAAAACCCAGGCTGCGCTCCACCCAATGGTTCGGCACGAACGACAAGAACGGCTTCATGTACCGGAGCTGGATGAAGAACCAGGGCATTCCCGATCACGAATTCGACGGCCGGCCGATCATCGGCATCTGCAACACGTGGTCCGAACTGACGCCGTGCAACGCACACTTCCGCAAGCTCGCCGAGCACGTGAAGCGCGGAATCTCCGAAGCAGGCGGCTTCCCGGTCGAGTTCCCGGTGTTCTCGAACGGCGAATCGAACCTGCGGCCGTCCGCGATGCTCACGCGCAATCTTGCGTCGATGGACGTCGAGGAAGCGATCCGCGGCAACCCGATCGACGCGGTCGTGCTGCTCGCCGGCTGCGACAAGACGACGCCCGCACTGCTGATGGGCGCGGCGAGCTGCGACGTGCCGGCGATCGTGGTGTCGGGCGGCCCGATGCTGAACGGCAAGCTCGAAGGCAAGAACATCGGCTCGGGCACCGCCGTGTGGCAGCTGCATGAAGCGCTGAAGGCCGGCGAGATCGACCTGCATCACTTCCTGTCGGCCGAAGCCGGCATGTCGCGCTCGGCCGGCACCTGCAACACGATGGGCACCGCGTCGACGATGGCGTGCATGGCCGAGGCGCTCGGCGTCGCGCTGCCGCACAACGCGGCGATTCCGGCGGTCGATTCGCGCCGCTACGTGCTCGCGCACATGTCCGGCATCCGCATCGTCGAGATGGCGCTCGAAGGGCTCGTGCTGTCGAAGGTGCTGACGCGCGCCGCGTTCGAGAACGCGATCCGTGCGAACGCGGCGATCGGCGGCTCGACCAACGCGGTGATCCACCTGAAGGCGATCGCCGGCCGCATCGGCGTGCCGCTGGAACTCGAGGACTGGATGCGCATCGGCCGCGGCACGCCGACGATCGTCGATCTGATGCCGTCGGGGCGCTTCCTGATGGAGGAGTTCTATTACGCGGGCGGGCTGCCGGCCGTGCTGCGCCGGCTCGGCGAAGCCGGGCTGCTGCCGCATCCGGACGCGCTGACCGTCAACGGCAAGTCGCTGTGGGACAACGTGCGCGAAGCGCCGAACTACGACGAAGAAGTGATCCGCCCGCTCGACCGGCCGCTGATCGCGGACGGCGGGATCTGCATCCTGCGCGGCAATCTCGCGCCGCGCGGTGCGGTGCTGAAGCCGTCGGCGGCGAGCCCCGAGCTGCTGAAGCATCGCGGCCGCGCGGTGGTGTTCGAGAACCTCGAGCACTACAAGGCGACGATCAACGACGAGGCGCTCGACGTGGACGCCAGCTCGGTGATGGTGCTGAAGAACTGCGGGCCGCGCGGGTATCCGGGGATGGCCGAGGTCGGCAACATGGGTCTGCCGCCGAAGCTGCTGCGCCAGGGCGTGAAGGACATGGTGCGGATCTCGGATGCGCGGATGAGCGGCACCGCGTACGGCACGGTCGTGCTGCACGTCGCGCCGGAAGCCGCTGCCGGCGGGCCGCTCGCAGCAGTGCGCAACGGCGACTGGATCGAACTCGATTGCGAGGCCGGCACGCTGCATCTGGACATTACGGACGAAGAACTGCAGCGCCGGCTGTCGGACGTCGATCCGACTGCGGCGCCGGGTGTCGCCGGGCAGTTGGGCAAGGGCGGGTACGCGCGGCTTTACATCGATCACGTGCTGCAGGCCGACGAGGGGTGCGACCTCGACTTCCTGGTCGGCACGCGCGGTGCGGACGTGCCGAGTCATTCGCATTGAGCGGCGGGCGGGTGCATACGGAAACGGACCGCGGCTGGGCCTGAGGGAAACAGGGTGACGCGCTGGATGCGGTCGGGCGCGAAGAAAGGCGGGCTGGGTAAGGGCCTAAAGCGCAAACGCAGACTGGCCGTGAAGCACGGGGTCTGCGCATGCACTAAAGCGCGAACGCAGACCGACCGCGAAGCATGGGGCGTATGCAAGCGCTCAAGCGCTAACGTATGTCGACCGCGAAGCATGGGACGTACGCAAGCGCTAAAGCGCTAACGCAGACCGACCGCGAAGCATGGGACGTACGTAAGCGCTAAAGCGCTAACGTACGTCGACAGGAGACAAGATGACGACGCAGTACACGCCCGCGCAAGCCACGGCGGAACAGTCCGATTCACCGGCAGCCGTCGACGAACGGCAACTGACCCGCCTGCTCACGCGCAAGCTGGTGCCGTTCCTCGCGCTGATCTACGTGGTCGCCTACGTCGACCGTACCGTCGTCGGCTTCGCGAAGCTGCACATGAACGCGGCGATCGGCCTCGGCGACGCCGCGTACGGACTCGGCGCCGGCCTGTTCTTCATCGGCTACTTCCTGTGCGAGGTGCCGAGCAACCTCGCGCTCGAACGCTTCGGCGCCCGCGTGTGGTTCGCGCGCATCCTCGCGACGTGGGGCGCGATCACGATGGCGATGGCGCTCGTGCAGGGGCCGACCAGCTTCTACGTGCTGCGCTTCCTGCTCGGCGCGGCCGAAGCCGGCCTCTATCCCGGCATCCTGTACTTCCTCACGCAATGGTTCCCGATGCGCGACCGTGCGCGCGTGATCGGCCTGCTCGTGCTCGCGCAGCCGCTCGCCGGCATCGTGACGGGCCCGCTCGCCGGCTGGCTGCTGTCCACGCACGGGCTGTTCGGGCTGTCCGACTGGCAGACGCTGTTCGTCGTCAGCGGCCTGCCGGCCGTGCTGCTCGCATGGCCCACGCTGCGGCTGCTGCCGGAGTCGCCCGCGCATGCGCGCTGGCTGAACGACGACGAACGCCGCTGGATCGCGCGGCAGCTCGCCGCTGACCGCGACACGTATCGCCCCGATTCGCACGGCAATCCGCTCGCCGCATTGCGCGACCGCCGCGTGCTGCTGCTCGCCGCACTGTTCCTGCCGTTTCCGCTGTGCATCTACGGGCTGTCGCTGTGGCTGCCGACGATCATCCACGCATTCGGCACCGGCGATGCGGCGACCGGGCTGCTGTCCGCGGTGCCGTACCTGTTCGCAGTGGTCGGCCTGCTCGTCGTGCCGCGCCATTCGGATCGCAAGCGCGAACGCTACTGGCACATCGTCGTCGTCTCGGCGGCGGCCGCGGTCACGATGGCCGCGAGCGCGTGGGTGCGGCAACCGGCGCTGCAGTTCCTGTTCATCTGCCTGACCGCGTTCTCGCTCTATTCGATCCAGGCCGTCGTGTGGGCGCTGCCCGGCGAATTCCTGACCGGCACGAGCGCGGCGGTCGGTATCGCGGCGATCAATTCGCTCGCGAATCTCGGCGGCTACTTCGGGCCGTACGGGATCGGGCTGATCAAGGCATCGACCGGCAGCCTCGCGGCCGGCCTGTATTTTCTCGCGGCGACGCTGCTGTTCGCGGTACTGATGACGTTCGTGGTCCGCGCCGCGCTGCGCGCGCCCGAGCCGGCCTCGGGCGCGTTCGCCGGCGAATCGTGAACGCATTGTTTTCCGGCTGAACGCCGTTTCGACTGACGCAGGACCGAACCATGACATCGAGCAGCACACCGCGCTACCGCGGCATCTTCCCCGTCGTCCCGACGACGTTTACCGACACCGGCGAGCTCGACCTCGCGAGCCAGAAACGCGCGGTCGATTTCATGATCGACGCAGGCTCGGACGGCCTGTGCATCCTCGCGAACTTCTCCGAGCAGTTCGCGGTCACCGACGACGAGCGCGACGTGCTCACGCGCACGATCCTCGAACACGTCGCCGGCCGCGTGCCGGTGATCGTCACGACGTCGCACTACAGCACGCAGGTCTGCGCGGCGCGCAGCCTGCGCGCGCAGCAGCTCGGCGCGGCGATGGTCATGGCGATGCCGCCGTACCACGGCGCGACGTTCCGCGTGCCCGAGGCGCAGATCTTCGATTTCTTTGCACGCGTGTCGGATGCGATCGACATTCCGATCATGATCCAGGACGCGCCCGCGAGCGGCACCGCGCTGTCCGCGCCGTTCCTTGCGCGGATGGCCCGCGAGATCGAGCAGGTCGCGTACTTCAAGATCGAGACGCCCGGTGCCGCGAACAAGCTGCGCGAGCTGATCCGGCTCGGCGGCGACGCGATCGAAGGGCCGTGGGACGGCGAGGAAGCGATCACGCTGCTCGCCGACCTGCATGCGGGCGCGACGGGCGCGATGACGGGCGGCGGGTTTCCGGACGGCATCCGGCCGATCCTCGAAGCGTTCCGCGAAGGGCGGCACGACGATGCGTTCGCGCATTACCAGACGTGGCTGCCGCTGATCAATCACGAGAACCGCCAGTCCGGGATCCTGACCGCGAAGGCGCTGATGCGCGAAGGCGGTGTGATCGCGTGCGAGCGGCCGCGGCATCCGATGCCGGAACTGCACCCGGACACGCGTGCGGAGCTGGTCGCGATCGCGCGCCGGCTCGATCCGCTCGTGCTGCGCTGGGCGCGCTGAGCGAATGGCGAAGGAGAAACGCAAATGAGCAACGTGATTTCGCTGGGCGTGATCGGGATCGGCAAGATCGCGCGCGATCAGCATCTGCCGGCGATCGCCGCCGAGCCGGGCTTCAAGTTGACCGCCTGTGCGAGCCGTCACGCGGAGGTCAACGGCGTCCGCAATTATCCTGACCTGACCGCGCTGCTGGCCGCCGAGCGAGAGCTCGACGCGGTGTCGCTGTGCGCGCCGCCGCAAGTGCGCTACGCTCAGGCGCGCGCCGCGCTCGAGGCCGGCAAGCACGTGATGCTGGAAAAGCCGCCGGGCGCGACCCTCGGTGAAGTGGCCGCGCTGGACGCGCTCGCGCGCGAACGCGGCCTCACGCTGTTCGCGACGTGGCATTCGCGCTGCGCGAGCGCGGTCGAACCGGCGCGCGCATGGCTCGCGTCGCGCACGATCCGCGCGGTGCAGGTGCGCTGGAAGGAAGACGTGCGACGCTGGCATCCGGGGCAGCAGTGGATCTGGGAGCCGGGCGGCCTCGGCGTGTTCGATCCGGGCATCAACGCGCTGTCGATCGTCACGCGGATCCTGCCGCGCGAGCTCGTGCTGCGCGAAGCGACGCTCTATGTGCCGAGCGACGCGCAGATGCCGATCGCGGCCGAACTCGATTGCGCGGATACGGACGGCGTGCCGGTGCGCGCGGAATTCGACTGGCGCCACGGCCCGGTCGAGCAGTGGGAGATCGCGGTCGACACGTCGGACGGCGTGCTCGCGATCAGCCGCGGCGGCGCGCAGTTGTCGATCGACGGCGCGCCGGTCGAGATCGGGCCGGAGCGCGAATATCCGGCGCTGTATGCGCATTTCCGCGCGCTGATCGCGCGCGGCGAAAGCGACGTCGACGTCCGGCCGTTGCGGCTCGTCGCCGACGCGTTCCTGTTCGGGCGGCGCGTCGGAACCGACGCGTTCGGCCGCTGACAACGTGCCGGCGCGCGCGACGACGAGCGTGACCGCCACGACGAGTATTGAAGACCCAAGCCAATAGACAAGGAGACACCGCATGAACCGCACGAATCGAACGATCCGCCGACACACCCTGCGCGCGCTGCTCGCCGCGCTTTGCATCGCGCCGCTGGGGATGCAGGGCGCCGCACACGCCGACACGCCGCTGAAGATCGGCTTCCTGGTGAAGATGCCCGAGCAGGCATGGTTCATCAACGAGCAGAACGCCGCGTCCGCGCTCGGCCAGAAGGAGAACTTCTCGGTCGTGAAGATCGGCACGCCGGACGGCGAGAAGGTGCTGGCCGCGATCGACAACCTCGGCTCGCAAGGCGCGCAAGGCTTCGTGATCTGCGCGCCCGACGTGCGTCTCGGGCCGGCGATCGCGTCGCGCGCGAAGCGCTACAACATGAAGTTCGTGACGGTCGACGACCAGCTCGTCGATTCGACCGGCAAACCGCTGCCGAACGTGCCGCACCTCGGGATGTCGGCGACCAAGATCGGCAACCAGGTCGGCCAGGCGATCTCCGACGAGATGAAGCGGCGCGGCTGGAAGCCCGAGGAAGTCGGCGCGCTGCGCGTCACCAACTACGAGCTGCCGACCGCGAAGCTGCGCACCGACGGCGCGACGCAGGCGCTGCTTGCAAACGGCTTTCGCAAGGAGAACATCTTCGATGCACCGCAGAAGACGACCGACGACGAAGGCGGCTTCAGCGCCGCAGCGCCCGTGCTCGCCCGCCATCCGAACGTGAAGAAGTGGGTGATCTACGCGCTGAACGAGGAAACCGTGCTCGGCGCGGTGCGCGCGACCGAACAGCTGCACATCCCGGCGGCCGACGTGATCGGCGTCGGCATCAACGGCGCGGGCGAGGCCTTCGCCGAATTCCAGAAGAAGGAGCCGACCGGCTTCTACGGGACGATCGCGGTCAGCTCGACGAACCACGGCAAGGACAGCACGCAGAACCTCGTCGACTGGATCCGCAACGGCAAGGTGCCGCCGGCCGACACGCAGACGAGCGGCAAGCTGATGACGCGCGCGAACTGGCAGGCCGTGCGCGCCGAACTCGGCATCTGAGCGTGCGGGGCGACGACGCAATGACGATGCAGACGATCACGGCCGTGTCGGGCAACGACGCCGCGGCCACGCTCGGCGCCGGTGCGCCGCCGCCCGGCGGCGCGCTGCTCGCGCTCGACGGCATCACGGTGACGTTCCCGGGCGTGCGTGCGCTCGACGGCGTGTCGCTGTCGGTGCGCGCGGGCGAAGTGCACGGACTGATGGGCGAGAACGGCGCGGGCAAGTCGACGCTGCTGAAGGTGCTGTCCGGCGTGAACCAGCCGCAGGCCGGCACGCTGACGCTGAACGGCACGGTGCAGCGCTTCGCGTCGACGCGCGCGGCGCTCGAGGCCGGCATCGCGATCATCTACCAGGAGCTGCATCTGGTGCCGGAGCTGACGGTCGCGGAGAACCTGATGCTCGGCCAGCTGCCGAGCCGGCTCGGCGTGGTCGACGAGCGCGCGCTCGCGGTGCGGGCGCTCGATGCGCTGGAGCGGCTCGGCGAGCACATCGATCCGGACATCCCGGTGAAGTACCTGTCGATCGGACAGCGCCAGATGATCGAGATCGGCAAGGCGCTGATGCGCGACGCGCGCGTGATCGCGTTCGACGAACCGACGAGTTCGCTGTCCGCGCGCGAGACGACGCAGCTGTTCCGCATCATCCGTTCGCTGCGCGCGGAAGGCCGCGCGATCATCTACGTCACGCACCGGATGGAGGAAGTCGACGCACTGTGCGATCGCGTGACCGTGTTCCGCGACGGCCGGCGGATCGAGACGTTCGAATCGGTTGCCGATCTCGATCGCGACCGGCTGATCGGCTGCATGGTCGGCCGCTCGATCGAGGACGTGTACGGCTACCGGCCGCGCACGGCCGGCGACGTGCTGATCGAGGCGAAGGGACTGACGGGCCCCGGCCTGTCGGAGCCGGTGTCGTTCACCGCGCGGCGCGGCGAGATCGTCGGCTTCTTCGGGCTCGTCGGCGCGGGCCGTTCCGAGCTGATGAAGCTGCTGTACGGCGCGGCGCGCCCGAGCGGCGGCCACGTCGAGCTGGGCGGCAAGCGCGTCGCGTTCGCGAGCCCGCGCGACGCGGTACGCGCCGGCATCGCGCTGTGCCCGGAAGACCGCAAGCAGGAAGGCATCGTCGCGATCGCGTCGGTGGCCGACAACCTGAACATCAGCGCGCGCCGCCATTTCAGCCCGGCGCGCGTACTGCTCGACGCGCGGCGCGAGCGCGAGCTTGCGCAGAAATACATCGAGCGCCTCGCGATCAAGACCCGCGACGGCGAAACGCCGATCGGCGCGCTGTCGGGCGGCAACCAGCAGAAGGTCGTGCTCGCGCGCTGGCTGGCCGAGCGCATCGACGTGTTCCTGATGGACGAGCCGACGCGCGGCATCGACGTCGGCGCGCGCGCGGAAATCTACAACCTGTTCTACGAACTCGCGGAAGCGGGCCGCACCGTCATCATCGTGTCGAGCGATCTGGCCGAGGTGATCGGCGTGTCGGACCGCATCATCGTGATGAAGGAAGGACGGATCGCGGGCGAAGTGCCGAAGGCGCAGGCGACGCCCGACGCGCTGATCAAGCTCGCGCTGCCGCGCTAGCGGCGAGCAGTCAAACCGGAAAGCAACTGATATGAGCCAGGCAATGCAACCCCAACGTACTTCTCCATCCCCGGATGCCGCCGCAGCGGCGACGCCCGCGCGCGCGCGCGGCGGCATGTGGCAGCTGATCAACCGCTCCGGCATCGTGATGGTGTTCCTCGTGCTGTTCGCGGTGCTGTCGCTGACCGTGCCGGACTTCCTCACGCCGCGCAACATCCAGGGCCTGCTGCTGTCGGTCACGCTGATCGGCTCGATCGCGGTGACGATGATGTTCGTGCTCGCGCTCGGCGAAGTCGACCTGTCGGTCGCGTCGATCGTCGCGTTCTCGGGCGTCGTCGCATCGACGCTGATCACCGCGACGCACAGCGTCGTGCTCGGTATCGCGGCCGGCGTGCTCGCGGGCGGCGCGGTCGGCCTCGTGAACGGCGTGCTGATCGCGCGCTGGCGGATCAACTCGCTGATCGTCACGCTCGCGATGATGGAGGTCGTGCGCGGGCTCGCCTTCATCACGTCGAACGGCGACGCGGTGATGATCTCCGAGGAGCGCTTCTTCGATCTCGGCGGCGGCTCGTTCCTCGGCATCTCGTATCCGATCTGGAGCAACATCGTCGGCTTCGTCGTGTTCGGCTTCCTGCTGCGCAAGACGGTGTTCGGCAAGAACGTGCTGGCCGTCGGCGGCAACGGCGAGGCCGCGCTGCTCGCGGGGCTGCCGGTGATGCGCATCAAGATCACGGTGTTCGTGCTGCAGGGGCTCGTGACCGGCTTCGCCGGCGTGATGCTCGCGTCGCGGATGAGCCTCGGCGACCCGAAGACGTCGGTCGGCCTCGAACTCGGCGTGATCTCCGCGTGCGTGCTCGGCGGCGTGTCGCTGACGGGCGGCGTCGCGACGATCTCCGGCGTGCTGGTCGGCGTGCTGATCATGGGCTCCGTGCAGGACGCGATGAGCCTGCTGAACGTGCCGACCTTTTACCAATATCTGATACGCGGCGGAATTCTGTTGCTCGCGGTGCTGTTCGACCAGTATCGTCGCAATCAGCGGCGCGCGATGAAGATCTGACTTCGACCCACGCGCGGCCGCCTGCATTGACGACGAATATCGGGAGACGGCATGCAACAGACTCAACCGGGCACGGCGGCGGCGCTGCTGGTCGACAGCCGCAACACGCTCGGCGAAGGCGCGACGTGGTGCGACGCGACGCACGCGCTGTACTGGACGGACATCGAAGGCGCGCAGCTGCGGCGCTGCCGCGCGGACGGCTCCGACGTCGCGCAGTGGCCGATGCCCGAGCGGCTCGCGTGCTTCGCGCTCACGCATGATCCCGACGTGCTGCTCGTCGGGCTCGCGACCCATCTCGCGTTCTTCGACCTGCGCAGCGGCGCGTTCACACGGATCGTCGACGTCGAGCCCGATCTGCCGACGCGGCTGAACGACGGCCGCTGCGATCCGTTCGGCGCGTTCGTGTTCGGGATGAAGGACGAAGGCGACGATCCGCCGCGCGCGATCGGCGCGTTCTATCGGCTCAATCCCGATCTCACGCTCGAGCGGCTTGCGCTGCCGGCGGCGGCGATCGCGAACAGCATCGCGTTCTCGCCGGACGGCACCAAGATGCATTTCTGCGATTCGATGGTGCGCGAGATTCTCGTCTGCGATTACCGCGCGGGCGGCGACGTGGCCAACGTGCGGCCGTTCGCGCGGCTGACCGATGCGGACGGCGACCCGGACGGGTCGACGACGGATCGCGACGGCGGGCTGTGGAATGCGCAGTGGGGCGGGCGGCGCGTGGTGCGTTACGGGCCGGACGGCGTCGAGACGGATCGCGTCGACGTGCCGACCGCACAGCCGAGTTGCGTTGCGATCGATGGCGAAGGGCGGTTGTACGTGACGAGTGCGCGCATCGGATTGAGCGACGATGCGCTGGCGACCGATGCCGATGCCGGCGGCGTGTTCGTCGCCCGCACGCGCTACGCAGGGCTGCCGACCGCACGGTTCGCGGGCAGGCTGCGCGGCTGACTCGCGTAGTCGCATACGGGTTCCCGTTCATGGGAGTCCGCCGACGCGGCGGTCCTCGCGGTCAGGCCCGCGATCCGCCGCACCTGTGACAGCGCACGGCGGCTTGCCCGCTTCGCCGAACACCCCGTTCATCTCCCCGCCTGCTGGTAAGATGGCCCGCAATTCCATCCTGCCCGCACCATGAGTTCCGCACCGACCAAGTCCGCGAATCCGAAGAACACCGCGAAGAACGCCCGCGCGACGGGCGACAAGCCGAAGGCGCGCGTGCAACAGCGCCTGACCTACGTGATCGGCGGCCTCGACCGGCTGCTGCGCCGTCACATGACCGACGCGCTCGCGCCGCTCGGCATCACGCTCGCGCAATACACGGCGCTGTCGGTGCTCGAGGCGCGCGGCGCGTCGTCGAACGCGCAGCTGGCCGAGCGCTCGTGGATCACGCCGCAATCGGCGAACGAGGTGATGAGCGTGATGGCCGCCCGCGGTTTCGTCACGCGCGAAGCCGACCCGTCGCACGGCCGCATCATCCTGCTGACGCTGACCGACGCAGGCGCGGCGATGCTGCGCGAATGCGAAGCCGTGCTGCGCCCGCTCGAGGCGCGCATGCTCGGCGACATCTCCGCCGACGACGCCGCGCACGTGCAGCGCGCGCTCGAACTGTTCTCGCGCAACCTGCGCGGCTGATCTCTTCCCGAACTCGCACGATACGGGCCCGCCAGGCCCGCGCTCACTTGGTCCGTGCCGTCGGCGGTCCCCGACCGCTCCCCGATTTCCGCAGCGCTTTCTCCGCTTTCCGCTCCGGGTTTACACCGGCGCTCATGTCGCTTGCAATATCAGGTAGCCTGATATTAAATGAAGCCGTCCGCAGCAGGAATGCTGCGCACCGAATCGCACAGGAACGAACGACAGGAACCGACATGAGCAAGTACGACAACCGCTGGCAGACCGTTGAAGTGAAAGTGGAGGCCGGCATCGCGTGGGTGACGCTGAACCGTCCGGAAAAGCGCAATGCGATGAGCCCGACGCTGAACCAGGAAATGCTGCAGGTGCTCGACGCGATCGAGTTCGACGACGAGGCGAAGGTGCTGGTGCTGACCGGCGCGGGCGCCGCGTGGACGGCCGGCATGGATCTGAAGGAATATTTCCGCGAGATCGACGGCGGCTCCGACGCACTGCAGGAAAAGGTGCGCCGCGACGCGTCGGAATGGCAGTGGCGCCGCCTGCGGATGTACAACAAGCCGACCATCGCGATGGTGAACGGCTGGTGCTTCGGCGGCGGCTTCTCGCCGCTCGTCGCGTGCGACCTCGCGATCGCGGCCGACGATGCGGTGTTCGGGCTGTCGGAGATCAACTGGGGCATCCCGCCGGGCAACCTCGTCAGCAAGGCGATGGCCGATACGGTCGGGCATCGCCGCGCGCTGCACTACATCATGACCGGCGACACGTTCACCGGCGCGGAAGCGGCCGAGATGGGCCTCGTGAACAGCAGCGTGCCGCTCGCCGACCTGCGCGACGCGACGATCGCGCTCGCCGCGCGGCTGATGGACAAGAACCCGGTCGTGCTGCGCGCGGCGAAGCACGGCTTCAAGCGTTCGCGCGAGCTCACGTGGGAG
This sequence comes from Burkholderia sp. SR8, assembly GCF_052851275.1. Classification (NCBI taxonomy): domain Bacteria; kingdom Pseudomonadati; phylum Pseudomonadota; class Betaproteobacteria; order Burkholderiales; family Burkholderiaceae; genus Burkholderia; species Burkholderia sp. SR8. The sequence goes on from NZ_JAULUC010000044.1 coordinate 16,467, forward strand.
CAGTGCGAGGATTACCTGTATGCGAAGCTCGACCAGGCGCAGCTGCGCGACCCGGAGCGCGGCCGCGAGCAGGGCCTGAAGCAGTTCCTCGACGACAAGACGATCAAGCCGGGTCTGCAGGCATACAAGCGCTGAGACAAGCGCCAAAGCAGCCGCCGGCGCAATCGCCGGCGTAATCGCAACAGACAGGCAAGGCAGGAGACGACATGACCGACAGACGGATGCTGATCGGCGGCGAGTGGTGCACGGCCCGCGACGGCCGCACGTTCGACCGCTTCAACCCCGCGACGGGCTCACTCGCGTCGCGCGCGCCGGCGGCCGGCGTGGCCGACGCCGACGCGGCGATCGACGCCGCGCACCGCGCGTTTCCCGCATGGGCGGCGCTCGCGCCGACCGAGCGGCGCCGCCGGCTGCTGAAGGCGGCCGACCTGATGGACGCGCGCATCGACGAGATCATCGCGACCGGAGTGGCCGAAACCGGCGCGACGCCGGGCTGGCTCGGCTTCAACGTGACGCTTGCGGCGAACATGCTGCGCGAGGCCGCGTCGATGACGACGCAGATCGACGGCGACGTGATCCCGTCCGACGTACCGGGCAATCTCGCGCTTGCGATGCGCGTGCCGTGCGGCGTGGTGCTCGGCATCGCGCCGTGGAACGCGCCGGTGATTCTCGGCACGCGTGCGCTGGCGATGCCGCTCGCATGCGGCAACACGGTGGTTCTGAAGGCCTCCGAAGCATGTCCGGGCGTGCACACGCTGATCGGCACGGTGCTGGACGAAGCGGGGCTCGGCGCGGGCGTGGTCAACGTGATCACGCATGCCGCGGCCGATGCGCCCGAGCTCGTCGAACGGATGATCGCGCATCCGCACGTGAAGCGGATCAACTTCACCGGCTCGACGCACGTCGGCCGCATCATCGCGCGCCACGCGGCCGCGCACCTGAAGCCCGTGCTGCTCGAACTCGGCGGCAAGGCGCCGGTGCTGGTGCTCGACGATGCCGATCTCGATGCAGCCGTCGATGCGATCGCATTCGGCGCGTTCTTCAACCAGGGGCAGATCTGCATGTCGACCGAGCGCGTGATTGCCGCGCGGCCGATCGCCGATGCGCTGGTCGAACGGCTGACGGCGAAGGCCCGCGCGCTGGTCGCCGGCGATCCGCAGGCCGGCCACGCGCTCGGCACGATGGTCGATGCGGCCGCCGCCGCGCGCGCCGCGTCGCTGGTCGCGGATGCGCGTGCGCATGGTGCGCAATTGCCGCTCGGCTGCCGTGTGGAAGGCGCGACGATGCAGCCGGCGATCGTCGACGGCGTCACGCCCGACATGCGGCTGTATCGCGAAGAATCGTTCGCGCCGGTCGTCGCGATCCTGCGCGCGGACAGCGACGACGAAGCCGTCGCGCTCGCGAACGACAGTGAATTCGGGCTGTCGGCGAGCGTGTTCAGCCGCGACATCGCGCGTGCGATGGCGGTCGCGCGCCGGATCGAATCGGGGATCTGCCACATCAACGGGCCGACCGTGCACGACGAAGCGCAGATGCCGTTCGGCGGCACGAAGGCGAGCGGCTATGGCCGCTTCGGCAGCCGCGCATCGATCGCCGAATTCACCGAGCTGCGCTGGATCACCGTGCAGACCGCACCGCGACACTACCCGATATAAGCGAGCCGACAATGAATGCAGAGAAGGCGCCGCTTCAGGCCGCCCAACACGCCGACGCCGTGCGCTATCGCGCGGCCGCCGTCGCGGTCGGCGCGGCCGAGATTCGCCGCGCCGACGACGGCACCTGGTACCTGCGCTCGCGCGAACCGCTCGGCGATTACCCGACGCGCATCACCGACTGCCTCGTGCGCGGCGCGCAAGCGCATCCGGACCGCGTGCTGGCCGCGCGGCGCGGCGCAGACGGCCGCTGGATCGAGATCACGTACGCGCAGATGCTCGAGCGCGCCCGCGCACTCGGCCAGGGGCTCGTCGATCTCGGGCTGTCGGCCGAGCGTCCGCTCGCGGTGCTGTCCGGCAACGATCTCGAGCACCTGCAGATGATGTTCGCGGCGATGCTGGCCGGCGTGCCGTACTCGCCGATCTCACCCGCGTATTCGCTGGTGTCGACCGACTACGGCAAGCTGCGTCACACGCTCGGCGTGCTGCGGCCGGGCGCGGTGTTCGTCGCCGAACGTGCGCCGTTCGCGCGTGCGCTCGACGCGACGTTGCCGGCCGATGCGGCGCTGATCGTCGCAAGCGATGCCGATGCCGCCGCCGATGCGGACGGCCGCGCGATACCGCTGTCGCGCCTCGCCGCCACCGTCCCGCGCACGATCGACGCGATCCACGACGCGGTCGGCCCCGATCATCTCGCGAAGATCCTGTTCACGTCCGGTTCGACGAAGCAGCCGAAGGCCGTGCCGACCACGCACCGGATGCTGTGCAGCAACCAGCAGATGCTGCGCCAGACGATGCCGGAACTTACGCGCGAACCGCCGGTGCTGGTCGACTGGCTGCCGTGGAATCACACGTTCGGCGGCAGTCACAACCTCGGCATCGCGCTGTACAACGGCGGCACGCTGTATATCGACGACGGCCGCCCGATGCCCGGCCGCTTCGACGAAACCGTGCGCAACCTGCGCGAGATCGCGCCGACGATCTACTTCAACGTGCCGAAGGGATGGGAGGAGCTGACCACGGCGCTCGAACGCGATGCCGAGCTGCGCGACACGTTCTTCTCGCGCGTGAAGCTGTATTTCTTCGGCGGCGCGGGGTTGTCGCAGGCTGCGTGGGACCGGCTCGACCGCGTGACCGAAGCGCATTGCGGCGAGCGTATCCGGATCATGGCCGGCCTCGGAATGACGGAGGCGTCGCCGTCGTGCCTGTTCACGACGGGGCCGCTGATGCGCGCCGGCTATATCGGGCTGCCCGCGCCCGGCTGCGATGCGAAGCTCGTGCCGTGCGGCGGCAAGCACGAACTGCGTTTCAAGGGGCCGAACGTGATGCGCGGTTACTGGCACGCGGACGTCGATCCGCGCGACGTATTCGACGACGAAGGCTACTACCGCAGCGGCGACGCGGGCGTCTTCGCCGATCCGGCGCGGCCGGAACTCGGGCTGCTGTTCGACGGGCGGCTGACCGAGGACTTCAAGCTGAGCAGCGGCACGTTCGTCAGCGTCGGGCCGTTGCGTGCGAACGCGGTGTCGAGCGGCGCGCCGTACGTGCAGGACGTCGTCGTCACCGGCATCAATCGCGACGACATCGGCTTGCTGGTGTTTCCGCGCGTCGATGCGTGCCGTGCGCTCGCGGGGCTCGGTGCAGAGGCGTCGGTGACCGACGTGCTGCGCGCGCCGGCCGTGCGGGCGGCGTTCGCGGCGTGGCTCGCCGCGCTCAACCGGAACGCGAGCGGCGGTTCGACGTTCGTCGCGCGGATCCGGCTGATCGACACGCCGCCGTCGCTCGATCTCGGCGAAGTGACCGACAAGGGTTCGCTGAACCAGGCGGCCGTGCAGAAGCATCGCGCGGCGACGATCGATGCGCTGTACGACCCGGCGCGGCGCGATCCGGACGTGATTTACGCACCGGCAGCACGCAGCGGTAGCGAGCAGTAAGCGGCAAGCAGCACCAGGCAGCACCAGGCAGCAACCCAGCAGGCACAACGACCGGCCGGCCATGACACCGGCAGGCATTCTTGCGGCCAGTGAATCAGGTTGCCTGATAAGGCGACCGTTCATACGACACCTCGCGCGCCGATTCGCCACTGGCCGGCGGCGGCGCGCGGCGGCCGTTGCAGGCCGACCGACTTCAAGACATGGGACTGGAGACATGAACACTTACGTTGCCGAAAAACCCACGGTCGCGACCACGCTCGCGCTGTGTTTCGCGATCGCACTCCTCGAGGGGCTCGACCTGCAGTCGGTCGGCGTCGCCGCGCCGCGGATGGCGCGCGAATTCGGGCTGTCCGTGTCGCAGATGGGCATCGCGTTCAGCGCGGGCACCTTCGGGCTGCTGCCGGGCGCGATGCTCGGCGGGCGGCTCGCCGACCGGATCGGCCGCAAGCGCGTGCTGATCGCATCGGCCGCGCTGTTCGGCCTGCTGTCGATCGCCACCGCGCAGGTATCGACGTTCGCGATGCTCGTCGTCGTGCGCGTGCTGACCGGCATCGGCCTCGGCGGCGCGATGCCGAACCTGATCGCGCTGTCGTCCGAAGCGGTCGAGCCGCGCTCGCGCAGCAGCGCGGTCGCGACGATGTACTGCGGGATTCCGTTCGGCGGCGTGATCGCGTCGCTGATCGGCGTGCTGCTCGCCGGCGACACCGAATGGCGGCACATCTTCTACGTCGGCGGCGTGGGGCCGCTGCTGCTCGTGCCGCTGCTGGTGTGGTGCCTGCCGGAATCGCGCGCCTATCTCGACGTCGCCGGCACGCAGACCGCGCGCACCAGCGTCGCACGCACGCTGTTCGGCGACGGCCGTACGACGTCGACGGTCGCGCTGTGGGTCAGCTACTTCTGCACGCTGATCGTCCTGTACTTCCTGCTGAACTGGCTGCCGTCGCTGATGGCCTCGCGCGGGCTCGATCGCGCGCACGTCGGCCTCGTGCAGATCGCGTTCAACGTCGGCGCCGGGCTCGGCGCGCTCGGCATCGGCGCGGCGCTCGACCGGATGCGCGCGTCGCGCGTGGTCGGCGGCATGTATGTCGGGATCGTGCTGTCGCTCGCCGCACTCGCGGCAGCGCCCGGTTTCGGCTCGCTCGCGGCGGCCGCGTTCGCAGCCGGGATGTTCGTCGTCGGCGGGCAGTCGGTGCTGTATGCGCTCGCGGCGATCTACTACCCGACCGCGATGCGCGGCACCGGCGTCGGCGCGGCGGTGGCCGTCGGCCGGCTCGGCTCCGTCGTCGGGCCGCTCGCGGCCGCGACGCTGCTCGCCGCGGGCCGCAGCGCGCCCGTCGTGATCGGCGCGAGCATTCCCGTCACGCTCGTCGCGGCCTTCGCCGCATTCGTGCTGATTCGCTGTCCGCAAGCCGGCGACTGACGTTTCGTTTTTTTCAATGCGCGCCGTCAGAGCGCGCAATTCAACACGGTCTGGAGACGCAACGACATGAAAACGAAGACAAGGAACGGCCTGCTGGCCGCCGGCGCGTGCTGCGCGCTCGCCGCGCCGGGCGCGCACGCGCAGTCGAGCGTGACGCTGTACGGGATCATCGATACGGGCGTCGAGTTCGTGTCGCACGCGAACGCAGCCGGCGACCACGTCGTGCGGATGCCGGGCGTGACGGGCGAGCTGCCGTCGCGCTGGGGGCTGCGCGGCACCGAGGATCTCGGCGGCGGCTATCAGGCGGTGTTCACGCTCGAAAGCGGCTTCAACGTGCGCGGCGGCGATCTCGGCCAGGGCGGCCGGCTGTTCGGGCGGCAGGCGTTCGTCGGGCTGAAGGGCGGCTTCGGCACGGTCGCGTTCGGCCGCCAGTACACGATGACGTACCTCGCGCTGCAGGGCGCCGACATCATCGGCCCGGACATCTACGGGCTCGGCTCGCTCGATGCGTATGTGCCGAACGGGCGCACCGACAACGCGGTGACCTACGTCGGCACGTATCGCGGCGTGACGTTCGGCGCCGCGTATTCGTTCGGCCGCGACGGCGCGGGTACCGGCAACTCGCCGGGGCAGGGCACGTGCGCGGGGCAGGTGCCGGGCGATGCCACCCAGTGCCGCGACTGGTCGGTGATGCTCAAGTACGACAGCGCGTATTTCGGCGCGGCGGCGTCGTACGAGGAACAGCGCGGCGGCACCGGCGCGGCCGCGAACTTCTTCGACGGCATCGCGCCCGTCGCATTCACCAGCAGCGGCGGCAAGGACGCGCGCACGCACGTCAGCGCCTATGCGCAGGCGGCCGGCGCACGGATCGGCGCGGGCTGGATCGGGCGGCGCGTGTCGACCGGTTCGCCGGCGGCGCCCGGCGCGCATTCGGACCTGTTCTTCGTCGGCGCGTCGTATGCGGTGAAGCCCGATTTCGTCGTCGACGGCGAAGGCTACCGGATCGTCAACAGCGCGCACGACACGCGCGCGACGATGGCGACGCTGCGCGCGACCTATCTGCTGACCAAGCGCACAGCCGTCTACGCGCAATCGTCGTATCTGTGGAACAGCGCGCATGCACGCTACGCGGTCAGCGGCGGCGGGGCCGGCACGACGCCCGGCGCAGGGATGGGGCAGCTCGGCGCGATGGTCGGCGTGCGGCACATGTTCTGATCCAGCGGCGTGACGAACTGAACGGGAGTTATCGTGAACAGAAAATCTGCATTCCTTTGTATCGCGCCGCTGTCTGCCGCCGCGATGCTCGCCGGTTGCGGCGGCGACGATTCGGTCAGCTCCGCGCCGACGCACCTGAGCGCCGCGACGCCGGCCGCGATGGCGCAAACCTGCGACGCGCTCGCCGCGAAGCTTGCGTATGCGAACACGTCGTTCACGTCGGTGACGACCGCGGCCGCCGGCGCGCTGCAAGTGGCCGGCAAGCCGATCGCCGAGCACTGCGTGATCGAAGGGAAGATGAACGAGCGCGTGAGCGCGGTGGACGGCAAGACCTACGCGATCGGCTTCGAGATGCGCCTGCCGAAGGCGTGGAACGGCCGCTTCTTCTACCAGGCGAACGGCGGGCTCGACGGCAACGTGGTGACCGCGACCGGCGAGATCGGCGGCGGCGGCCCGCTGACCGACGCGCTGGACCAGGGCTTCGCCGTGATCAGCTCGGATTCCGGGCACAGCGCCGCGCAGAATCCGCTGTTCGGCCTCGATCCGCAGGCGCGGCTCGACTACGGCTACGGCGCCGTCGACGCGCTCACGCCGATGGCGAAGCAGGTGATCCGGCTTGCCTACGGGAAGACGCCCGACCGCAGCTACTTCGGCGGCTGCTCGAACGGCGGCCGTCACGCGATGGTCACCGCCGTGCGCAACGCGGGCGACTACGACGGGATCATCGCCGGCGATCCGGGGTTTCATCTGCCGAAGGCGGCGATCGGCGAAATGTACGGCGCGCAACAGTTCGCGAAGATCGCGTCGGCGACCGGAACGAACGGGCTGCCCGACATCCGCAGCGGTTTCACCGATACCGAACGCCGGTTCGTCGGCGCGAAGATTCTCGACAAGTGCGATGCGCTCGACGGCGCGACCGACGGGATGGTGCAGGACGTCGCCGCGTGCCAGGCGCATTTCAGCGTCGACACGGACATCCCGACCTGCGCGAACGGCACGCGCACCGGCGCGTGCCTGACGACCGCGCAGAAGAGCGCACTCGAGAACGTGTTCGCGGGCGCGCGCAACAGCGCGGGCACGGCGCTCTATGCGAGCTTTCCGTACGATCCGGGCATGTCCGGCGCCGGCTGGGCCGCGTGGAAGCAGTCGAATTCGGTCACGCTCGACCCGGCCGCGATGGCGTTCACGTTCATGACGCCGCCGAAAACCGCCGCGACGCTCGCGAACCTCGCCGGCTTCGCGCTCGGCTTCGACATGGACAACGACGCGCCGGCAATCTTCGCGACGAACGGCACTTACACGCAATCGTCGTGGTCGTTCATGACGCCGCCCGACGAGACGAACCTGTCCACGCTGAAGTCGCGCGGCGCGAAGATGCTCGTCTATCACGGCACCGGCGACCCGGTGTTCTCGTTCAACGACACCGCCGACTGGTACGCGCGGCTCGCGCAGGCGAACGGCGGCGATGCGTCGAGCTTCGCGCGCTTCTATCCGGTGCCGGGGATGAACCACTGCTCGGGCGGGCCGGCCACCGACCAGTTCGACATGCTGACGCCGCTCGTCGCGTGGGTCGAACAGGGGCAGGCGCCTGTGGCGATCGTCGCCGCCGCGCGCGACACGACCAACGCGGTGCCGAATGCCGACGTGCCGACGTCGTGGGGAGCGGGGCGCACGCGTCCGCTGTGTCCGTATCCGCAGGTCGCGCGCTACAACGGCTCGGGCGACGTGAATTCGGCGGCGAGCTTCAGTTGTCGTTGATGTAGGCAACGGGAATGTACCGACGCGCGGAAGCGCCGGTACATTCGCCGCGGTTCGAAAGCGGATGGAGGAGCGAGCGCGCCGGTCCGTCCGGATGGAAACGGCGCTGCGCCGCGCATGACGGTCGCGTTTGCCGCCCGACGCGGCATCCGGAGATACACTGTGGCGCTTTCGCGTCGGCGAGACACGTCCGGACCGACGTGCGCCGCCACGTATCTTTCCTCCGATTCGACCATGCAAACCGTAGCGGTACTCGACTTCGAAACAACCGGGCTATCCCCGAATATGGGAGACAGGGCGACCGAAATCGCCGTGATCCTGCTGCGCGACGGCGAAATCGTCGACCGTTACCAGAGCCTGATGAACGCAGGGCGCCGCATTCCGTCCGACGTCGTCGCACTCACCGGCATCACGAACGAGATGATCGCGTCGGCGCCGCCGGTGTCGAAGGTGATGAAGGAAGCCGCTGCATTCGTCGGCAGCCATCCGGTCGTCGCGCACAACGCCGGTTTCGACAAGCGCTTCTGGCAGGCCGAGCTCGGGATGCTCGGCATGGCGGCCGACCATGCGTTCGCGTGCACGATGCTCGTCGCGCGGCGCATCTATCCGGATGCGCGCAGCCACCGGCTTTCGAGCCTGGCCGACATGCTGCGCCTGCCGCAGTCGGGTCGGGCTCACCGCGCGATGGTCGATGCGGAAATCGCGAGCCATCTGTGGTGCCGGATGCAGCGCGACATCGGCGAGACGTACGGGCTGCGGCAGGTCGATCACGGACTCATGTCGCGACTGCAGACGACGAGCAAGGCGAAGGTCGCGACGTTTTTTGGTTCGCTGGCCGGCGGCGCGCGCTAATGCGAAATCTCTTGCCCAATCTAACGATGGACTACATCAATACACCGAGAACGTTGAAGTACTCGGAGGCAGTCATTGCGCGCCGCATGATGCTCAACGAACCCCATGTTGAACCACTGACCGCTTATGTTGAGTCGCTCCGTGCAAAGCATCCGACATGGGAGTTTCAAGACTTTGACCCGGCGGATGGCGGAGTCGAAGCGGACCTGCTCTTTCTGTTTGAGAAGCCCGGGCCGATGACTTCAAGAACGAGCAAGCGTCATGGCTCGGGATTCATCTCACGGGATAATGATGATCCGACTGCCGAGGCCACCTTTCGCTTCATGGCCGAAGCAAACATCGACCGAAGAAGGACTGTTATCTGGAATATCGTCCCCGGTTGGAATGGAACGATCAAGGTAAGCTCGGCAGAGTGCCGCGAAGGATTCGCGGAGCTGAAGAATTTCGTCGCCCTGTTGCCACGACTGAAAACGGTCGTTCTGGTGGGACGAAAGGCCAGCAACGCTGAAGCGTTCATGAAGTCCTTGGGCCTGCGGGTAGTTACATCGGCGCATCCCTCGCCGAAGGTTCGCAGCATTAACCGGCCGATGTGGGATCTCATTCCCCAGCAATGGGCCGCGGCCGCCAAACCTGATGGTGAAGGAGCCCACTGAGATAGCGATGCTGTTTCTGGAATTGGTGAATCACTCCCCCAGATCCACCGGCACCTCGAGCCCCACCTTCACGCGGCTCATGCTCACCAGCGTCTTGAACCGCTTCACGTTGTTGTTCGCGAAGAACAGCTCGCGCGTGAGCGCGTTGTACTGATCCATGTTGCGCACGGCGAGGATCAGCACGAAATCCCATTCCCCGGTCACGTAGTAGCACTGCTGGATCTGCGGGCAGCGCTCGAAGGTCCGCTTCATCGCATCGAGCTGGTCGATCTGCTCGCTCTCGACCTCGACGTTCACGACGATCGTCAGCGGATGATCGACCTTCTCCGGCGCGACGACGGCCGTATAGCGCGCGATCACGCCGTCTTCCGCGAGCCGCCGCAGGCGGCGGTTCACGGCGGCGGTCGACAGGTTCACGCGCGCGCCGAGTTCGTTCTGCGGCGTATGTGCGTCGCGCTGGACTTCCATCAGCAGCTTGCGATCGAACGCATCGAGTGGGGTAGGCATGATGGCGCGGGCGACCTCGAAAAATGAGAATTTTTTGCGTCCGGACCGCCGAATTGGCGATTTTGTTGACCGGCCTGCGCAATATTATTTTCGGACCGACGGCGAGCGCAACCCGTATGCGCCCGCACCGCATCCACCGACGGGCCGCCCGTACGGCCCCTTTCCCGAGCCCTTTCCGCCATGCTGATCGCCAACCCGCGCGCGTCGCGCACCGACTATCCCGACACGCTGCGCCGCGTGATGAACATCGCCGCGGCCGACGAGAGCGGCGCGTGGCTCGCGCATTGGCCGCTCGTCGGCGCCGCGCGCACGCCGCTGCGCACATTGCCCGACCTCGCCGCGCGGCTCGGCGTGGCGAGCATCAGCGTGAAGGACGAGGCGTGTCGCTCGCCGCTCGGCAGTTTCAAGGCCCTCGGCGCGCCGATCGCGCTGATGCGGCTCGTGAAGCGGCTGCGGCGCGACGCCGATTTTGCTCCGCAGGGACTGATTACGGGCCGCTACGCGGCGTCGCTGGCCGACCTGACCGTGATCAGCGCGACCGACGGCAACCACGGCCGCGCGCTGGCCGCCGCCGCGCGCGCGATCGGCTGCCGCTGCGTGATCGTGCTGCACGCGCACGTCGACGGGGAGCGCGAGCGCGCGATCGCCGCGCACGGCGCGCGGATCGTCCGGATCGCCGGCAACTACGACGAATCGGTCGTCCATGCGGCGCGGCTCGCGGACGCGAACGGCTGGCACGTGGTGTCGGATACGTCGTACGACGGCTACGAAGCGATTCCGCGCGACGTGATGCAGGGCTACGGCGTGATCGCGGCCGAGGCGCTCGCGCAGCAGGCGGCGGGCGCGGTCGATACTGGCGGCAACGGCGGCAACGGCGGCAACGGCGGCAACGGCGGCAACGGCGGCAACGGC
>NZ_JAULUC010000045.1:0-25768 GCF_052851275.1 Burkholderia sp. SR8
CGCGGGCGAAGGGCCAATGCCCACAACTCGCCAAGCGATCCGTATCTCCCCACCTGGTGCGACACGCGACAGCGATGCATCTACTTCAGTCGGGCGTTGACCTGTCCGTCATCGCGTTGTGGCCGGGACACGAAAGTCCGTCAACTACACACGGCTACATGGAAGCCGATCTCACCATGAAAGAGCGGGCGCGGCACAACATTCAACCGCTGCAGGTGAAGAACCGCCGATATCGGCCGCCGGACCGTCTTCTTCAGTTCCTCGAGTCCCTGTGATTATGCGTAGTGCGCCGGCCCGGAAATCCTCGTAGACCGGCCCGGCGACTAGCACAGCGTCAATCAGCAACGAACGGCTCCGCGTAATTTGCGGCTGCGCATTATTTCGACTACGCAGAATTCTGCGTAGTCGAAAGAATTTTTTGTTCGCGGGCTCCGACACTGGCGAGCGGGCTGCCGCTATGTACGGCCTGATCGGAACATGCAAGCTGAACGGCATCAACCCGCGCGCCTACCTCGAATACGTCCTGACTCATATCGCGGACCATCCCATCAACCGCGTCGATGAACTGCTGCCCTGGAACATGGCCAGCAAGCTGCCCCCGCACCCTGACTTACCCGCGTCTGCTGCCTGATTGCCGGCCAGTGAGAACCAGGTAGCCTGATTCCAGATCATGCCTCACGCGAACGTCCCGTTGCGACCGGCCGTCGCGAGATGCTTACGATCCGAACTCCATGCTATGGAGCTCAATTGCGGGCGCGCTCGCTACCGCCAAGCGCGGCCAACATGCTTTGGTCAGGCACGAGGGTGTGAGTTGCCGCGACAGTAGGAAAACTGCAGTAGTGATTCTTCGCTGCCGCCCAAGAATGCCTCTATTGCTTGATGGACAACGGCAGACACGCTTTCGGATGCGTCTTTCGTCAGTACACCGGCTTGAAGGAGGTAAGCGAAATCGCCGGTGCTTTCGGTTCTGCGAATGCGAGTCTCTTCTGTGCGTTGGCTGCTGAGGGCGCGGTGTACGTGTCCGACGCGCACGCGCGTGACATAGCCGGTGTCGATGATTTGATTTGTCAGAGTTACCCAATCAATGGTGCTCGAAGCGTGGTGGCGATCTACCGTATTGAATCTCAGGCACCATTGATAAGGCGCTACTCCTTCTCCAATGTCGGCGAGCTTTTCGTACAGGCCACGCTGGACGTTGCGATAAGAAGGCATGAGCTCGCGTGTCCATTTGGTCGGCGCATTGAGTCTCGCGAGGTATTCCGGCGTTTGAAGGTCGTCGGTCGAGTCGACGTCAATTACACAAGAAAAGCGTGGCCCGTTGCCTTTGATTTTCTCCCAACGCTCTGCGTGGCGAAATCCCGACAGTGCCAGACGTTCGGGAAGATGTTCTAAGGAATGCCAGCGAAGATATTCGTCGACCCGGTCTAAATCGACGTCATGTCGAATGACCACCATGGCGCCTACGCAGTGCGTCATCCCCGTCTCCCAAGCTTTGGCAGAGGATCCGTCGGCTGCGGTTCCTCGCTGTATGCCCAACCCTGGCGTGAAGTCAGTGCAGGCGAGCCCAAGCGAACGGAGCCTAGCTCCTGAGCTGCCGCCTTCAGTCGTCCGACGATTGCCTCGATACGGGCCTCAGTGAAGCGCACGGCTGGGCCCGCAATACTGATCGTGCCGAGGACAAACCCTTCGTGATCGTACACGGGAACCGCAATAGCGTTAATTCCTACGTTTGCACTATCGAGGGCCAGGCCATAGCCTTCGCGGCGCGCTTTTGAAAGTCTTGCCATTACCTCTTTCATCGTCTTTGGCGTGTTTGTTGAGATCGCACTGGGTGGTCCCTTGCCTTGCGCCACGATCAGGCTGACCGCTTCTTCATCACTTTTGGTGGAGAGCCATGCGATCCCGGTCGCCGAAGCGAAGAGCAATGGCTCTTGCCCCATGTCGCCATCGTAAAGCAGCCCGCCACGTGCCCCTTGGGCGCGGGCAACAAAGGTAAGGTGGTCCTTGTCAGTGACAGCAAGCCGTACGAGCTCGCCGCTTTCATGGGCGAGCCGCTCCAGAATTGGCTGAGCAAAGTCGACGATGCCACGCTCGGACAGAATGGTGAATCCTAGGGACACAAGCTTAGTCGTTGCCACATACGCGTCGCCCGCCCGGTCACCCTGACGCACATATTGCATTTCGATCAACTCGGCCAAGTGGCGATGGGCCGCGCTGACCGGAAGGTCCAATGCTTCGGAAATGTCCTGCAATCGCAGGCCGTCCGGACTCTTGGCCAGAAGCTCCAGAATCGCGAAGGCTCGCTTCACGTTGTTGCTCATCATCCCTCTCATGGATGCGTTCTCAAGCCTGCATTCTACTCAACCGGGCGGTCGGCACCTCTGAGCGGAAACACGTATTGAAAATGGTTTCCAAAATGGATAGGCTTTCCATGTCGGTGCATGTTGGCGCCGAAGACCACGATCGGAGAGGGCGCATGAGTCTTGTCAGGTATGCCGCTATCGGTTGCAGCGGCATGGGGAGGCGGCACCTTTATGGGTTGGCGCAGCTACGGCGTAAGGGGCTGGCCAACATAGAACTGGCGGCAGTCTGCGATCTGGACGCGGACTCGGCAAGGAGCTTTGCAGATGAAGCGCAAGCGCTGCTGGGTACGAGGCCCCAGGCATTCACGGACATCGAAACGATGGTGCAGGAATGTCCCGGCCTTGTGGCCGCTGACATAGCGACGGATGCTGGGTCGCACATGAGCGTCGCGTTGCGGTGCTTTGCGGCGAGACTGCATGTGCTGTGCGAGAAGCCGCTAGGAATCACTGTGGGCGAATGTCGCACGGTTGCGCGAGCAGCAGAGGAAGCCGGCCTGATTCTGTCGGTTGCTGAAAATTTCCGGCGCGACCCTATCAATAGGCTCGTAAAAGCATTGCTGGACGACGGAGCGATCGGAGAACCACGCTTGATGTTAGAAACCACCGTTGGTGGGCGAGACGAGGTGGTGCAAACGCCCTGGCGGCATCGGAAAGAGTCCGGCATGGTTGTCCTCGACTCAGGCGTACATAACGCCGACATCATCCGTTACTACATGGGAGAGGTTGCTACGGTCTACGGTGAGAGCCGCTTGCATGAGCGAACGCGTCGCGTATCTGTCCGTGCCAGTGACACTGCAACAGCGATTGACAAGTGGTGGCGTGCATCAGACAACGCCCCGGCGTCATTCGAAGCAAGCGGCGATGACGCGACCTATTCGCAACTCCGGTTTGCGTCGGGCGCGATCTGTCAATGGGTAAACGATCGGGCCGGTCACGGCGAACATCGCGACTGCCGGGTTATTTACGGGTCGAAAGGTTCAATCGTCGCGCCCGGTGACCGTAACGGACGACCGGTCAAGCTTTTTCTGGACGACGGCTCCGTCATTGGGGACTCCCGTGTTCTCGATTACGCGCCGAGCTATCGACTCGGCCCGGTTGCGGCCGCACTTTTCGACGACGCGCGTCCTTGGACCTATTCGTTGGCGTTTGACGAAGTCGATCAACGCATCCTTGCGCTGCAGTTGCACGAGCTTGCCGATTGTGTGATCCGGGGTGTCGAGCCGGAGGTCACAGGGTACGAGGCACTCGCCGACGTAGCATTGGCGTACGCACCGATCGAGTCGGGCAGGCTGGGTCGATGCGTCAGTCTGGAAGAAGTCATCAGCGGAACAGCGGCGCCTTATCAGGCCGAAATTGACGCGGTGCGTCGCGCGCGGCGTGCTTAGCGGTGAACGATGTGGCCGAGCGGCCGCTGTCTGAAACTTGGAATGCAGGAGTGAAGCTTGAGTCAGGATCAAATACCGCAGCTCGCCGCTTGTCGCTCACCAACAAGGCAGCCAGCGCGTCGTTCCACTCGTCATGTGGCGCGATATGCAGCTTTCGCGGCGCTTATCGTTGCCCTCGGGACGCTGATTGTGATGCCTCTGGGGGCGCTTATTCTGCGCGGCTTGCTGCGAGTAGACAATGGGCGGGTGTCGGCGTCCTTGCGCGCGTTCGGCAAAGTGCTGGGCGATGCCGGGTATTGGGTCGCCATGGGGAACACGCTTGTCATAGCGGTTGGATCCATGTTGCTTGCGACCTTGATCGGGGTGGCGCTCGCGTGGTGTTTGGTGCGCACCAATATGCCGTGGCGCGGTTTCCTGGAACGTGCTGCCGCCATGCCGATCTTTATCCCACCATTCATCGGTGCATTCGCGTGGATTTTGTTTGGCGCTCCGCGGATCGGTATCTTCAATGAGATGACGGCGCAGTTAAATATTGGACAGCCATTCAATATTTATTCGTATATTGGAATTGTATGGGTAATGGGTATCTATATTGCACCCTACGTGATGATGGTCGTCGCCGGCGCACTGAGAAATATGGATCCAAGTTTGGAGGAGGCCGGCCAGGTGTCGGGACTTAGCCGGTTTCGAACGGTACGCGTTATCACGCTGCCGGTCGTCGGACCGTCGATCCTTTCGGGTGCCGTATTGGCTTTTGTCATCAGCCTTGGGCTTTTTGGCACACCCGTCCTGTTGGGCATGACGCGAGAGATCTACCTCGTCACGACTCGAATCTATCTGGAGTTGCAGCAATATCCTCCCGATGCAGGGGTCGTCGCGGTACTTGCTTTGTATCTGATGGTGCTTTCCGTGGCAGCGAACTTCGTCCAGCGACGCATGCTGCGGGGGCGCTCGTTCGTCACTGTTAGCGGGAAGGGCTTTCGCCCGCGCTTGGCGAAGCTCGGAAAGAGTCGCTATGTAATTGCTGGTGCCGTATGGTTGTATCTTGCGCTGACAGTTTTTGCGCCCATTGCGATCATCGCCGCAGCCGCACTCTCCACTTACGCGTGGTCCGGACATTTCACGTGGGATAACTTGCGCTTCCTGTGGACCACTGTTGATGTACGCACGACATTCATGAACAGCTTGTTCATCACCGTCATTGCGGCGACGGCGACAACCATTCTGGGCATCGCTATTTCGTGGTTTACGACACGCTCCAAGATTCGGGGGCGGCATTGGTTGGAGGTGGTGGTGTTGCTGCCCATGTCGGTTCCGAGTCTGGCATTTGCGTTAGGTGTGTTTTTCTTCTGGGTATGGATGCCAAAATGGATCGGCGTGTATGGAACGATTTGGATCATCATCGTTGCGTTGATTGGACGATATGTGAGCTATTCGGTCCGATCGATTTCGAGCAGTCTCGTGCAAATTCACCCGGAGTTGGAGGAGAGCGCCCGGATTTCTGGCTATGGATGGCTGCGCGCGCTGTCAAGCATCACGTTACCGCTCGTCATGCCAAGCGTAGTTTCAAGTTGGGTGATGATCTATAGCATTTTCGTATCCGAGCTTTCGATCGTGCTGCCACTCTATACAGCAGAAACTCGTACGC
Source organism: Burkholderia sp. SR8 (assembly GCF_052851275.1). NCBI lineage: Bacteria > Pseudomonadati > Pseudomonadota > Betaproteobacteria > Burkholderiales > Burkholderiaceae > Burkholderia > Burkholderia sp. SR8. The sequence continues at coordinate 5,397 of NZ_JAULUC010000045.1, forward strand.
TCTCGATTCTCAGTTTCGATACGTGGTCAATCGGTCAGTTTTCCCAAGTGGCTTCGCTCTCAATCCTGCAATTGCTCGTGGGTGTGGGTGTAATGGGAGTTGTCGCCGCAGTTACTCGTCGCCGCGAAACCGCGGTCATCTGATGCACAGTTTACCTGAGATTAGATCATGACCGTTTCAATCAATTCCCTGAGCAAGCGCTTTGGCGATGTAGTCGCCATCGATGACTTGACCGTGCAGTTTCGGCCCAACGCGATTACGGTTATGCTCGGTGCCAGCGGATGTGGAAAGACTACGACATTGCGGTGTATTGCTGGGCTCGAGCAACCGGCCAGTGGTGAAATTCTGATCGATGGTCGCACCGTATATTCATCGGCACGCGGCATTGACTTGCCACCGGAAAAGCGAGACCTCGGGATGGTATTTCAGTCGTACGCAATCTGGCCACACCTGAGTGTGATGGAGAACGTCGCATTGCCACTTCGCGCTCGGGGCATTCGACCGTCCGATACCAATCTTCGTGTGCGCGATACGCTGGCGGCTGTCGGTCTCGGTCAACATATCGATCGCAGTGCAATGCAACTGTCTGGCGGGCAGCAGCAACGCGTATCGATTGCACGATGTCTCGTTGCTGATCCTCGCCTGATACTTATGGACGAGCCGCTGAGTAATCTCGATGCAAAACTGCGCGTGGAAATGCGACACGAAATCCGAAGTCTGCAGCGCAGAATTGGTGCAACGATCATCTTCGTTACTCACGATCAGGAAGAAGCGATGTCGCTTGCCGACGAGATTTTCCTTTTTGACCGCGGTCGTATTGTGCAACGTGGTGCACCGGAAGAGCTGTACTTCCGGCCGGCGGTGCGTTATGTCGCCGAGTTTCTGGGTAAGGCCAATCTATTTTCCGTTTCGTTGCGAGCGAACAACGGTGCGACAGAAATCGTGGGCGGAGCAGGCCAGATTGTGGTGGAGGAGTTTGTGCAACGTGGGTTTGTCGGAGAAAACGCCCTATGCATGATTCGGCCGGAGGCCTGGCACGTGGGTGCGCGATCGGAGAGAGGTGTGCCCGGAACGATACGGGAGACTTCGTTCATCGGGGATCGTCGCGAGTTGCGCGTGGATACGCCGCTTGGCGTGCAGACGGTGGTGACGCCCGGTTTCGAACGATATGCAGATGGCGATGAGGTGAGTCTGCGCGTGGCCCCGCAGCATCTGCATTTACTTACAGGAGAGATTCAGTGATTCCCGTTGGCTCTGGATTATTCACGATGTGGGGTGACATTCCGCCGGCTTTTGGTCATGAGTTCTCGGTTATGCATACCAGAGATCATGTTCCAGCACACCTTGCCTATCTTGGTGATGATGGTGTGCGGTGGGCGCGCCGATGTGTCGATGGGCATGGCGACATGCCACATTTCTTTACCTTCTATGGGCTCACCGGTCTGCACGTCCTGACTGACGCGGCGCACGCCAAATGCAGGGTGAAGGATAGCGCGTGGTTCATGAAGATGCGTCCTCACTACCGTGATCGGATTGCGCACCATTGCCAGGTACTTGCCAGTGCCGGTGCAGGTACCGGCGGCGCGGTCGGTACCGTGCTTCTCGACTTCGCCGGCGAGGTGTTGTGCGACAGAGCGCGATTAGACGCATTTGCGGATGAGTTGACCAGGCTTGCCCCGGTAGTCAGCGCACATATCGCAGCGCCGGACTGGAATGTTCCGATCAGAGTTGGCGAGGCATTGCCGGCGGGGCGCGAAGGAAGCGAAGCGCTTGGGGTGCTCATTATCGAGGGATTCGATCGATACGCGCTGGCGGAATGTCTTGCCGAGGTCCGCGACAAGCTCGTATCCGGCCGTGTTGCATCACGTGTCCGGTCGTGGGCGCATTACGCACATGCTTACCGTCTCGACTACGAAGAAATTGAACATACAAAGCACTTTCGAAATGACGATCAGCTGATATCGGAAAAGTTCGGCCGAAATTAGAATTGTTGATTTATCGAAAGTCATAAATGGTGCCGCTACCAGGAGACATGATGATGAATACATCGATGAACCGACGTCGCTTTATCCAAAGTCTTTCCGCCGCAAGCGCTGCGTTTGCGTTTGGCGGCCAGTCTGGGGTTGCTCGGGCCGATACAAATAATGCCCTGATAGGGCAAGCGCAGAAGGAAGGGAAGCTTGTCGTCTATGGAGATTTGTTCACCGTTCAGATTATCGTCAAGGGATTTACGGCCAAGTATCCTGGAATTGACGTCACAACGGCGACCGGTGATGCGTGGCAAATATACAACCGATTCATCGGCGAACAGCAGGCAGGGCGCCCAGTGATGGATGCGTTCTATCAGGCGGAAGACACGATCATTACCGCAAGCGCAGCTGGCACGCTTGCGGACGTTTCGTTCGATGACAGGAACGCTCTGCTTTCTCTCGCAACGCCGGATAAGGCAAAGACGTATATTCGCGGAAATGGCTCATTGTGTCTGTTCGCCTACAACAAACAGGCTATTGGTTCAGTTCCTATTCCGAACGACTGGCAGGACTATGCCAATCCACGTCGGGAATGGGAGAGTCTTGTGGCGACCACGAATCCGGCCTCATCGTCTGCGACATTCGCGGTGATCGCGAGTCTGTATCAGCATTTCGGGCCGGAAAATGGCGGTGCAATTTTGAAGGGTCTTCGGAAAATCAATACCGAACTCGTTGCTTCAATGGGGGTGATGACGACAAAGCTGCAGACAGGCGAGCGTCCGCTGGATTTCTTTACGAATACAACGGCGGCGACTGGTCTCATGAAACAAGGTGTACCGGTGGTGCTCAAGGCTCCCGCATCTGGCACTGTGGCGCAGTTCAATGCGGTGGCAATTAGCAAGACGGCGCCGCATCCGAATGCGGCACGACTGTTTCTCGAGTATTCACTCAGCGCGGAGACCCAGACGCGGCTTGCCGCAGCGGGGGCCTATCCGGTGCGAAAGGACATCGCTGGGCCGGCTGGGTTGCCTGCGCTAGCCGGTGCAAAACTACTCAAGCTCGACCTGCCTCAGGCGCTAAAGGATCGCGATGCGATTTTGAAGTGGTGGTCGGCGAGCACAGGATTTAATACGCGATAAGGGTAACAAATGATCAAGCACATCGAAATGAACCAACTTTCAATTGCGAACTTGACCGTTGGGGGCGGGAATCCAGTTGAGTTGATCGAAGCTGCTGCTGCAGCAGGCTTTGGTAAAGTCGGGCTTGTGCTGCGCACGGCAACTACGAAGGCACTTCAATATGAAATTGTCGGCCGGCCCGAGGTCATGCGCGAAGTAAAGGCGGCTAGTCGTGCGAACGGTGTGAGCGTGTTTGATGTCGAGGCATTCACGCTTACTCCGTCAGCGGATCTAGCTTCCTACGAATCGGTACTGGCTACTGGTGCCGAACTGGGGGCGACGCACATCTCTGCCATCGGCGCGGAGATATTTAATGCTGGTCCCCGCTTTTCGGAGCAGGAGCGCATCGATTTTTTTGGACGGCTGTGCGATGCCGCCGCAGGGTTTGGACTCCATGTGGGCGTCGAATTCATGCTGTATCGGGACGTGAGTACGCTTGGCGACACTCTGGCGCTACTGGCCGCTGCTGGCCGCCAGAACGCGGGGGTGATTCTTGATGTTCTTCACTTCCACCGAAGCGGCGCGCGTCCCGAAGAACTCGACACAGTTCCCGATGATCGCTTTGCTTATGTACAGTTGTGCGACGCGGGTCAGGATGCTCCGCCCGTCGACGGACTTGCGACCGAAGCGCGCACGGCGCGACTGCATGTCGGGAGCGGTGTTATTCCACTGGATGCGATGCTCGACCGCGTACCTGAGCACATGCAGTTGGTGATCGAGACACCGGTGAAGGCCGATGCAGCACTTAATTGCCATCAAAAGGTGGAACGTGCCGCCGACGCTGCTCGTCGTTTTTTCCAGCATCGGCAAGCCGCGGCTGTTTGAAAAAACAGCCTGACGCGGGAAGGGGAAACACCGATCTCGTGAGGACGGGTTCGGTACGTCCCCGTGACGGCTCAAATGCAGAGGATGTTTCACGGATATTTGGCCGGCTGTTGAGCCGTACTTGACCAGCACGTCTTTGCGTAGGCAGAAAGAGGCGCTCGCGGTAGCTAGTATAGGGTGACGCAAACATTGCGCGGATTACGACAGTCGGTTGATTTGTGCCGTACACGGAGGGTGCGGTCCGATGAGCCGCGACGCGCGATGAGAGGTCTGGTATCGCGACTGAATGCCGTCAAATTGCGTCGAGCGCATAGGTATCGGTTTTGTAGATATCTGCATTACGTTCGGCCCTGCCGTGCACACGCGAGTGACTAACAAATTTTTTGTCCTGATTGCATTCCGCCAATCGTCGGTGCAATGGTTTTCTCATCATGAAAGGATGATGTAATGACGCTTTATGACTTGACGACGCTCTCTGTAAAGATTGGCGCCAACGCACGCGTTTTCGACGGGATTCAGGCTAGTGACGACCCGGTAAGCGGCAGACTTCTCGGATGTTGGTATTCGGATATTGGAGTGCTTGGAAAGGTACTGATATTACGTGGCTTCGATTCGGAGGCCGCACTGCTCGCAGAACGAAGGCAATTGCTATTGGGCGGAAATCCCTTCGGCATCGGGGAGTACGTCGAGGATGTAAAGGCGGAGAGTTTCGTTCTATTCCCGTTTTTACCGCCGATCGAACCCGCAGTGCATGGCAACGTTTATGAAATGCGCGTATATGGCATCAAGCCGGGGAGTCTGCAGCCGACGATCGACGCGTGGCAGCAAGCCGTGCCCGAACGCATATTGCGTTCGCCTCTTGTGGGCGCAATGTATTCACTCGACGGTGCCGTGCCTCGCTTCTTGAACATCTGGCCGTATGCCAGCGTGGACGAGCGCTCGCGCGTGCGCGCCAAAGCCGTGAAGGACGGGATTTGGCCGCCGAAGGGTGGTCCAGCGCACCTCACCACAATGGAATCGATGATCTGCGTGCCGGCCCCGTTCTCGCCGTTGCGATAGTTCTTCATGACATGCAGCTGCCCGCTACACCAGAGTGCTAGGAGATGCTATGTCTTTACTACAACCGCGTGCCTTGTCGCTTGCGGCGCTCACTGTGTTGGAATTAGATCCGGCACAGATGGTTCAGTGTGCCGCGGAGGCGGGTTACCAGCATGTAGGATTGCGCCTCTTGCCCGCGACGGAGGCTGAAGTACAGCACGAAATCGTGGGCGATACCCCGTTACGTCGTGAGACGCTCGCGGCACTGAGGGATACCGGAATATCCGTGCTCGATGTCGAGATTCTCCGCCTGAAGGCCGACACCGATATCGTTGCGTACGGGCCAGTGCTCGAAACTGCAGCAGAACTCGGTGCCCGATATGTGCTCGTTGCCGGCAACGACCCAAACGAGCAACGTACGATTGACCGGTTGGGTCAGCTTTGTGATATTGCTGCGCCCTTAGGCCTTGCGCCGTCGATCGAGCCGATGCCGTGGACCGACGTGAAGGACATTGTGGCGGCGGAACGGATTGTTAGCGCGGTGGGGCGAGGGAATGTCCGCCTTGTCGTCGACCCGATACATTTCGATCGTGCCGGTTCATCACTTCAGGACCTTGGCGCGCTGCCGCCACATTACTTCGGCTACGCCCAATTTTGCGATGCACCCGGGGACCGTCCAATTGACCTCGAGACACTGCTATTCCAGGCGCGCTGTGAAAGGATGGTGCCGGGTGAAGGGGGTATTGATCTTGCGGGAATCTTGCGCGCGTTGCCTGGCCATGTGCCGCTAAGCATTGAGGTGCCCAGCCAACGATGGGCACAGACCTCCGCCGCCGTGGAGCGCGCGCGGCGATTGCGCGAGGCGACACTTAAGTTGATCGAGGCGGCATACGCTACATAGGGACATTGTGGCGTAGTGCATGCGTCTCGTGATGCTGGCGTGCGGTCAACACCCTTGAATTCCGTTATGGAACTGTGTTCTCATTCTTCGCTATTGCGATTCGATGAGATGGTGATATGGCGGGGAATCTGGAGCGCGCACTTGCGGTGCTGGATCTGTTGGCGAAGAACGGTGGTCGGATGTCGCTCGTGACAATCGCCGACACGCTCGGCATTCCTCGTAGCGGTACGCACCGTTTGCTGGCCGCGCTCGTTGGCGAAGGTTTCGTGCGGCAGGACGAGGAGCATGGAGAATACAGTCTCGCCCTGAAGCTTGTTTCATTGGCGCTTACCTATCTGGCTACGAGCGGTGTCTCGGACATTTCACAGCCGATTCTTGACCGCCTCGCAGACACTTCTGGCGAGCTTGCGAGGCTGGGTGTCATAGAGCGCGATCGCATCACATTCGTTGGTAAGGCTCAAGGAGCCAAATCTGGATTGCGCTACGACCCGGACACCGGAAGTTCCCCGCCCCTGCACTGCACGGCTAGTGGCGAGGCCTGGCTTGCAACGCTATCAGATGAAAGGGCAATTGAACTCGTCTCGAAGCAGGGCGGCCTTGGCCCGAAGTCTCATGGCGAGCGGCGCGCTCCGAAGACCGTCCAGCAATTGATCAAGGATCTGAATGCGGCGCGCAGGCGCGGTTACGGTATGGCAATAGAGACATACGAGGCCGGGATGTCTGCTATTGCGGCTCCGGTGCGAAATCCCGTGACCGGCATGGTCGCGGGAATCGTGAGTCTGGCCGGTCCAAGGACTCGCCTGTCTGAGGACAGGCTCAGCGAACTCGCGCCATTGGTATTGCGTGCAGCCTCTGATATGGGCGCTGCGACGTTGGGCTCGCCCTATTTCAGACAGGCCGCGAGTATGGTTGCTGAACCGCAACCTGCAGCGCCGGCGAAGAAGGGCATACGCCGGGAACGTTAAACGAAGCATGCGGGCAAAGCAATGAGCGTGATACCGCTCCGTCCGAGATTCGTGGCGTGCACAAGTGACGAGGCGCCCGAAGTGGAGGCTTGAAGGCTGCGCAGCTACCGACGCACTAGATTGCCAACGGCAAGATACGTAGGCTTGCCCAGAACAGAGCGCGTGGCGATTCTCGCGCGACGCACAGCGTAGCGCGCTAGAGTTTTTCGCGTGCTGCCGCGGCCGCAAGGCCCGGACTCGTCAATGATGGGGAGCCGGGCACCAACTGGCTGATTTCCGCAGCGGCCGCCACCAGCAGCGGGGCGAGTTCATGAAGTCGTTTTTCCGGGAGCCTGGTGAGTGGCCCCGCGAGACTGATCACGCCAATCGGTTGTTTGCTCAACGGGTGAACCAGTGGCGTTGCAATCGCAGCCATCCAATCGGAAAAGGTCTGTACTGCCACCGCATAACCGCGCTTACGGGCAGCATGGATATGCTTGAGTACCTCGGCAGCAGTCTGGGGCGCTTGTGGGCCGAAATCGGCTTGCGTCCCGTAGCCCTGTGCCTGGAGAATCGCAACGGCATCCTCATCGGACATACGAGACAACCACGCATAGCCTGTTGCTGAACACGACAGCTTGGCAACCATTCCCATTTCCGGATCGTATCGAAGCCCGGCTCGCGCCCCTTGTGCTTTGGCCACCCACGTCAATTGACCATTGTCGGCTACCGCCAGACGAACCAATTCACCTGTCTCGGTTGCGAGTCGATCGAGCACTTGCTGTGCGGCATCCATGTAGCCGAGCGACGCCAAATGCCGGAACGCCAGTGCTTGCAACTTGGTCGTCAAAACATAATCTCCTCGATCTTGCTCCTGTCGCACATATTCGTGATCGGACAGCGAGGTGAGGAGTCGATGCGTTGCACTGCGGGGAATGCGTAAGGTGTCCGAGATCGCGGTAAGCGATAGGCCGTCGGCACAGCCTGACAGTAATTCAAGAATTGCCAGGCCGCGATCGAGCAGTCCCGAGTAGCCTGGCTCATTCGACGCTGTACGGCTTGCCATCAATGTTCCCTTGAATGATTCAATACAGCGGGATTGTACTGGAATTGTGTTCCACTGGATCGTGAGTCACGGCCCGTCTGGCATAAGCATGGGTTCGCGAGGCTTCCCGAGGCGGCGTACGAAGCCGAGCGTGCTCGAGCGCAAGCGAGGTGCTGACCCTTCTTCGGCTTGCCCGCATTCGACCCTACGTGCGTTCTGTTCCGGTTACCTGCTCGGGTATCGAGATTCACGCGCACCACATCAAAAAGTGGAATATACTTCCAATATGTATGGAATTGTTTTCCATTTCAATGATGGGTATTGAGGGGTGGCGACGATGGCTGAGCGCGAGATGCGGTGCGACCTGTTGGTAGTCGGTTCCGGGGCCGCCGGCCTGGCGGCCGCAGTTACCGCTGCGTGGCATGGACTTGAGGTGATTGTCGTCGAGAAAGACGATGTATTTGGCGGGGCGACTGCTTGGTCCGGTGGCTGGATGTGGATACCCGGCAATCCATTGGCGAAGCGAGCCGGTATTGAGGAGGACCCACGGCAGCCGCGCACTTACTTGAAGAACGAGCTCGGCGCGCATTACGACGAACAGCGTGTTGAGGCCTTTCTCAAGAACGGTCCGCACATGGTTTCATTTTTCGAGACGCACACCGAGCTGCACTTTGTCGACGGAAACGAAATTCCGGATATGCACGCCGATACGCCGGGCGCGGCTACCCGTGGGCATCAGATTATTGCAGCTCCTTATGATGGCCGCGAGGTAGGGGCGCTGATTCGGCGTTTACGAAAGACAATGCGTGAGACCTCGATCATGGGCATGCCCATCATGGCGGGCGCCGATCTCTTTGCGTTTCTCAGCGTAACGCGGTCGATCAAATCTTTCGCTTACGTGACCAAGCGAGTCTGTCGACATCTGTTCGACCTTGTCTTTTACGGCCGTGCAATGCAACTTGTGAACGGCGTGGCCCTGGTCGCGCGATTGGCTAAGTCTGCAGACAAACTTGGAGTGACGCTTATGGAGTCTGCGGCCGCGAAGCATTTGCTGATGCAATATGGGGCGGTTGTGGGAGCGACGGTCGTCACCAAAGATGGAGAGGTCGAGATCCGTGCGTCCCGAGGCGTGGTCCTTGCGACTGGCGGATTCCCGAATGACCTTCACCGTCGAAAGGCACTTTTTCCCCGTGCTCCGTCGAGTACGGAGCACCTCGCCCTGCCACCGCAAAGCTGTGCTGGCGACGGGATTACGCTAGGAGAATCGGCGGGAGGGCGCCTGGTCACCGATCTCGCATCGCCAGCCGCGTGGACGCCGACATCGCGGGTCGTACACAGGGACGGCAGTGTGGGCCATTTCCCGCATATTATCGACAGAGCGAAGCCGGGCGTGATCGGCGTGCTTGCGACCGGAAAACGATTTGTAAACGAAGCCAATGGCTACTACGACTACACGACCGCGATGATCGCTGCGGCGCCGGACGGACAAGAAGTGGCATCGTGGCTGGTGTGCGATCATCGATTTTTGCGGCGATACGGGCTGGGATATGCCCGACCGTTTCCGGTACCAGTGCATCCTCTGATCAAAAGTGGTTACCTGAAGCGCGCAGCGTCGATTAAGGAACTGGCCCGGGAGTGCGGCATTGACGAGGAAGGGCTTGCCGAGACCGTTCGGGTATTCAACGAACATGCGCGGCATGGCGAAGATCCACTTTTCGGCCGTGGCTCGACCCCCTTTAACCGTAAAGGCGGAGATCCGCACCATGGCGGCACAAATCCATGCGTCGCCCCTATTGAGCGTGGGCCCTTCTATGCGGTTAAGGTGCTTCCCGGCAGTTTCGGTACGTTCGCCGGCCTGCAAACTAACGCCAGTGCCCAGGTCATCGGCGTTGACGATGAACCAATCGTTGGGCTCTACGCGGTCGGTGCCGATATGGCGAGTATCATGGGCGGTTTCTATCCGTCCGGTGGCATCAATCTGGGACCGGCGATGACTTTCGGATACATCGCCGGCAGACATGCGGCCCGGGCTGTCGAATTCGAGGACCAGCGGCATTGTGTCGATGCGGGATTGTGATCGTCGAGAGATTCGGCTGTCCCGAATTGTACGCATGATCCGCGCGTCGTCACCAAGGGAGATTGTGGTTCGGTGACTTCGCGTGGCTGGCTGCAATAGCAGTTGTGATCTCGATCGCCTCACACCGGTCAGCCATCAGAGGGCGGTGCGCCGGCTAGCATGTCGCTTACCCAGCAGTTGGGCCTTGAAGAGAAGCTTACCGTGACGGAATTCGAATGGTCGTTCAATCCAAAGATGCCTCTCCAGGGGACTTCCAGTTGCACGCACTGAAGTTCGTCGCCGAAGGCAAGAACGTGCTAATCATAGTTAAACTGGTAGAGGGAATGTCTCATGTTGCGAAGGCCGTTGCGTATTAGGCCATTCTGCAGAGGCGCAAGGTTCGGTATCTAGAAACCCGCTGTGCGCTCAGCGCTCCAGCAGCGACAGGCGCTGCTGCGCGCCGTCCACGATCGTGTGCCGCTCGTGTGTTCCTCTCCCGGACAGCTCCCGACGCTGAGCTGACCGAGGTCGTCGACCTGGAACAGCTCGCCGAGGCAACCCGCAAGAAGGCGACACTGATCGCATGTCTGCCTCGCCGATGCAACGCGTGCTCGCCCGCGCGCAAGGCCGGCCCCTAACTCGTCGACATACGGCAACGGCGGCACGCCGTATGTTCTCGACCATGGCTATCGTTCGCGCCGAAGTACGTCGAGGAAGTGACGAAACTGACTTCCGATGTATTGAAGTGCCCGGTCCACGCGGTCGCGTGGTATTGCGAGCCAGTGAGCTGCCATCATCGCCGAATAGTCTCGTCGAGACGGCAGCTTCACTTGGATGCGGCCTTTTTCGTTAGTACCGCGCTGACAACAGTGCGCAGCGGATGGAGCGCGTTATGTATCCGCGAGGAACGCTGGAGGGAATCCGGCGTGTGGGAAGCGCGGGCTGCTGGCACAGAAGACGTTTCATCGGTCTCGACGTTGCAGGGTGCTCGCGGTGCAGAGTCGCGCGACAAGAGGCGACGCGTCATGAATTGATGTCGCGCGTCGACGCTAGCATTTTCCGACTTCGGCCGATCGTTGCAATCGCACGCAACGCATGACAAACATTGGCAAAAGCGTGGGCTACACCGTCTCTGCGATGTGCACCACCGGTTTGGGCGCGTCGTGAGTGAGAGGCATTAAGGTCCGTGCAGGAGCGCTACCACGACAGAGCAGGGCTCCCGCTATTGCTGGTTTGTGGCGACGAGTAATTAATACGTTGCGCGACCGCCGGACACATCGAAGGTAAATCCGGTGGTGAAACTGCATTCGGGGCTGGCCATCCACGCCACCATTGCAGCGACTTCTTCGATGGTCACGAGGCGTCCCATCGGAATTTTGGCCTTGATGGAGGCAATGAACTCCGGCGTCATTTGCTTGAGGATGTCCGTTTCCGCCATCGTCGGAGCGATGCAGTTGGCAATGACGCCCGATTGGGCCAGCTCCTTCGCAATGGACTTGGTATAGGCGATGACCCCGCCCTTTGCAGCGGCATACGCACCGCTGCCGGGGTTGCCCTCCTTGCCCGCGATGGAGGCGACGTTCACGATTCGACCGTAACCGTGTGCCCGCATATGGGGAATGGCGGCGCGGCAGAGATAGAACACGCCGTTGAGGTTAATGTCGAGCACGCGATGCCACTGCTCCATGGGATATTCCCAAGTGGGAGCGATCGGCCCGTTGATGCCGGCATTGTTGACGACAATCTCGATCCGGCCGGCCACCCGCCGCGCCTCCTCAAAAGCGGCAGCTACCGCTTGGGGGTTCGACACGTCGACTTCCTGCATCAGTAATGGCGTGAATCCTGCCTGGATCGGGTCAAACCCATTGAAGTCGATATCCCAGAGGATGACCCTTTTGCCGTCCGCGGCGAGACGCCGCGCAATACCCAGGCCAAGGCCTCGTGCACCGCCCGTCACAAGCGCGGTCTGAAAATTTTCGACTGAATTCATCTAATTTGTTCTCCGAAAGTTTAATACCGGCACAAAAAAATCATCGACTGGATTCGCTACATCTCGGCGTTTCCGCCCGTCAACATATCGATCACCCTTCGAAGGCTCAGTGCATGGCAAGGGTCACTCTGAGGGTCGCTTGTCCGGCCGTGACATCACATGAATCCCATAGCCGGCAATGCATTTTAGATGCTGATATTCGGCGCCGCTTTTGTTACATCGTGTTCGGTGCAGAACATCAGTCTCGCAGGTTTACCCAACGATACGACCAAAGGCTTGTCAGCCCACCAACGAGACAGAATCCCGCGAGCAAAAGTGCGATTGGCATGTATGAGCCGTGCGCGCGACTGACAAGCGCTGTTGCGATGAGCGGCATGAAACCACCCGCCGCACCGGCGAGTGCGTAACCAAAGCCCGCGCCGCTATAACGAACCTTCGTATCGAACAGACCGGCGAACCATACGGGTTGCACCGCCGTCGACATGTTGTGGCAGACATTGATCAGAGCAAAAAAGCCCAGCGTAATGAATGGAATCGAACCTGAGTGCAACGCATGAAAGAACGGAACTGCTGCAGCGGCACCGATGACCGATGCAATGATATAGAACCAGCGGATTCCGAAACGGTCCGCCAATTTGGCGAAGATCGGCAGCGTCACCATGGCGAGCGCCATCGAAATCATCGAGGCAATCATCACGTTACCCGGCGGGACCTGCGTGTAGTTCGTCACATAGGCCAGCGAGAACGTAAAGGCCAGATAGTAAGTGCTTTGGTCAAGCAACCGCATGCCGATGACTGCAAGGATCTGCAGCGGACTGGTTCTGAGGACGATGCCCAGCGGGGCGCCCGCTTCGGAGTGCTGCTTTTTCACTTCACGGAACTCCGCGGACTCCGGAACGGATCGACGTATCCAGAGCGCTGCGAATGCCAGAAGAACGCTGAGCAGGAACGGAATGCGCCAACCCCAGGCCATGAACTGATCGTGCGTGGTCAGTTTCTGGCAGAGAAAGAAGACTGCGGTGCCGATCAGCAACCCGACAAAAGATCCCGTCTGCACGCCGGCGGACAGAAAGTTGCGCCGCTTCTTGGGAGCACTTTCGACCGCCATCAATGCAGCGCCTCCCCATTCGCCGCCGACCGCAAAGCCCTGAACCGCCCGCAGGGCGACGAGCATGATCGGCGCCCAAACGCCGACAGTCTGATAGGTGGGCAAGACGCCGATTAGCGCGCTCGCGACCCCCATAATCAGCACAGTGAGAAGCAGCATCGAACGCCGGCCAATCTTGTCTCCGAAGTGTCCGAATACAGCGCCGCCGATCGGTCGGAACAGAAAGCCGATAGCGAACGTACTGAATGCGGCAAGCAGACCGGTCGCGGGATCGGAGGACGGAAAAAACAGCGGGGAGAATACGGTCGCCGCAGCGGTACCGTACAGGAAAAAGTCATACCAATCGATCACTGCGCCCAACGAACCTGCAAGTGCTGCCCTTCGGGCATACGCTTTCGGATTCGATGACAGGCGGCTTCTATCGACGGTCGAGGGCGGCGCGGCTTGCGCCTTAAGGTCGGGTGTCATCCTCTGCTCCAATGTTAATGAATCTTGTCCGGCTGCGGCCGGAGCGTGGCGGAGGAGCGTCCTCTTCGGTCATTGTTTTGGCTGCTATCGTCCGCCCGTGGCTCTATAGTGGCACAAACTTCACAAAAGTGGAAATGAATTCCATATTTTGTGGAACGATTTTCTGAAGCCTTGTATGAGGGAGCAGTAGCTTCGACGACTCGCACTCGTTGAGTGAGAGATGCGAGTTCGCGCCTGACCAGGCGTTGGGTCCCTCGGGCATGTGTACCTGCCGCTCGGCCGGCCGCACGTGGAGGTCGGTCCGACAAGCCGGCTGTCCCGATTGAAGGCTTTGACCGAATAACGAAACGGAGCGCGGTTCGGCCCGCGGCTAACGGTCGAATCGTGGAACATACGGGAATACCAGCATGCGAAGGAGGCGGCTCTTGCCGGTGCTATTCAACCATTGCGTGTGCCAGTTGACTGACGATTGCGCGTAGCCATCGATTTCCTGGCTCGTGGTGGTATCGGGCATGCCAATGTTGCTTGACCGAGAATCGCTCGACGTTGATGGGGCACGGATGTACGGCGAGACCGTGCGTCGTTGCCAGAGTTTGGCCGATATTGCGGGGCAACGTGGCTATCAGATCCGTGGTTTGGATGATTGCTCCCAGCCCGAGAAAGCCTGGCAGTTCGAGTACGACCCTTCGTTCAATGCGCTCTTGCAAGATTGCTCGTTCGAGCAACTGCGCGCCGGTTCCTGCTGTAATGCTGACATGTCCTTCAGAACGATATTGCTTCAGTCCCAGACGGCTTCTAACGCGAGGATGCTGCCGGTTCGCCAAACAGATCCAATCCTGCTCGAATAGCTGCTGCTGGTATATGCCGCCGCTCAACCACGGCACAAAACCGACTACGAGGTCAGCCTCACCCGACTCCAGCGCGCGCTCAGCATTGCCGTCGATTCTTGCCGCTTCGAGCCGGATGCCAGGCGCTCGCACGCGAACATGTGCGAGGAGACGCGGAAGCAAGGTGATGTGACTGGCGTCGGTCATGCAGATGCGGAACCGACGCTGCGCCATTGCTGGGTCGAACGCTGTTTCCCACGCTGCGAATCGCCGCAGCGACTCGAGTATTTCTCTGCACGGCCCTATCAAAACATCAGCTTGCGGAGTCGGAACCATGCCAGCAGGCGTACGCACGAATAGCGGATCTCGCAGATGCACGCGTAGACGTCCAAGCCAGACGCTTATCGTCGGTTGGCTCTGCCCCATCAATTCCGACACTCGCGTCACGCTGCGTGCTTCATAAAGAAGATCAAACAGGTGGAGCAGTCTCAAATCTTGCAGTTGTTCGACCATGGTTGGGCTTATTACGTGTGGTAATGCGCCTATTGTAGTCATCAGATTGCCAGAACTGGGGCGAGATTTTATCGTGCAGGTACGGACATCGAGGAAGATCACAACTTTCCGGAGATCGAGATCGCATGAGGAGGCAATGAATCTGAGTCGTCACCCAGCGCGCCGTTTCGGCGTCTTGTGCGTCGCCCGAACGCCGGGCACGACGAGTCGACCGACACCGGCGGGCCAGGGCGATGAAGGGCATGCTCCCGACAACTGTGTTCTCGCGCACTAATGCAGTAGGCGACTTTGTCATCAATACATTTCTCCAGACCGTCATATGACGAAATCTTTTTTCGCGACGTGTGCAGGTCTACGCCTGACATCAGGTCATGGGAGACACATTCTGCTTAGCGAACTTATCTAACGTTAAACCCGCAACGCCAGCGCGCATCCCGCACCGCTGAGGCGTTGTGCACCATTTCATTCGGAGAACAAACATGGAAATCATTGAAAAATACTGGGACGATGCCAAAGAGGGGGATGAATGCGTGAGCCCGACGTACACGGTCACGAAGCAAAGCATCCTCGCCTTTGCCGATCTCACGGGCGATCACACGCCGGTGCATGTCGACGAGGAATATGCGAATGCAAGCCACTTCGGCGCAATTGTCGCGCATGGCTTGTACGGCCTTTCGATCGCTGACGGACTCAAGACGCAAAGCGAATATCGCTTTCTGCCAGGAATGTCGCTCGGATGGACGTGGGACTTTCTCTTGCCTATCAAGGTCAATGATGTGCTGCACGTGAAGTTCCGTATCGGTCCGATGCGGCCGAGCAAGAGCCGTCCCGACTGGGGTATCGTGGTCATCCCGGCCGAACTCATCAACCAGAAGGGTGAAGTCGTGCAACGCGGCGAGCACCGGTTGATGATTCCGCGCAGACCGGGGGCCAAATAATGCAAGCACGTCCTCTCGAAGGGATTCGCGTCGTCGATTACACGCACTTTCTCGCAGGGCCATACGTAGGGCGCTGTCTCGCTGGCCTGGGTGCCGAAGTGATTAAAGTCGAGCGTCCGGGTAGCGGTGATGCCGTACGCCAACACGACGCGGTGCTGGACGATACGCAAAGCGGATACTTCCTGCAGCAGAACATGGGAAAGCGCGGGGTCAGCGTAAACATGAAAGATCCGCGCGGTAAAGAGTTCATGGACCGGCTGGTAGATTCCGCAGACGTATTCATCGAGAACTACCGCCCCGGCGCGCTCGAGAAGCTGGGCCTCGGCTACAAGACGCTTGCGGCCCGCAACCCACGCCTCGTATATTGCTCGATTTCGGCCTATGGGCACACTGGCCCGGATTCACATCGAGCCGGCTTCGGTCTCATTGCGGAAGCGAAAAGCGGAATCATGCAGATGGTCGGTGAACCTGGATCGGCGCCTCCAGTTTTGCGCATTCCGCTCGGTGACATGTACACCGGCATCCATGCGGTTGCGGCCGTCAATGCGGCGCTTTTGGCGCGTGAAAAAAGCGGTCGGGGCCAGCATATCGACATGGCCTTGTACGACACACTGGTATCCATGCACGAGTATGCGGTACAGCGCTATGCGCTCGAGGGTGTGGTACCGCAGCAGACCGGCCGCGATATCCCCACGTCAACACTCTATGGTGTATTTCGGGCCACCGATGGTGATCTGGTAATCGCGGCACAAGTCGATGATGCTTGGAAACGCCTCGCTGCCTTGATAGAGGAAGACGGCGGACCACGAGGCTTTGCTGCCGATGAGCGATTTCATACGCTTGGGGGGCGCAATGCGAACCGCGTGGAGATTCTTTCAGTGGCCCAGTCGTGGGTAGCCAAGCATACAGTGGCCAGCCTGTTGAAGCGACTTGATGAGATCGATATCCCGTGTGCGAAGGTCCAACGCATCGACGAAGTTATGGAAGATCCTCAGATCATCGCGCGGGGGATGGTGCTCGAGCAGGAGCATCCACGGTTCGGAAAGTTGCGGTTCCCGAACCTTCCTTTTCGTTTCTCGGAGTGCGATACGACGATCAGCTCCGTCGGCCCGGACCTCGGCGAGCATAACGTTGAAGTAGCTCGTATGCTGGGTTTCGACGACGCCCAGATTGAAGCAATGCAAACGGACGGAGTTCTTTTCTCGATGTGAATTTGCGATGGCGAATGCACATCGCTGAGGTGAACACGAATCCGGCACGGAATGCCGGATTCGTCCTGTACATAGAGAGAACGTGGATGGCCGTCGGTGGTCGCGGTGGATCCGTGATCTGGTCCAATGATTTGTCAGTGTTTTAGCCGGCTTCTTGCGTCGTAACCGTAGGAGGGAGTCGGCCGTCATGAGTGTAGTTGCTCAGCGATTCGGACGCCAGTAGCCGGACGCGATTTCCGTCAATATAGGAGCAGAGGATGACAGCCAATCTCAAAGCCCATGATCCGTCAATCGTCGACGAAAGGGCGCAGCATTCCGTCGATTCGAATCCTGGCGCGCGCCGGGCGGCGCTCGCAGGTTTAGTCGGCGCTGTGGTCGAGTGGTATGACTTTTTCCTGTACGGTACCGCCGCGGCGACTGTATTCTCCCCGCTGTTTTTCCCGTCCTCCGACCCCGCGACCGGACTGCTTGCCGCATTCAGTACGTTCGCGATCGGCTTTCTGTTCCGACCCATTGGCGGCGCTGTGTTTGGACACTTCGGAGACAAGCTCGGTCGCCGTTCAATGCTGGTGCTCACCGTTCTAATCATGGGCATAACGAGCACATTGATTGGCGTACTTCCGACCTATCATAGCGCTGGCGTTTGGGCGCCGATCATGCTCGTCGCCCTGCGGGCGGTTCAGGGCTTTGCGGTCGGCGGCGAATGGGGAGGCGCTGCATTGATGGCGGTCGAAAGTGCTCCCAAGAAGCGGCGCAACTTTCTGTCCGCCGGCGTGCAGACGGGATCTTTTGTCGGGTTGCTGATCGGCACCGCAGTCTTCTTTCTCTGCCAGAAACTGACCACGCACGATCAGTTCATGGCCTGGGGTTGGCGCATTCCGTTCCTGCTCAGCGTTCTTCTGGCATTCGTCGCACTCTGGATACGTCGATCCGTTCCGGAGTCCGCAGAGTTTCGCGAATTGAAAAAGCAGCACTCCGAAGCGGGCACCCCGCTGGGTATCGTCCTGAGAACCAGTCCGCTGCAGATCCTTGCAGTCATCGGCATGCGGCTGCTTGACCAAAGCACTTACTACCTGGCCTTTACGTTCTCGCTGGCCTATGTGACGAACTACACGCAGGTTCCACCGGGTAACGTAATGATTGCCTCGATGATTTCGATGGCGCTCGCCATGGTGACGCTGCCGATCTTCGCCAAATTGGCGGACCGTTTCGGAATCCGCTGGTTCTATGCAATTGGGTCTGTCGTTGGAGCGTCCGCCGCCATTCCGTTCTTCTACGCGGTGCATTCGGGCTCGATCGCGCTCATGATTTTGGGTTTTTTTGCGTTAATCAATATCTGCCATAACATGTCGACCGCGATTCAGCCAGTATGGTTCGCCGGTCTGTTCGATACGAAGGTTCGTTATAGCGGCGCGGGCTTTGGTTACGCACTCGCCGGTGCGGCGGGTGGTTTCATGCCGCTCATCGCAACAGCGCTCGTCAGTCGCGCGCATGGCTCATACATGCCAATCGCGCTTTTGCTCGCGGGATTCTGTCTCGTTGGTGGGCTGACGAGCCTTTGGTCATATCGGTGGGTTAATTTGCGTACCTGATCTATTGGAGGATCGTTCGAGACAACCTATGTTGCGTGGTCATCCGACACCCGCGCCATTTGCTTCGCAATGGACGTGGTATTGGCGATGACCCCGCCGTTTGCACTGACATATGCACCACTTCCGGGATTGCCTTCCTGACGCCGGAGTTTATTGCCTCAACCACGACCAAATTCTGATCGGGCGCCTCATGATCATCGAAGAAGTCGCCGCAATGGTAGCGTGGATGCTAGCCCGAGTGCAGTTTTACGACCGGCTTTACTTTCGAAATGTCCGGTGGCCGCGCAACGTATTCACATCGGCGATTGCTGCTGAAGAGCACTGCCGCTCACACTCGCAGGTTAGTCGTGGGGCTGCGCGACGCGGCCCGAAGCGATGAAAAAGAATTCGATTTTCTAAAAGGAGAATAAAACGTGACCCGGAATCCCGAGAGCCCCTTTACATCCTCAGAAAACGGCATGGCGGAACTCGAATCCGCGCGAAAAGATTCTACTCTACAAGGAGGGCGTCGGCGTGAATATTAACGGCTCCACGCGTTTGATCGGTATCGTTGGCGACCCGATCAAACAGGCTCGAGCGCCTGAAGTTTGGACGCGGCTCTTTCGATACAACCGCATCAATGCGGTGTGCGTACCTATGCAGGTTGCGGCTGACGAGCTCTCATCTTTCATTGATGGCGTCAAGGCAGTGCGCAATCTCGTCGGATTAATCATCACGGTGCCACACAAAACTGCGGTCTTGGAACTGGTGGATAATCCAACAGCGAGGGCGCGGAGTGTGGGAGCCGTGAACATGCTCCGTTGGAACAAGGATGGCAAAGTGACAGGCGACATTGTCGATGGCGCCGGCTTTGTTCTCGGCCTTAACGCGCGTGGGCGAGCAGTAAGCGGGAAGCGGGCGCTCGTCGTTGGTTCTGGGGGCGCAGGGACGGCTATCGCGTTTGCACTTGCGGAAGCCGGTGCTGCGGAGGTGGATGTGAGCGATATTAATGAGGCTCGCGCGCAGCAACTGGCATCGCGATTGCGGCTGACCGGTGTGCAGTCGTGCGTTTCCCCGCCGATCGCGGTTGGGTTTGATATCGTCGTAAATGCGAGTCCTATAGGGATGCACCCCGACGATCCATTGCCAATGAATATCGAAGGATTGGGCGAGGGAACATTGGTGGCCGAAGCCATTATGCATCCGCCCGAGACGCGCTTGCTCGCCCAGGCGCGTGCATGTGGATGCCCCGTACAGCCCGGCTCGTACATGATGGATTACCAAATTCCGGAAATGGCCTCGTTCTTCGGCTTTGACAACGGGAAGTGGAGCCCCGAGGACGTCCTCGAGATATCGGCTCAAGGATGAGAATCGAGCGCTTATGTTGTGCTTAGTAGAGGATTGCGTTTTTACCCCGACAGCACGCAGTTTGACCGGGGCGCGACAAGCCCCGCCGTTCGTGGCGAGGAAGGATAGCGCGGACGGCGGCGCCGTCCTTGGATTTCAGTGCGGTGACTGCTGTTGCTCGATGTACTGACGCAGTATAGAAATTGGCGCATTACCGCAGCCTGAAGCGAAGTAGGACGACGACTTGCCATAGTTGACTGAGCCGGACATGGCCGAAGGCGTCAAAGGTCTCGATCTGCTGGCATTGCATCTGCCTACGCTGCAGGCGTAACCCGCAGCCTACTTGGCTGCAGCGGCCGTGGGAGGAGGCTCTTCGCCGTTCCATCACGCGTTTTCGCTTTTTCGATGTGCCGTGATTTTTGGAGGGTATCACGGCACGAGC
>NZ_JAULUC010000046.1:0-18590 GCF_052851275.1 Burkholderia sp. SR8
TGGTCGCCGCCTTCTCGAGCGCCGCGGGCGGCGCAAACTGACGGGTTTCGTGAAGAACCGATTCAATCGCAGACATCGACTACCCCTTGGTGAACATGAATCCTCTGCATGGCGGCGCGATCGTGCGCGCCGCGCGTCTTGGCCGGCGCATGTGCGCCGCTGTCTCCCACTCACCCGCGCGCGGCCCGAAGGCTGCACGCGATGCTGCGCCGCACCACGTCACGCGTCGGTGGACGCTCGGCCCGGCGGTTTCCACGATAAGCGCTCGAACTTACCCGTCACTTACGCGGACTCGCCGGTTCGTCCGCCGCGCCGCGTGGCGCCGGCCGCTTTACGCTGTTACAAATGCGACTCTACAATCCTAACTGAACTCGCCCCCCGGACTCCAGCTTGAATCGCTACGCGCTCTTTCTCATTCTGTCGATGCTGTTCGTCGGCAGCAACGTCGGTATCGGTAAATCCATCGTCGTGTTCGTCCCGGTCGCCATCCTCGCGACGCTGCACTTCGTGATCGCGATCGCGGTGCTGTGGCCGTTGTTCAGCCCGGTGAAAATGCGCGCGGTCCGGCGCGCGGAATGGCTGAACCTGTTTCTGCAGGCGTTCTTCGGCACCTTCATGTTTACGCTGCTGATGCTCAACGGCGTGCAGCGCACGAGCGCGGTCGCGGCCGGTGTGATCACGAGCACGATTCCCGCGATCGTCGCGCTGTTCGCGTGGCTGATCCTGCGTGAAAAACCGAACGGCCGTGCGCTCGTGTCGATCGCGCTGGCGATCGCCGGTGTCGTGACGATCAATCTCGCGAACGGCACCGCAGGCGGCGCGCACGGCGCCGGCAGCGCCGCGTCCGGTTCGCTGACCGGCAACCTGCTGATTCTCGGCGCCGTGTGCTGCGAATCGATCTACGTGATCCTGTCGCGCCGGCTCACGCAGACGCTCGCGCCGATCGACATCTGCGCGTACACGCACCTGTTCGGCCTGGGCCTGATGCTGCCGCTCGGCGCGACGGCGCTGTGGCACTTCGACTACGCGAGCGTGCCGGCCGGCACGTGGGCGCTCGTCGTCTGGTACGGACTCTCGGCCAGCATCTTCTCGTTCTGGTTGTGGATGAAGGGCATCCGGCATGTGCCGGGCAGCCTTGCCGGCGTGTTCAGCGCGGTGCTGCCGGTCGCGGCCGCCGCTTACGGCATCGCGTGCCTCGGCGAACGGCCGACGCTCGCGCACGGCATCGCGCTCGCGTGCGTCGTCACCGGCATCGTGCTCGCGAGCCTGCGCGTGAAACGCGTGCCCGCGGCCGCGTCCTGATCCGTCCCCGGCAAACCCGGCGCGTCGCTGCAGCCGCGCCGGCCGACGCGTTACAATAGCGCGCCTTTTCAAGATTACCCCCGATACCTGCGCACAGCGCCCGTACCACCATCATGTCCGCCCCGCATTCGCCCGGCTCCACCCGTCGCCCGCTTCGCCCGCTGCCCGCGCTGATCTTCACGAGCCGCTGGCTCCAGGTTCCGCTCTATCTGGGCCTGATCGTCGCGCAAGCCGTCTACGTGTTCCTGTTCCTGAAGGAAGTCTGGCACCTGCTGTCGCACGCGACCGGGCTCGACGAGATCAGCGTGATGCTCGCGGTGCTCGGCCTGATCGACGTGGTGATGATCTCGAACCTGCTGATCATGGTGATCGTCGGCGGCTACGAGACGTTCGTGTCGCGCCTCGGCATCGAGGGCCATCCCGACGAGCCCGAGTGGCTCGACCACGTGAACGCGGGCGTACTGAAGGTCAAGCTGTCGATGGCGCTGATCAGCATTTCGTCGATCCATCTGCTGAAAACGTTCATCAACCCCGACCAGCACACGACGCACGCGATCATGTGGCAGGTGATCATCCACGTGTCGTTCCTCGTGTCGGCGCTCGTGATGGCGTGGGTCGACCGCCTGACGACCCACACGCATCCGGCCCATTTCCACGAGGCGCACGCGAGCGCGGCGTCCCGACCGGCGGCCTGAACCGCCGGCAACGTATTCCCCACTGTCCCCACAGAGTCTCAGCCATGACCGTCATCAAACAGGAAGACCTGATCCAGAGCATCGCGGATTCGCTGCAGTACATCAGCTACTACCACCCGCTCGACTACATCCAGGCCCTCGGCCGCGCGTACGAGCTGGAAGAAAGCCCGGCCGCGAAGGACGCGATCGCGCAGATCCTCACGAACAGCCGCATGTGCGCGGAAGGCCGCCGCCCGATCTGCCAGGACACCGGTATCGTGACGATCTTCGTGAAGGTCGGCATGGACGTGCGCTGGGACGGCGCGACGATGGGCCTCACCGACATGATCAACGAAGGCGTGCGGCGCGGTTACACGCACCCGGACAACGTGCTGCGCGCGTCGATCGTCAATCCGCCGGAAGGCGCCCGCAAGAACACGAAGGACAACACGCCGGCCGTGATCCACTACGAGATCGTGCCGGGCGACAAGGTCGACGTGCAGGTCGCGGCGAAGGGCGGCGGCTCGGAGAACAAGTCGAAGTTCGTGATGCTGAACCCGTCGGACTCGATCGTCGACTGGGTGCTGAAGACCGTCCCGACCATGGGCGCGGGCTGGTGCCCGCCGGGCATGCTCGGGATCGGCATCGGCGGCACGGCCGAAAAGGCGATGCTGATGGCGAAGGAATCGCTGATGGAGCCGATCGACATCCAGGAAATCATCGCGCGCGGCCCGAAGGACTGGATCGAGGAACTGCGCGTGGAGCTGCACGAGAAGGTCAACGCGCTCGGCATCGGCGCGCAGGGCCTCGGCGGCCTCGCGACCGTGCTCGACGTGAAGATCATGGCTGCGCCGACGCACGCTGCGTCGAAGCCGGTCGCGCTGATCCCGAACTGCGCGGCGACGCGCCACGCGCACTTCGTGCTCGACGGCTCCGGCCCGGCCAAGCTCGAAGCACCGTCGCTCGACGCATGGCCGAAGGTCCAGTGGGAACCGAACACGGAAACCAGCAAGCGCGTCGACCTGAACACGCTGACGCCGGAAGAAGTCGCGAGCTGGACGCCGGGCCAGACGCTGCTGCTGTCGGGCAAGATGCTCACGGGCCGCGACGCCGCGCACAAGCGCATCGCCGACATGCTCGCGAAGGGCGAGAAGCTGCCGGTCGACTTCACGAACCGCGTGATCTACTACGTCGGTCCGGTCGACCCGGTGCGTGACGAAGTGGTCGGCCCGGCAGGCCCGACGACGGCCACGCGGATGGACAAGTTCACCGAGACGATGCTCGCTCAGACGGGTCTGATCTCGATGGTCGGCAAGGCGGAACGCGGCCCGGTCGCGATCGACGCGATCAAGAAGCACAAGGCCGCGTACCTGATGGCGGTCGGCGGTGCGGCCTACCTCGTGTCGAAGGCGATCCGCGGCGCGAAAGTGCTGGCATTCGAAGACCTCGGCATGGAAGCGATCTACGAGTTCGACGTGCAGGACATGCCGGTGACGGTGGCCGTCGATTCGTCGGGCACGTCGGTCCACCAGACGGGTCCGAAGGAGTGGCAGGCCAAGATCGGCAAGATCCCGGTCGCGACTGCTTGAGCGCACGCGCGAGAAAGGCCGGACGGAAGTCCGGCCTTTTTACTTCTCGTTCTCGTTATCGTGCCCGGCACGAAATCCGCGGCTGATTCTCATTACCCGCAAAAGGCAGGCCCGGCAAGGCTTCGAGGCTTGGCTTTTCTCGTTCGAGCGATTATCGTTCGGTTTCTGAAGCCCCACTGAACAAGGAACAGCCATGCAAGGCGACAAGAAAGTCATCGAATACCTGAACGCCCAACTGAAAAACGAACTCACGGCGATCAACCAGTACTTCCTGCATGCGCGCATGTACAAGCACTGGGGCCTCGACAAGCTCGGCAAGCACGAATACGACGAATCGATCGGCGAAATGAAGCATGCCGACTGGCTGATCGAGCGCGTGTTCATGCTCGACGGCCTGCCGAACCTGCAGGACCTGCACAAGCTGCTGGTCGGCGAGGAAACCGAAGAGATCCTGAAATGCGACCTGAAGCTCGAGCAGATCTCGCAGTCCACCTGCAAGGAAGCGATCGCCTACTGCGAATCGGTGCGTGACTACGTATCGCGCGAGATCTTCGAAAAGATCCTCGACGACACCGAAGAGCACATCGACTGGCTGGAAACGCAGATCGACCTGATCGGCAAGGTCGGCCTGCAGAACTACCAGCAGACGATGATGGGTTCGCCCGAGTAATCGCCACGCGCACCATGATCGCCACCTCGCCGTCCGCATCACGATGACGAACCAGCCAGCCGCCTCCGGGGCCCGCCCCGCCGCCCCCGTCGGGATCTTCGATTCGGGGCTCGGCGGCCTGTCGGTGCTGCGCGCCGTGCGTGCGCACCTGCCCGGCGAGTCGTTCGTCTATGTCGCCGATTCGCACCACGCGCCGTACGGTCCGCGCGACGAGGCGTTCATCACGGAGCGCACGCTGGCGATCGGCGAATGGCTTGCCCGCGAAGGCGCGAAAGCGCTCGTGATCGCGTGCAACACCGCGACGGCGCGGGCGATCGCGACCGTTCGCGAACGCCTGTCGATACCGCTCGTCGGTGTCGAGCCGGGCATCAAACCGGCTGCCGCGCTGTCCGCCAGCGGCGTCGCGGGCGTGCTCGCCACGCAATCGACGCTGAACAGCCCGCGCTTCCAGGCGCTGCTCGACCGCTACGGCGCCGGGCGCCGCTTCATCTGCCAGCCCGGCCACGGGCTCGTCGAGGCGATCGAACGCGGCGACACGAATTCGCCCACGTTGCGCGCGTTGCTCGCCCGCTACCTGCAGCCGATGCTCGACGACGGCGCCGACACGCTGGTGCTCGGCTGCACGCACTACCCGTTCTTCACTGAAACGATTCGTGACCTTGTTGGCGACCGGCTGACGATCGTCGACACCAGCGATGCGATCGCGCGCCAGCTCGCGCGCGTGCTCGACGAACGCGGCCTGCGCGCGCCGGCCGGCACACGGGCCGCACCGCCGCGCTTCTGCTCGACGAGCGACGGCCGGCAGCTGCGCGCGCTCGCATCGGCGCTGCTCGGCCTCGACGCATCGGTCGAATCCGTCACCATTTCGTCGCCGAACGCGCGCGCCTGCGCAACGGCCTGACGCAGGCCGGCCACGTCGCCGCCCCCCTGCTTTGGCGCAGCCGCGCCGCGCTCTTCCTTTCAAGGGTCTGATGACCTTAAAAAAAGCCGGACCCAGGCTTGTCAACGCCCGCAAATTTAATGATAATAATTCGCATTAACGTTAGCTATCGCAACTCATCATGATCGTCTGCGTGTGCAAGTCTGTTTCCGATCGCAAGATCCGCGCGTCCCTCGCCGAGGGCGTGAGCTCTTTCGATGAACTCCAGTTCGAACTCGGCGTGGCCACGTGCTGCGGCAAGTGCGAGGAGTCCGTGCGCGACCTGATGGCCGAGCAAGGCGTCTGCGCGAGCCGGTGCGGTGTCGAGCACCACGCTCACCCGATCCCGGTAACGTTCTACGACCGCAAGGCCGCCTGAGCGGCGCCGAGCGTGCGCATGCGGCTCGAGCCGCGTTTTTCGTCCGACCGTCAGCAAGCCACCGTCCGCGCGAGCCAACGGCTTACCTGTCAAGGAGCCCGTCATGGAATTGCTGATCGGATTCGTAACCACCGTGTGCATCTCGCTGCTGATCTTCCGCAAGTAACACCGATTCACCCGCCGCGCCCCGGGTGCGACGTCGTACTTTCAAGCTAACATGCAGGCTTCGCAATCCGCTCCTGCCGGCGTCCTGCCGGCTGCTCCACGTATGAATCCCCGGGTCATCACCGTCGCGGTCGGTGTGCTTGCCGCACACGCGATCATGCTGGCGGCCGCGTGGCTCCATCGCAACGCGCCGCCGCCGAAATCGGTCGAAGTCCAGTCGATCACCGCGCAGCTGATCACGCCGGCGCCGATCGCCCAGCAGGTCGCCGCCGAATCGATCCCGCAACCGGCGCCGCCGAAGCCCACGCCGCGCGTGAAGCCGAAGGTCGAGCCGAAGCCGGTTCAGAAGGCGGCGAAACCGACGCCGCAACCGGTCGCCCAATCGCCTGCCCCGTCGCCGACGCCCGCACCGGCAGCCGACCCGACACCCGCGCCGGCCGCGCCCGCCGCTGCCGCGCCGGCGGCCGCACCGGGCCCGGCTCGCGAAACGATGCAGGTCAGCGCACCGAAGAACGTGCCGACGCTCCAGTGCAACTTCGTGAAGCCCGACTACCCGTCGATGTCGCGCCGCCGCGGCGAATCGGGCACCGCTTATGTTCACTTCGTCGTCGGCGTGACCGGCAAGATCGAGAGCGTCGAGCTGCAGAAGAGCAGCGGCTATCCGCGCCTCGACGATGCCGCGCTCGACGCGATGCGCTCGACCACCTGCCGTCCGTATATCGAGAACGGCCAGGCGATTCGCGCCGCCCGCACACAGCCCTACAACTTCGGGCTCACCGACTAACCTGCCTCATCCGGAAGATTCAAAGGAAACAAAAATGCAAAGCTACGGTATCGCGCACGTCTGGGCGCAAGGTGATTTCGTCACGCGTGCGATCGCGATCACGCTGCTCGTGATGTCGGTCCTGTCGTGGATCGTGATCATCGTCAAGGGCTGGAACGTGATCCGCCTGAACCGTCTCACGAAGAATGCCGAACAGGCGTTCTGGCATTCCGACGACTTCGACGACGGCATCAAGAAGCTGGGCCTCGCCGCATCGACGCCGAGCGACAACCCGTTCCTCGCGCTCGCACTGTCGGGCAAGGAAGCCGCCGATCACCACCATCAGACGCAACCGCACCTGCACGATCGCATGGACGTGTCGGACTGGGTCACGCGCTGCCTGAAGGACACGATGGACGAAGGCATCTCGCGCATGCAGGCGGGCCTCGCGATTCTCGCGTCGATCGGCAGCACCGCACCGTTCGTCGGTCTGTTCGGCACGGTCTGGGGCATCTACCACGCACTGCTCGCGATCGGCGCGACCGGCCAGACGTCGATCGACCAGGTCGCGGGCCCGGTCGGCGAGTCGCTGATCATGACGGCGTTCGGCCTGTTCGTCGCGATTCCCGCGGTGCTCGGCTACAACGCGCTCACCCGCGCGAACAAGGGGGTCGTCAGCAAGCTGCGCCGCTTCGCGCACGGCCTGCACGCGTACTTCGTGACGGGCGCGCGCCTCGCATCGTCGTCGCCGCGCGACGGCCTGCGGCTTGCTTCGCGCGCCAGCTGAGACGAGGTGAACCATGGCAATGAACACCGGCTTCAGCGATGACGACGACGATGGCGTGATGAGCGAGATCAACATGACGCCGCTCGTCGACGTGATGCTCGTACTCCTGATCATTTTCCTCGTGACGATCCCGGCGATGCAGCACGCGGTGAAGATCGACCTGCCGCACGCAAGCAGCCAGCCTGTCGACGAGAAGCCGCAGACTGTCGACGTCGCAATCCAGGGCAACGGCACGATCCTGTGGAACGACCAGACGGTCACGCGCGAGCAGTTGCAGGCGCACATCGCGGAAGCGGCACAGCACCAGCCGCAACCTGAGTTGCACCTGCGCGCCGATCGCAAGGTTGCCTATGAACGGGTGGCCGAAGTGATGTCCGACGCGCAGGCCGGCGGCCTGACGAAGCTCGGCTTCGTGACGGAGCCGACCGCGAAGGCGAAGTAACACCGGTGGCTTCGGGGCGGCAGCCGGTGCGCGCGTAATCGGGCGCGCATCGCCGGCAGCGGCAGGCGGCGCCGCCTGGACGGCCGCACAAAGTAAAAGGCCTTCATCGCCAGATGAAGGCCTTTTTTCATGCGCACGCGGGCGCCTTCGGGCGGCGGGCTCTTCGGCGGTATCGGTTGCGCCTCGAGCAACGCAAATGCGGCTACCGTGGTCTGCACGGACTGCGCGTTCTGCCCTATCTGGCTCGCAACATATGCGGCCACCTGATTCCGCTCAGAACTTCCTTCGCGAAATGGGATTTCAATATAGGCCTGCGCGCGTACGCATTCAAGGCCCGCGCGATTGAAACTTGCGATTGCCGACGGCGCTTCAATGACAAAACAAATTTGCCACGACGTGCAATCTGCATTCAGGTGGCCGAAGCATCGGCGGCCGCCGCTTCCTTCTTCGCGCGCTCGGGGCAACCCGGCTGCTTGTAATCGCCGTGGTCGAGTTTCTCGACCAGATAGTCGACGAACGCGCGCACCGCAGGCGGCATCCCCTGCCGCGACACGAACACCGCGTAGAGTTGCGGAACCGGCAGCGTCCAGCCCGGCATCACCGGCGACAACTGCCCCGCGCGCAGCGCATTGCCATACATCATTTCGGGCAGCGCCGCGATACCGAGACCGTCGAGCACGGCCTCGCGGATCGTCATCAGGTCGGCCGTCACAAGCCGCGGATCGTGCTCGTGCAGGTGACGCGTGCCGTCCGGCGCGATCAGCGTGAACACGTGCCGTCCGTCGACGCTCGGCGTGTCGAGCGTCTCGAAGTGCGCCAGATCGTCCGGCACGAGCGGCGGCGCATTCTGGTTCAGCAGGCTCGGGGCGCCGACCAGCATCTGTTCGGTTCGCCACAGCGGCCGCACGACGATGTTCGCGTTCTGCGGCGGCTCCGACCGCACACGCAACGCGACGTCGATCGAATCCTCGAACAGGTCGATCACGCGATTCGTCACACGGATGTGCACCTTCACCTCGGGATAGCGGTGCAGGAATTCGGGGAGGATCCGCGACAGCATCGTCTGCGACAGCGTCACGGGCACGCTGACGCGCACCGAGCCGCGCGGCGACGCGCGCAGCTGCTGCACCGCGTTCATCGCGGCCTGCGCTTCGGCGAGCATCGCCTGGCAATGCTGGTAGAACAGCTCGCCGGCCTCGGTCAGCGCGAGCTTGCGTGTCGAACGCTGCAGCAAGCGCACGCCGAGCGCGGCCTCGAGTTCGGTCAGGCGCCGCGACAGGCGCGATTTCGAGATACCGAGCACGCGTTCCGCAGCCGAAAAGCCGCCGTGCTCGACGACCTGCGAAAAGTACATGAGGTCGTTCAGGTTGTGTGCATCGATGTTCATGTCATCGTTCCAATTTCAGAACAATCCATTGCGAACCGCCGCAAATCGGCCGGTAAAACGCCCAATATAATAGCGCTATGTTTCAAAAATAACGCTATTCCGACGATATCGAGGGCTTCTGCATGACCACTGCTCGCTCGCTTGACCGCACGTACCCCGCGCTTCGCACCACCGAAGGCGGCGGCTTCGTGGTACACCGACCGTTTCCGACCCGGCTGCTGATGGATTTCGATCCGTTCCTGCTGCTCGACGAAATGGGCCCCGTCGACTATGCGCCCGGCGAAGCCAAGGGTGCGCCGGACCATCCGCATCGCGGTTTCGAGACCGTCACCTATGTGCTCGACGGACGCTTTCGCCATCGCGACTCCGCCGGCCATGCCGGCACGCTCGGCCCCGGCGACGTCCAATGGATGACGGCCGGCTCGGGCGTCGTGCACAACGAGATGCCGGATCCCGAGTTCGCGCAGTCCGGCGGACGCTCGCACGGCTTCCAGCTGTGGGTCAACCTGCCCCGCCGCGACAAACTGATCGCACCGCGCTACCAGGAGGTTGCGGCCGATCGTATTCCGAGCGCCACGTCGCCCGACGGCCGCGCGCACGTCCGCGTGATCGCCGGTGAAGCGTTCGGCGTTCGCGCGGCGATCGAGACGCGCACGCCGATCCTCTACCAGCATTTCACGCTGCAGCCGGGCGCAACCGTCGCGCAGCCGGTGACGGCGGGCTATCGCGTGTTCGCGTACCCGCTCGCCGGAACGGGCCGCTACGGGCCCGACAGGCAGCCTGTCGACGCGCGGCACATGGTGGTCTACGGCGACGATGGCGACACGGTGACGTTCGAGTCCGGCGATACGCCGCTCGACCTGCTGCTGATCGGCGGCGTGCCGTTGAACGAGCCGATCGTTCGCTATGGCCCGTTCGTGATGAATACCGAGGAAGAGATCCGGCAGGCCGTCGTCGATTACCAGACGGGCCGCATGGGCCGCATCGAAGCGTGATGGCAGAGCGGGGGCGCAGGTGCCGCGAAACTGCCCGTTTTGCGTCACAATAACTTCTTGAACCACGTGGCTGCCCGCCACCAGAAGGAACCCGTCCCCTTGAACTTCGAACATCTGATCCAGATCAACTCCGACGATCCGGCGGTGCCGTCCCTGACCCGCGACCAGCTCTGGGAAGGCCTCGTGCTGCGTGCCGAACAGCCGCAGCTGTTCGTGATCGGCCTCGACAGCTGCGTCGTCCGCGAACGGACGGAAACGACGCTCGAACGCGAACTGCACTACGGCCATGCAACCGTGCGCGACCGCGTAACCTTCACGCCGAACCAGCAGGTGCGCTACGACGTCCATGCGGCCGGCGGCGAAATCGGCGGCTCGTTGACGATGACGATCGAGGAACGCGACGACCACGAGCTGTTCCTGCGCTTCGAATACCGCACGACGCTGACCGTCACCGACGACAGCGAGGAAGCGCGTCAGACGCACGGCATCGTCAAGGAAGCGTATCGCACGTCGGACATCGACACGGTGCGTCTGATCCGCGAATACGCGCAGGGGCGCAAGGATCCCGATCCGCTTCACTGACGTCGGCGGCGGCCTGCGGGCCGCCCCTCCCCCTTTGATTCAGACTATCGAATGTGCCGCCTCGATCGATAAAGAGTTTTTGTAAATGGGAATAGTTATCATTTAGAATTCATTCCATCGTATCGACAGTCACCGATCAACCGAATGACCGACACCATGCGCCCGACCACGCTGACCTTGCGCCGCACGACCGGCGCCGCGAGCGCCAACCGTCAGAAGACGGCAGCGGTCACGACGCCGGCGAAGCCCGCCGCGAACGGCGATGCCGGCACACGGACCCTCAGCAGCGATGCGCTGCTGCAAGGCCATAGCCACATCAGCATCGCGCACAACGGCGAGACGTATCAGTTGCGCGCCACGCGGCTCGGCAAACTGATCCTGACGAAGTAACGACAGAGTATTGTGGGGACCACCTCCCTGAGAGGTGTTGGGCAGTAGCCAGCGTAACGGCTTGCACGCGAGATCTAGACCCCTTCGTGCAAACACACTCAAGCAGCCGTTGCAGCAAGCCAAGCCACTTTTTTGGTTCTCGCACAACGAAGAAAAAAGCGACACGTCGAAGGACGTGTCGCTTTTTGTTTGGGCGCCCGGATGCAACACAAAAGCATCGCTCGGGGTCGGCGCCGTTGCTTCAGTGCATTCCGGCGGCCGGCAGCGAATTACCTTCGCCCGTTACGCCGGAACGCAGCCGCAAGGCCTTCAATCGCGCATCAGAAGCCCCAGAACATCAGCCACCACGCGCTGTCGATGACGGCGAGGCCAGCTGCAAACCACACGAAGGCCGCCAACCGGCGCGGCCACGCCGCATAGCGTCCCGTCACCTTCCAGGCAAGCCACGCGCTCCACGCGTTCGCGCATACGAGAATCGCGATGCGCACGTCGGTCGCCCAGCCGAGCGGCACGTGCTCGGCGCGCAGCAGCGACAACGTCGTCGCCGACAGCCCGAGGAACACGCCCGCGCCGGCAATCGGAATCAGCGCCTGCGCAAGATGATGGAGACGCGTGCGGTCGAAGCGACCGAGCATCAGCGTCGCGCCGGCCAGCAGCACGAGCAGCGCGGTGCCGTACACGAGCCC
The DNA here is from genome assembly GCF_052851275.1 of Burkholderia sp. SR8. Taxonomy (NCBI): domain Bacteria; kingdom Pseudomonadati; phylum Pseudomonadota; class Betaproteobacteria; order Burkholderiales; family Burkholderiaceae; genus Burkholderia; species Burkholderia sp. SR8. Next base: position 11,731 of record NZ_JAULUC010000046.1, read on the forward strand.
CGTGCCCACGATGTAGCCGACGATGAGTCCGCCGTCGAGCCACGAGAACACGTCGTTGCGATCCGGATAGTGCGTGAGCAGGAACCACGGCGCGTTCGTCTCGAGCGGCCACGTGATGTCATGATCGATCAGCCAGCCCGCGAGCCATTGCTTGATCTGCACGAACCACGGGCTGACGGTCCAGTGGAACGCGCCGATCGCGACGCCGAGCAGCCCGTACAGGATCAGCGCGGTGTCCCACGGATTCGCCTGCTGCGCGCCCAGGTTCACGACTTCGTCGGACGGCGAGCGCCACGACAGCGCGATCGCGTCGCGATGCCCGCTGCAGCGGCCGCACATGTGGCACGACGCGGCGCCCTTCATGTTGCGCAACGGCACGAGCGGCGCGCAATTGATCGGGATCACACGATGCCCGTGTTCGCCGTTCTTGTACGAGCGGCGCCACGCATCCTCGTCGACCTTGTAGCGCATCGGCGCGAGCCGCGCGAGCAGCCCGAACACCCCGTTGACCGGGCACAGATACTTGCACCACACGCGCTTCTCGCGGCCGTACAGCACGCCTATCACGATTGCGCCGACGGTCGAGCCGCCGAGCACGAACAGCACTGCGAGCGGGTACTGGTACACGCTGACCATCTGCCCGTAGATCGTCGTGAGGCCGAATGCGACGAACGGCCAGCCGCCCCACCGCATCCAGCGCGGAATCGCGCCGCCGCGGCCGAACTTGCTCGCATATTCGGTCAACGCACCCTCGGGGCACAGCACGCCGCACCAGACACGGCCGAGCATCACCATCGACAGCAGCACGAACGGCCACCAGATGCCCCAGAACACGAACTGCGCAATCAGCGTCAGGTTGTTCCACAAATGCGCGGAATCGTCCGGCAGCGGCAACACTGCCGGCACGATGATCAGGAACGCGTAGACGCCGACGACGACCCACTGGATACCGCGGATCGCCGCGCCGTGGCGCTGCATCCACTGGCCCGCCTGCGCGAGCCAGCCCGGCTTGGTTGCGGCGACAACGCTCATGCCGCGCGACCCGCAGGAACGGCCTGACGGCGGCTCGCGCGCTTCATCAGCAGCCACACTACGGCCCAGTACACCGCGTACGCGACCAGGTTGGTCAGTGCCGGGTGCGCGCGATAGCCGGTCAGCGTCGCGACGAGGGAGCCGAACGTGCCGGAATCGTCGAGGATCGCCGACGTATCCCACAGTTGCGAGATGCCGAGCGGCAGGATTTCCTTGTCGATCAGCTTGTCGACGCCGGTCTGGAACAGGCCCGCGCCGAGGAACAGCAGCATCACTTCGGTCACGCGGAAGAAATGCCGCCACGAGAAGTACTTGCCGCCGAGCTGCAGCAGATAGAACGTCAGGAACGCGAGACCCAGACCGATCACGACCGCGAGCATCTGGCTGCCGTCCACATGACCGGACTGCCCGAAACCGAGGCCGTACAGGAAGATCACCGTCTCGCTGCCTTCGCGCGCGATCGCGAGCGCGACCAGCACCGCGACGCCCCACCAGTTCGAATCGCGCGTGCTCTGCTGCAGCGACTGCTCCATGTCGCGCTTCAGCGTGCGCCCGTGCCGGCGCATCCACAGCACCATCTGCACGATCAGCACGCAGGCGATCAACACCATCGCGGTCTGGAAGTAGTCCTGCGCGTCGCCCGACAGCACTTCGGTGAAGCCGACGAGCGCGGCGCCGAGCCCGACTGCCATCAGCAGGCCGACTGCCACGCCCGTCCACAAAAAGGGCAGGCCGCGGCGCGCATCGTCGTCGCCGTTCTTCAGCCATGCATAGAGGATGCCGACGACGAGCAGCGCTTCGACGCTCTCCCGCCAGACGATGAACAAGATCTGACCCATTGAATCCTCCTGACGCGCGGCGCAACGCACTCGTGCGCCCGCACGCAGATAAAACGCGTTACTTCGCGACGATCACGCCCTGTGCCTGCTGGTGGAAATCGTCGAAAAACTTGTACTCGCCCGGCGACAGCGGGGCGACAACCACGAATGAATCGGCGCCCGGTGCGAGCACCTTCTCCTTGCGCAACTGCACGCTCTCGAATTCGGCGGCGCCCTTGCCGGTATTCCGGATCTCGATCTTGAAGCGCTGACCGGCCGGCACTTCGATGCGGGCGGGATTCAGCTTGCCGTCCGTCATCTCGAGCTTGAACGTCGGCAGATCGGCGGCATGCGCCGCGCCGGCGAGCCACAGCGCGGCGGCTGCGGCGACGATTTTCTGGGGAAATTTCATTCTGGGATCTCTACGTCGACGGCGCGCCGAAGCGCGCCGTCCGTGATGCCACCGATCAGTACCCGCCCTTCTTGCCGATGCCGGCGAACGGGAAGTCGTATTCGAGGGTGATGGGCTTGAACCACGGACCCACGCCCGTTTCCTTGTCGACGTGACGGCCGAACGCCATGTGGCCCGACTGCATCGGCGGCTTGACAGTCATCGTCAGGTGGTACTTGCCGGGGCCGGCCAGCTTCACGTTGTCGCCGTAGTGCGGGCCGTCGCTCGCGACCATGCCCATCAGGTCGCCTTCAGCCTTCCACTTCGTGTCGCCCTGCTTCGTCAGCTTGTACGTGACCTGCAGGTACGGCATCCAGTCGCCTTCCGCGAAACCCGTCGGGTTGTTCTTGACCGCGTGGATGTCCGCCTCGAGGTGGATGTCCGACTCCGATGCCTTGCGCATCATCCCTTCCGGATCCATCGTGATCGGCTGCAGGTACACCGCGCCGATTTCCATGCCGCCCTGGATCTGCTGCTTGCCGATCGGATATTCGGCAGCCGAGGCCGACATCGCGGCAAGCGCCGCCGCTACCGCAACCGACGTGCGGATGAACGAAGAACCCAACATGGACACTCCTTGTTATTTGTCTGACACGTTGCGCCCCGCCCTCCCGGACGGTTCGCCGAAAACACTAACGCAATGAAGAACGTTAATGCGAACTATTCTCAATACTTGCGGAGTTTAGCACTGAACCGGCTTCCGAACAAACGAGATACCGCGTAAACCCCTTGTCCGACAAGGCTTACAACGGTGTTACCGCAAGGTTTCAGTGACGTTTGGAAAGATTTACCGGCCGCCGTTGACGTGGTCGCCCACGTTCGCGCCGAACACGCGCTCGCGCAGCAGCGCAAGCTGGTCGCGGGTGGCCGCGGCCTTTTCGAACTCGAGGTTCTTCGCGTAGTCGGCCATCTGTTTTTCGAGGCGCTTGATTTCTTTCGCGAGCTGCTTTTCCGACATGTCCTCGAACTTCGCGCGCTGTTGCGCTTCCTTCAGTTCCGCGCGCGCGTCGTCGGCGTTGTACACACCGTCGATGATGTCCTTGATGCGCTTCACGACACCGCGCGGCGTGATGCCCATCTTCTCGTTGTACGCGATCTGCTTCGCGCGGCGCCGCTCGGTTTCGCCGATCGCGCGCTTCATCGACTCGGTCATGTTGTCGGCATAGAGGATCGCCTTGCCGTTCACGTTTCGTGCGGCGCGGCCGATCGTCTGGATCAGCGAGCGCTCGGCACGCAGGAAGCCTTCCTTGTCGGCATCCAGGATCGCGACCAGCGACACTTCGGGAATATCGAGGCCCTCGCGCAGCAGGTTGATCCCGACCAGCACGTCGAACGTGCCGAGGCGCAGGTCGCGGATGATCTCGACGCGCTCCACCGTGTCGATGTCGCTGTGCAGGTAGCGCACCTTCACGCCGTGGTCGGCCAGGAACTCGGTGAGCTGCTCGGCCATCCGCTTGGTCAGCACCGTGATCAGCACGCGTTCGCCGGCATTCACGCGTGCGTTGATCTCGGTCAGCACGTCGTCGACCTGCGAGCTGGCCGGACGCACTTCGATTTCCGGATCGACGAGCCCCGTCGGCCGCACGACCTGCTCGGCGATCTGCCCGGTCACGCGCTGTTCGTAGTCGGCCGGCGTCGCCGACACGAACACCACCTGACGCATCTTGCGCTCGAACTCGTGGAACTTGAGCGGCCGGTTGTCGAGCGCGGACGGCAGCCGGAAGCCGTAATTGACGAGGTTCTCCTTGCGCGCGCGATCGCCGTTGTACATGCCGTTCAGCTGGCCGATCAGCACGTGCGATTCGTCGAGCAGCATCAGCGCATCGGGCGGCAGGTAGTCGACCAGCGTCGGCGGCGGCTCGCCGGGCGCGGCGCCCGAGAAGTGCCGCGAATAGTTTTCGATGCCCTTGCAGAAGCCGAGCTCCTGGAGCATCTCGAGATCGAAGCGCGTGCGCTGCTCGAGGCGCTGCGCCTCGACGAGCTTGCCTTCGCGATGAAAGAACTCGAGGCGCTCGCGCAATTCGTCCTTGATCGTCTCGACCGCACGCATCACGGTGTCGCGCGGCGTCACGTAGTGCGACGACGGATACACGGTGAAGCGCGGAATCTTCTGCCGTACGCGCCCGGTCAGCGGATCGAACAGCTGCAGCGTCTCGACTTCGTCGTCGAACAGCTCCACGCGCACCGCCATCTCCGCGTGCTCGGCCGGGAAGATGTCGATCGTGTCGCCGCGCACGCGGAACGTGCCGCGCTGGAAATCCTGCTCGTTGCGCGAGTACTGCATCGCGATCAGCCGCGCGATCACGTCGCGCTGCCCGAGCTTGTCGCCGGTGCGCAGCGTCAGGATCATCTGGTGGTATTCGGACGGGTTGCCGATACCGTAGATCGCCGACACCGTCGCGACGATCACCACGTCGCGGCGCTCCATCAGGCTCTTGGTCGCCGACAGCCGCATCTGCTCGATGTGCTCGTTGATCGACGAGTCCTTCTCGATGAACAGATCGCGCTGCGGCACGTACGCTTCAGGCTGGTAATAGTCGTAGTACGACACGAAGTACTCGACCGCGTTGCGCGGGAAGAACTCGCGGAATTCCGCGTAGAGCTGCGCTGCCAGCGTCTTGTTCGGCGCGAACACGATCGCCGGGCGGCCGAGCCGCGCGATCGTGTTGGCCATCGTGAAAGTCTTGCCCGAACCGGTCACGCCGAGCAGCGTCTGGAACGCGAGGCCGTCGCCGACGCCTTCGACGAGCGTTTCGATCGCGGTCGGCTGGTCGCCGGCGGGCGGATACGGCTGGTACAACTGGAACGGCGACCCTTCGAAGGTCACGAATTTCGATTCGTCGAGCGCGTCGCCGACTTCGGCGTGATGTTCGGACATGGAGTGCGGCCGGAGCGAGGGCAAAAAAACTATTCTAGCGCTTCGCGGCGTTGCGGACCGCTGACGGATCCTGACGTGCCGTGACGCGCGGCAGGCGTCGGAAATCGCAATTCGCCGCGCAATCGCCGCCTCCGGCACCGTGAATTCGCTACAATATCAGGCTGCTGCGCTTTCCGGCGCCGTGCCCGTTGGCGCGCGGCTCGCTGCGCCCGCCCCACCGGCTGAAAGCCTGACCCTCTTTTCACTACTGCCGAATCATCATGTCGCTCTTCTCCGCTGTCCAGCTTGCCCCTCGCGACCCGATCCTGGGCCTGAACGAAGCCTTCAACGCCGACACGCGTCCGACCAAGGTCAACCTCGGCGTCGGCGTGTACACGAACGAAGAAGGCAAGATTCCGCTGCTGCGCGCCGTTCGCGAAGCGGAGAAGGCGCGTGTCGACGCGGGCCTGCCGCGCGGCTACCTGCCGATCGACGGGATCGCGGCGTACGACGCCGCGGTGCAGAAGCTGCTGCTCGGCAACGATTCGCCGCTGATCGCCGCTGGCCGCGTGGTCACCGCGCAGGCGCTGGGCGGCACGGGCGCGCTGAAGATCGGCGCGGATTTCCTGCGCACCGTGAACCCGAACGCGAAGGTTGCGATCAGCGACCCGAGCTGGGAAAACCACCGCGCGCTGTTCGAAGCGGCCGGCTTCGAAGTCGTCGCGTACCCGTACTACGACGCGGCCACCAACGGCGTGAATTTCGAAGGCATGCTGTCGGCGCTGAACGGCTATGCGGCCGGCACGATCGTCGTGCTGCACGCGTGCTGCCACAACCCGACCGGCGTGGACCTGACCGAAGCGCAATGGCAGCAGGTCGTCGACGTCGTCAAGGCGCGCAACCTCGTGCCGTTCCTCGACATGGCTTACCAGGGCTTCGGCGAGAACATCGAGGCCGATGCCGCCGCCGTGCGCCTGTTCGCCGCGGCCGATCTGAATGCGTTCGTGTCGTCGTCGTTCTCGAAGTCGTTCTCGCTGTACGGCGAGCGCGTCGGTGCACTGTCGATCATCACGTCGAGCAAGGAAGAAGCGACGCGCGTGCTGTCGCAGCTGAAGCGCGTGATCCGCACGAACTATTCGAACCCGCCGACCCACGGCGGCGCCGTCGTCGCGGCCGTGCTCGCGTCGCCGGAACTGCACGCTGCATGGGTGCAGGAACTCGGCGAAATGCGCGACCGCATCCGTGCGATGCGCAATGGCCTCGTCGAGCGCCTGAAGGCAAGCGGCGTCGATCGCGACTTCAGCTTCATCAACGCGCAGCGCGGGATGTTCTCGTATTCGGGCCTGACGTCGGCGCAAGTCGATCGTCTGCGCGAAGAGTTCGGCATCTATGCAGTCGGCACCGGCCGGATCTGCGTTGCTGCGCTGAACACGCGCAACCTCGACGCGGTTGCCAACGCAGTCGCAGCGGTCCTGAAGTAAGTCGGCGTCGGCCGGAGGCGGCCGCCATCCGGGCCGCCCTTCTCCGCCGAAACGAAAAACGCGCTCCGTGGAGCGCGTTTTTTTATGCCGACGTGCCGGGCGGGCTCGCCGGCGAATGTCCGCGCGAGCGGCGAGCAGCGAGCGGCCCGGCCGCCCGCGCCGGCAGCCGTCACTGCATGAACCAGCCGTGGCTGACGACGAACGACTGCCCGGTCAGCGCT
>NZ_JAULUC010000047.1:0-17042 GCF_052851275.1 Burkholderia sp. SR8
GAACCGCGTGCAGCGCCGCGCGTGACAGGGGGGCTGCGCGATCAGTTGCCGGCGATCGTGTCGACCGGCTTGAACGTGCCGCGCTCGACCTTGTAGATCGTCACCGGCGCATCCTTCAGGTCGCCCTTCGCGTCGTACGCGATGCTCGGCGCCGACACGCCCTTGATCGATACCTTGCCGAGATACGGCGTATAGACTTTCGGATCGGTCGAGTTCGCGTCCTTCATCGCGGTGAGCAGCGCGATCGTGCCGTCGTACGAGTACGGCGAATACGTGATCACGTCTTCGTTGAAGCGTGCCTTGTAGCGCGATGCGTAGCCGGCGAAGCCCGGCATCTTTTCCTTCGGCAGCCCGCCCATGTAGACGATCGCGCCTTCGGCCGCTTCGCCGCCGACTTTCAGGAACGTCGGCGAACGCGACATCTCGCCGGTCACGAACGCGGACTTCATCCCGAGCTGGCGCATCTTGCGGATCATCGGCGAGGACTGCGCATCGCCGCCGCCGTAGAAGATCGCGTCCGGATTGATGCCCTTCAGGTTGGTCAGGATCGCCGAGAAGTCGAGCGCCTTGTCGTTCGTGAAGTCGCGCTTCACGATCGTGCCGCCCGCGGCCTGCACGGCTTTCGCGAATTCGTCGGCGATGCCCTGGCCGTAGGCCGTGCGGTCGTCGATGATCGCGATGCGCTTGAAGTGCAGCGTCTTCACCGCGTACGTGCCGACGATGCGGCCGGCCTGCGCGTCGCTCGTCAGCAGCCGGTAGGTCGTCTTGTAGCCGCGCGCGGTGTATTGCGGCGACGTCGCCATCGAGATCTGCGGGAGGCCCGCGCGATCGTACAGGTCGGATGCCGGAATGCTCGTGCCCGAGTTGAAGTGGCCGATGATCCCGCGGACGTTGTCGTCGATCAGCCGCTGCGCGACCGTCGTGCCGGTGCGCGGGTCGGCCTGGTCGTCCTGCGAGTCGAGCTGGAACGTGACCGGCTTGCCGCCGATCGTCGGATGCGTCGCGTTGAAATCGGCGATCGCGAGCTGCACGCCCTTCTGCATGTCCGTGCCGTAGTTCGATTGCGGCCCCGTCAGCGGTGCGGCGAAACCGATCTTGACGACGTCGGCGGCGATGGCGTATGCGCCCGACAGTGCGCAGGCAGCAGCCAGCGCGACGTGCGATACCTTCAGCTTCACTTTCACTTCCCCTTGATGGCGTGGTTGGGCCGCGGCCGGCCAGCGGGCCGGTGCGGTAAACCGGGCGAGACGTATCGGTATGCAGGCCTCCGTGGAAGCCGTGCCGCGTGTGCCGCCCGCTGCGCGGGTTGTGCCGGAATCGGCTTGCGCGGCGGCGGCGGGATGTCGTCTCGTGACCGTTGAGCGAAGTCTAGGCAGCGAAAATACGCGCGTCTTGCGCGTTCGGTGCGCGGGCGGCGACGATTTCGGCATATCGTCGATAACCCTGATATGTGCTGAAATCGTCATCAACGATGCGCAAACGCGACAAGACGAGGTGTGGCGGCATTTTTACGATGGCGGGTTCGGGCGCGCGGAATGTCGGCATCACCGCCATTGCCTTCGTTGCCGCTATTGCAGTCCGATGCCGGCGACAGGGCGGCCGGCGCGAGGAGATCGTTCCGTGCCGCACACGCAGCCGGCGCAGTGGTTGCGCGCACAACCGTTCGAGCGCGCAAGCGCAAGACGACGGACGCGCCACCGCATGCAACTGCATGACCGTCGACGATCGGTCGCGCATCGCGGCCGGTTGTCCATCGCCGAGCGGCCTGATCGCTTGCCCGGAGCCGTGAGCCGACAACTCGCCCGCCGCAGGATCGCGCGCCCGATGAACGCCGCGACGCGTTCGCAGGTGCGCTTCTATAATCGACGCCATCAGCCACGCCCTTCGCACCCGCCGGGATGACGACCTTCCTTGCCGCACCGCCCATGACCCTGTCCGATACGTTGCGCTACCAGCCCGACAACACCGATCTCGGCGCGATGCTCGCGCACTTCCGCCTGCTCGAGCCGGTGTTCGACGCGCTGCCCGACGTCGCGTTCTTCGTGAAGGATGCGAACGGCCGCTACGCGCTCGTCAACCGTACGCTCGCGATGCGCTGCGGCTACAAGGACAAGCGCGACCTGCTCGGCAAGACGACCGACGAGGTGTTTCCGCGCCGTTTCGGCCGGACCTATTTCGAGCAGGACATGGCGACGATCAACGCCGGCCAGCAACTGATGGACCAGCTCGAGCTGCATCTGTATCCGGGCCGCCAGCCGGGCTGGTGCCTGACCTGCAAGGAGCCGCTGCGCGACGCAACCGGCAAGGTGGTCGGCCTCGCGGGCATCTCGCGCGACCTGAAGGCGCACGAGGGTTCGCATCCGGCCTACAGCAAGCTGGCCGACGTGGTGCAGCACATCCAGGATCACTACGTGCAGCCGCTGAACCTGAAACAGCTCGCGCAGATGGCCGGGATGTCGGTTGCGCAGCTCGAACGCTACTTTCACAAGGTGTTTCACCTGACGCCGCGCCAGGTGCTGCTGAAGACGCGGCTCGAAGCGGCCACGGCGCTGCTCGTCACGCACGACAAGGTGACCGACGTCGCGGCGCTATGCGGTTATACGGATCACAGCGCGTTCACGCGCCAGTTCAAGGCGACGGTCGGCGTCACGCCGTCCGAATACCGGCTGATGCTGCAGGACCGCGCAGGGTGACGCGACGCGCCGGCCGTGGCCGGTGCGTCGGGATGATCGGGGTGGTGCGGGAGCGGGAAAGCGGCGGCTCAGCGGTAGCCGAGGCCTTTCAGGACGGCCGTGCCGTCTTCGGTCAGACGGAAGCTCGGTGACGTGTCGGCGTCGAGCTTGACCATCTCGACGAGACCGGCTTCCTGCAGCGCGGGCAATTCGGGTTTGGCATTCGCGCCGATCGGTGCGTGCAGCAGCACGAGCAGCGTCGCGATCTCGTGATGGCTGAGCAAACGGCGCAGCATCGTCTTTTTCGCAGGGGGGGCGGCCGGGCGGCCCGCGGGTGCATCTACGGCGCTCATCGCTGTCCTCCTTTTCGGGATATCCATCGGGTTACTGGTTGCGGATGGTGCCGTCGAAGACTTAAGCGATTCTTAAAAGCGAGGTGGCCGCGCCGATGGTGCAGTGCGGCGCGCGTTACCGGATGTAACCCGTGCCGGGCGCGCGATCCGCGCAGCCCGCGCGCGGCCTTGCCTGGCGGCGTGTTGCGGCGCGATTCCCCACGATGGTGCGTCCGAGTGCCGCGCGGCTCGCGGTCGCGTCGTCCGTGCGGGTCGACTCGACCCCGAAACGGGTTTTCCTGCCTTATTTCCTGCGCTGTGCCTGAGCCGCGAGCCGCACGGCCGCGTTGGTCGCGCCGTAGCCATCGTAGCCGCCGCGCCGCTCGACGATTTCGAGCGAAAAGCGGTTGTCGACCAGTTCCGTATACGCATGCAGGAATTCGCCGCCGTTTTCGTCGCGGTCGTACAGCAGATGATGGGCGCTCAGCGTGTCGATCAGCTCGTCGGATAGCGCGTAGCGTGCGGCGAGATCGTCGTAGTAGTTCGGCGGAATTCGCAGGAACGGCACGCCGTCGGCCGCGAACGCGGCGACCGTCTTCACGATGTCGTCGGTGCGGAACGCGACGTGGTTCAGCCCCGTGCCGTGGTAGCGGTCGAGCGATTCCGCGACGGCCGTATGACGGTCGACCGACGCGTTCAGCGCGATCCGCACCGAGCCGTCGGCGCTGCGCACCGCGCGGCTGCGCATCAGGCCGTACGGATCCGGCACGAGCCAGCTGCGCTCGGCCTCGAAGCCGAACGCGGTCTTGAAGAACAGGATCCACGTATCGAGCGCGTCGGCCGGCAGCGCGAGGCAGACGTGGTCGATGCCCGTCAGCGGGCCGACTTCGCTGGGCCCGTCGATGTCGGTCAGCACGAAATCCGATTCATACAGCGTCGGCGCGTTCGGCGCCTCGTCGACGAAGTATTCGAGGCTGCCGTCCGGCGCCTTCACGCTCGGCAGCACGCGCTCGTTCGGGCCGACGCGCCCGGAAAACGGCGCATAGCCGAAGCCCGCCGCGCGTTCGAACGCCACTTTCGCGTCGTCGACGCGGAACGCCGACGCGCACAACGACAGCCCGTGCTGCTGGAAGAACGCGTCGGCGAACGAATCGCGCTCGGCATTCAGCACGATCGACGCGGCGCCGTGCTGGAACAGCGTCACGTCTTTCGACCGGTGGTGCCCTGCGAGCCGGAACCGCATGCGGCCGAGCCATTCGCCGACGGTGGCTGCCGCCTGCGCGTCGACCGCGAATTCGATGAACTGGAATCCGACGTGCGCAGGCGGCGCCGGCGGCGCGAACAGCGGCTGCGCTGCAGCGGGCGCGTGGCCGTCCTGCGCGAGCCGCGCGCGCGTCAGTTCTTCCAGATAGAGCAGCGAGCGGTGGCCGTCGGCGGCCGTGATCGCGGTCGGCGCGGCGCGGAAGCCGTCGTTGAAGATCTCGAGCGACAACGGCCCCGTATAGCCGGACTCGATCACGCGGGCGGTGAAGCGCGCGAGATCGAAGTCGCCCTGGCCGGGGAACGAGCGGTAGTGGCGGCTCCATTCGAGCACGTCCATCGCGAGCTTCGGCGCATCGGCGATCTGCACGAACGCGATCCGGTCGCCCGGAATGTCGGCGATCGCGTCCGGCGAATCGTCCAGCGACAGCGTGTGGAAGCTGTCGAGCGCGAGGCCGAGGTGCGGGCTGTTCACCGCCTTCACGAGCTGCCACGCGTGACCGTACCGTTTCACGACGCGGCCCCACGCGAGCGCCTCGTACGCGGCGACCACGCCGGCCTGCCGCGCGGCTTCCGCGAGCGCGCCGAGCTGGTCGACCAGCAGCGCATCGTCCGCGATCGTGTCGGGCGACACGTTGCTGCACACCAGGATGCGATCGGTGCCGAGCGCGTGCATCACGTCGAACTTGCGGCGGATGCGGTCGAGATTGCGCGCGAGCTGGGCCGGGCTCACGCCCTCGAAGTCGCGAAACGGCTGGAACAGCACGATGTCGAGGCCGAGGTCGGCGGCCATGCGCCGCACGTCGGCCGGCGATCCGTCGAAGTACACGAGATCGTTCTCGAAGATTTCGACACCGTCGAAACCGGCGGCCTGGATGGCGGCGAGCTTCTCGGCGAGCGTGCCGGACAGTGACACCGTGGCGATCGAGCGCTGCATGGGCGAATCCTGCGGATGAGCGGGAGGTGGCGCCGGCCGGATCGGGCCCGAATGAACCAGTCGTTGAATCCCCGGCGAACGCCATATCCCGAATTTACTAGGGAAGTGAGGCGAATTATACAAACTAACTAGATGGTACAAATTAGCGAAAACCCGAAAAGACAGCGTGCGCGTGCGGGCGCACACTAGCGCCACATCCTGATGTCACGGGGCGGAGCAGCCAACGTTCCGCCCCCGTTTTTGGAGCAGAAATCGTCATGAGCAAGCACAAGGTGCTGGTGCTGAACGGCCCGAACCTCAATCTGCTGGGGACCCGCGAGCCCCATATCTACGGCGCGGAAACCCTTGCCGACGTCGAGCAGCGCTGCCGCACCGCAGCCGACGGGCTCGGTCTGGAGATCGACTTCCGCCAGTCGAACGCCGAGCACCAGCTGATCGACTGGCTGCATGCCGCGCGTCACGACACGCACGGCATCGTCATCAACCCGGCTGCGTATACGCACACGTCGGTCGCGCTGGCCGACGCGCTGTCCGCGATCGCGAAACCCGTGATCGAAGTCCACATTTCCAACGTGCACCGCCGCGAGGCATTCCGTCACCACTCGTATATCGCGGCCATCGCCGAAGCGGTGATCTGCGGCTGCGGCACCGAAGGCTACGTGTTCGCGCTGCAGCGCCTGTCGACCCTTTTTGCGCAGGGTGCCGCACGATGAGCCGCCCGTCTTTTCTGATCGGCCTGATCGGCCAGGGGATCGGCGGCTCGCTGTCGCCCGCGATGCACGAGGAAGAAGGATTCCGTCAGGGTTTCGGCTACGTCTACCGGCGCATCGATCTCGATGCGCTCGGGCTGACCGTCGACGCGCTGCCCGAGTTGCTCGATGCCGCGCAGCGGATGGGCTACAACGGCCTGAACATCACGCATCCGTGCAAGCAGCGTGTGATCGAGCACCTCGACGAACTGTCGGACGACGCGCGCGCGCTCGGCGCGGTGAATACCGTGCTGTTCAAGGACGGCAAGCGGATCGGCCACAACACCGACTGGTCCGGTTTCGCGAAATCGTTCCGCCGCGGGCTGCCGGCAGCGTCGCTCGAGCGCGTCGTGCAGCTCGGCGCGGGCGGCGCGGGTGCGGCCGTCGCGCACGCCGCGCTGCAGATGGGCGCGGCCGAACTGACGATTTTCGATGTCGACGGCACGCGTGCCGTCACGCTCGCGGGCGAACTGCAGCAGCGCTTCCCGGCCGCGCGGGTCACGGCCGGCGACGATCTCGCGGTTGCGGTGAAAGCGGCAACCGGGCTGATCCATGCGACGCCGACCGGCATGATCAAGCACCCGGGCCTGCCGCTGCCGGCCGAGCTGCTCCATGCGGGAATGTGGGTGGCCGACATCGTGTATTTCCCGCTCGAAACCGAACTGATCCGCGCCGCGCGCGCGGCCGGCTGCGCGACGCTGCCGGGCGGCGGGATGGCCGTGTACCAGGCCGTCGATGCATTCGAGATCTTCACCGGCCGCACGCCGGACGACGAGCGGATGTTCGAGCATTTTCAGTCGCTCGTCGCGCGCTGACCCTACTACCGACCAGCTGAAAAGAGAGACCAGGAGACGACCATGCAGCACACCACTCACACGAGCGCCGCTCCGGCGCAGGCCGCCGGCACGGTCCGGCGGACATCGGCGCGCTACAAGATCCTCGCGCTGCTCGCGATCGGCACGATGATCAACTATCTGGACCGTACCGTGCTGGGCGTGGCTGCGCCGCAGCTCACCAAGGAGCTCGGCATCAACGCGGCGGTGATGGGCATCATGTTCTCCGCGTTCTCGTGGACGTACGTCGCGTCGCAGGTGCCCGGCGGTCTCTTCCTCGATCGCTTCGGCAGCAAGGTCACTTATTACTGGTCGATGACGCTGTGGTCGCTGTGCACGTTCCTGCAGGGCTTCGTGCCCGGCGTCGGCACGCTGCTCGCATGCCGGCTCGGCCTCGGCGTCGCGGAGGCGCCGTGCTTCCCGACCAACAGCCGCGTCGTCGCGACCTGGTTCCCGCAGAACGAACGCGCGATGGCGACCGGCACCTATACGGTCGGCGAGTACATCGGCCTCGCGTTCTTCAGCCCCGTGCTGTTCGCGCTGATGGGCGCGTTCGGCTGGCGCTCGCTGTTCTGGGTCGTCGGCGCGGTCGGCATCGTGTTCGGTTTCGTCTGGTGGAAGCTCTATCACGAGCCGCGCAACCATCCGTCGGCGAACTCGGAAGAACTCGCGTACATCGAAGCGGGCGGCGGCCTCGTGCACGGTGCACGCAAGGACGGCGACAAGGCCGGCAAGGCGGCGCAGGCGAAATTCAGCTGGTCGATGGCCGGCCGGCTGCTGAAGAAGCGCCAGCTCGCGGGCATCTGCCTCGGCCAGTTCGCCGGCAACTCGACGCTCGTGTTCTTCCTGACCTGGTTCCCGACCTATCTCGCGACCGAGCGCCACATGGGCTGGCTGAAGATCGGCTTCTTCGCGGTGATGCCGTTCATCGCCGCGTCGGTCGGCGTGATGTTCGGCGGGATCTTCTCGGACTGGCTGCTGCGTCGCGGCAAGTCGGCGAACCTCGCGCGCAAGCTGCCGATCATCGCGGGCCTGCTGCTCGCGTCGACGATCATTCTCGCGAACTACGTGAAGAGCAACGAAGCCGTGATCGCGATCATGTCGGTGGCGTTCTTCGCACAAGGGATGGCCGCGCTCGGCTGGACGCTCGTGTCCGACATCGCGCCGGACGGCCTGCTCGGCGTGACGGGCGGCATCTTCAATTTCGCGGCGAACCTCGCGGGGATCGTCACGCCGCTCGTGGTCGGCTTCATCGTCGCATCGACCGGCTCGTTCGTCGGCGCGCTCGTGTTCATCGGCGTGATCGCGCTGATTGGCGCGCTGTCCTACATCTTCGTGGTCGGCGACATCAAGCGGATCGAACTGTAAGCCTGCAAGCATCGGCTCCACGCACGCTCGGTGCGTTCGCCCGGCGACCCTGGGTTGCCGGGCGTTTTTGTTTGTGCGGCGCGTCACGCGCGCTGCACGGCAATTCCGAGCGATTCGACTGCCTGCGCGATCGCCGCGACCGCGCGCCGGATGTCGTCCGCGTCGATCGCGCCGATGCAGCCGACGCGAAATGTTTCGAGTTGCGTCAGCTTGCCCGGATATAGGATGAAACCCGCGTCGCGCACCGCGTCGTAGAAGCGGCGGAAATCGTAGTCCGGATGGTCCGGCGCGTGGAACGTGACGATGACCGGCGCCTGCACGCTGGCATCGAGGAACGGCACGAAGCCGAGCGCGCGCATCGATTCCACGAGCGTGCGGCAGTTCTCCGCATAGCGCGCGCCGCGCGCCGGCTGGCCACCTTCGGCCAGGTACTGGTCGAGCGCGGCACGCAGCGCGGCGACCACGTGCGTCGGCGGCGTGAAGCGCCACTGGCCGGTCTTGCGCAGGTACGCGTACTGATCGTGCAGATCCAGCGCGAGCGACGGCGAGTTGCCCGCGCACGCGTCGAGCACATCGCGTCGCACGATCGCGAACCCCATTCCCGGCACGCCTTCCAGGCATTTGCCGCTCGCCGAGATCAGCGCGTCGATGCCGCTGTCGGCCAGCGCGATCGGCAGTGCGCCGAACGAACTCATTGCATCGACGATCAGCCGCTTGCCGTGCCGCCGGCACACCGCTGCGATCGCGTCGAGCGGATTCAGGATGCCGGCGCTCGTTTCCAGATGCACTAGCGCGACGTGCGTGATGCGCGGCTCGCGCGCGAACGCGGTTTCGACCGCGGCCGGGTCCACCGCCGCGTCCTCGTCGAACGGCAGCGCAATGGCCTCGATGCCGAGCCGGCCGAGAATCTTAAGGATGCGTGCGCAATACGCGCCGTTGTCCGGCACCAGCACGACGCCGTCGCGCGGCACCAGCGTGCCGAGCGCGGCCTCGACCGAAAACGTGCCGCTGCCCTGCATCGGCACGCACACGTACGCGTCGCCGCCGCGCGCGATCGCGACCAGGTCCGCGCAGGCGCTCGCCGTCAACTGATTGAACGCAGCGTCCCACGAGCCCCAGTCGTGTTGCATTGCGTGGCGCGTTGTGGCGGACGTGGTGAGCGGGCCGGGCGTGAGCAGAATCGGGTCGGACATGTTTTTCCTCCAGCAAGGGGCGGCCGAAATGCCGGACAGCATTTCTGAATGACTTGCATGATATTGGCAAAATGTGTCATTTTTTGGAAATTGTGGCAGTCGTCACGGGGTTGTCATCGAACGCTGTGATCCTTCGGTTGCCGCGCGAAACCACCTGCAGCGCGGCAGCGAGGCAGGCCGGTTGGCGGTTTGCCCGACTGGAAGGAGCCGGATCGTGCCCCGGCCGCCTGGTGTTCCGCCTACGGAGAAGTGAGATGACACTGCAGAATTCCTCGCGCGCCGCTGCCGGCGCGTTCCGCAAGCTCGCGCTGGCCGCCTGCGCCGCCGGTCTGCTGCAAGGCGCGGCGATGCCCGCGCATGCGGCGAACGCGGTCGTGCTGTACACCGCGGACGGTCTCGAGAACCTCTACCGCGATGTGCTGCCGGCGTTCGAGAAGAAGGAAGGCGTGAAGGTCAACATCGTGACGGCCGGCAGCGGCGAGGTCGTGAACCGCGCGAACATCGAAAAGAATTCGCCGAAGGCGGACGTGATCGTCACGCTGCCGCCGTTCATCCAGCAAGCCGGCCAGATGGGCCTGCTGCAGCCGTACCAGAGCGTCAACTACAAGAACGTGCCGGCGATCGCGAAGGCCGAAGACGGCACGTGGGCGACGTTCGTGAACAACTACTTCTCGTTCGCGATCAACCCGGACGTCGTGAAGAACCAGCCGAAGACGTTCGCCGACCTGCTGTCGCCGAGCTACGCCGGCAAGGTCGCGTACTCGAACCCGGCGACCGCCGGCGACGGGATGGCCGTGCTGATCCTGACGACCACGCTGATGGGCGAGGACAAGGCGTTCGACTACCTCGCGAAGCTGTCGCAGAGCGTGAAGTTCCACACGAAGGGCACCGGCTACCTGAACGTGCTGCTGTCGCGCAACGAGATCAGCGTCGCGAACGGCGACCTGCAGATGGACCTCGACGACGCCGAGCACGGCGCGCTGTCGGTCAAGCCGATCTTCCTGGCCGCGAAGGCCGGCGACCAGCCGACCACGTTCCAGCTGCCGTACGGCATCGGCCTGATCAAGAGCGGCCCGAACCAGGACGCCGGCAAGAAGCTGATCGACTACCTGATGTCGACCGAAGTGCAGTCGAAGGTGCCGGACATGTACGGCATTCCGGGCCGCACCGACGTGCCGCTCGCCGGCAAGAACGGCGAGGCGGTGAAGAAGGCGATTGCTGGCGTGAAGCTGATCCCGGTCGACTGGACCCAGGTGATGGCGAAGAAGCCGGAGTGGATCGAGCGCTGGAAGAAGGACGTGATCGGCAGCTCGGGCAAGCAGCTCGACGTCGTCAAGCCGAAGTGACCGGCGCACGCCGCCTGTACTAGTGAGCAAGAGGATGAACCTGGTGGATACCACCCTGACCCATCCCGGCGCATTCGGCGCCGCCGAGCCGCGCGCGACGCTGCGGTCCGGCGCGCCGGGCGGCGTGCAGATCGAACACCTGAGCGTGCGCTACGGCGCGCGCACGGTGCTGGAGGATCTGTCGCTGTCGATCGGCGCCGGCGAATTTTTGACCGTGCTCGGCAAGAGCGGCTGCGGCAAGACCACGCTGCTGCGCTTCATCGCCGGGTTCGTGAAGGCCGACGGCCTGACCGGCACGCTGACCGTGGCCGGACGCGACCTGACCCATGCGCCGCCGCACAAGCGCAATCTCGGTCTGCTGTTCCAGAATTACGCGCTGTTCCCGCACCTGTCGGTGTTCGAGAACGTCGCATTCGGGCTGCGCGCGCGCGGGATGGCGTCGTCGGAAGTGACGCGCCGCGTCGCCGACGCGCTGAAGCTCGTGCAGCTCGGCGACGCCGGCCACCACCTGCCCGCGCAACTGTCGGGCGGGATGCAGCAGCGCGTCGCGCTGGCGCGCGCGCTCGTGATCGAGCCGGACGTGCTGCTGCTCGACGAGCCGCTGTCGGCGCTCGATGCGAACCTGCGCGCATCGGTGCGCAGCGAACTGAAGGCGCTGCACGAGCGCCTGCCGAACCTGACCGTCGTCTGCGTGACGCACGATCGCGACGACGCGCTCGTGCTGTCCGACCGCGCGCTGCTGATGCGCGACGGCCGCATCGCGCAGCTCGGCACGCCGCAGCAGCTGTACGACGCGCCGCAAGACGGCTACGTCGCGCGCTATCTCGGCCCGGCGAATCTGCTGCCGCCGCACGTGATCTTCCCGCTCGGCGATCCGCGCCACGACGTGCGCGGCAAGGTCGCGTGCGTGCGCCCCGAGCGGTTGACCGTGATGCCGCCCGCGGCAGGCGGCCTGCACGGCACCGTATCGTCCGTCGAATGGCAGGGCGCGGACCTGTCGATCGCGGTCGTGATCGACGCGGCGCCCGACGAACCCGTGCGCGTGACGATGCAACGCGGCCGCGGCGCGGCTCCCGAGCGCGGTGCGCGCGTGTCCCTGCATTGCGAGGCAGACGATGTCGTCCTTATCGAGCCCTGACGCCGGCCTGCCGCCGCAGGTGCACGCATCGGCAGCCGCGCATGCTGCGGCCGCGCGGCGCCGCAAGCGTGTCGGCGACCTGCACCTCGCCGCGCTCGCGATCGTCGTGCTGGGGCCGCTCGTCGTCTATCCGCTCGTGCGCCTCGTGCTGCTGAGCGTGACCGGCGATCACGGGCTGAGCTTCGCCGCGTATCGCACGTTTTTCGGCAACCCCGATACGCGCAGCGTGCTGGTGACGACCGTCGGCGTGCTGTTCGCGAGCGCCGGCACCGCGTCGGTGCTCGGCGTGCTGCTCGCCGCGCTGCTGTTCTTCAAGCCGTTTCCGGGCGCGTCGCTCGTTACGCGCTTCCTGGAACTGTACGTCGCGTTCCCGTCGTTCCTCGTCGCGTTCACGCTGATCTTCCTGTACGGCTCGCAAGGATCGATCAGCATCGCGCTGCAGCATCTGTTCCATCTGGAGAATCCGCCGCTCGACTTCCTGTTCGGAATCGGCGGCGTGATCCTCGCGCAGACGGTGTTCTACACGCCGTTCGTCGTGCGGCCGACGCTCGCGTCGTTCGCGACGCTCGACCTGCGCCTGATCGAAGCGGCGCGCAGTCTCGGCGCATCCGGCTGGATGCTCGCGCGCCGCGTCGTGCTGCCGATCGCATGGCCGGGCATCGCTGCCGGCACCGTGCTGTGCTTCCTGCTGACGCTGAACGAATTCGGCATCCTGCTCGTGCTCGGCAGCGCGCGGCTGGTGACGCTGCCGGTCGCGATCTACAGCAGCGCGACCGTCGATCTCGACCTGCCGACCGCGTCGGCCGGCGCGGTCGTGATGCTCGCGCTGTCGCTGGCGCTGTATGCGGTTTATCGCCGGGTGAACCGGCGTGCGACGGGAGGGGGGAACGATGTCCGCTGAATTCCGTATCGGGCAAGCCGTGCCGCGTCGGCCGATCGGCTGGGGCGACACGCTGCTCAAGCATGCGTCGCGCGCGGCGCTGGCGCTGGCCGCGTTCGCGTGCTTCTGGCTGTTCGTGCTGCCGGTGATCGTCGTCGCGCTGTCGAGCGTGTCGACGCAGTGGTCGGGCACGATCCTGCCGGCTGGTTACAGCCTGCGCTGGTTCGAGCGGCTCGGGTCGCCGGAATACGACGCGCTGGCGACGAGTCTCGAAATCGGCTTCGGCGTGTCGGCGCTCGGCACCATCCTCGGCCTGTGGCTCGCGCTTGCGCTCGAAGGGCGCGACCGTCACGGCCTCGGCGCGCTCGTGGACGCGCTGGTGATGGTGCCGAACGGCGTGCCGAGCGTCGTGCTCGGGCTCGCGGTGCTGATCGCGTATCACCAGAAGCCGCTCGACCTGTCGAGTTCCGCGGCGATCGTCGTGCTCGTGCAGCTCGCGCTGATTCTCCCGTTCTGCTATCGATGCGCGGCCGCCGCGCTGCGTCCCGAGCTGACCGTGCTGCGCGAAGCGGCGGCGAGCCTCGGCGCACCGCCCGCGATGGTGCTGCGCCGCGTGCTGCTGCCGCAGCTCGTGCCGGCGCTGCGCGCGAGCCTCGCGCTCGGCTTCGCGCTGTCGCTCGGCGAGCTCGGTGCGACGCTGACCGTCTATCCGCCCGGTTTCGCGACCGTGCCGATCGTCGTGATCGGCCAGGTGGAGCGCGGTTACTACCTTCCCGCATCGGCGCTGTCGCTGCTGATGCTCGGCGCGTCGCTCGCGGCGCTGCTGCTGATCGCCGCGCGCGTGCCGCGCGGCACGCGGGCCGCATCGTGAACGCCGCGTTCGCGTTGCGGCTTCCCGGCGAGCAACCGGCCGCCGGCACGGTGTCGGCCGGTCTCGCGGGTCACTCCATCGGCGTCAACGGCCGGCGCTACCGGCTGCCGGCCGAGCCGACCGTCGTCGTCTGCGTCGACGGCTGCGAGTACGACTATCTCGAGCGTGCGGTCGACGCGGGCGTCGCGCCGTTCATCGGCCGGATGATCGCGGAAGGCACCGCGTGGCGCGCCGACTGCGTCGTGCCGACCTTCACGAACCCGAACAACCTGTCGATCGTGTGCGGCGTGCCGCCGTCGGTCCACGGGATCTGCGGCAACTACTTCTGGGATCCGGCCGCAGACGGCGGCCGCGGCGCCGAGGTGATGATGAACGACCCGGCCTACCTGCGGGCCGGCACGCTGCTCGCGGCGGCAGCCGACGCCGGCGCGCGCGTCGCCGTCGTCACCGCGAAGGACAAGCTGCGCCGGCTGCTCGGCTGGCAGCTGGACGGCATCTGCTTCTCGGCCGAGAAGGCCGCACAGGCGAATCTCGCGGAGAACGGGATCGTCGACGTGCTCGACTGGGTCGGCCTGCCGTCGCCGGACGTGTACAGCGCGGCGCTGTCCGAATTCGTGTTCGCGGCGGGCGTACGGCTCGCGCAGACCCGCCAGATCGACCTGATGTACCTGTCGACCACCGACTACGTGCAGCACAAGTGTGCGCCGGGCAGTGCCGGCGCGAATGCGTTCTACGCGATGATGGACCGTTATCTCGCGCAGCTCGACGCGCTCGGCTGGGCGATCGGGCTCACGGCCGACCACGGGATGAACGCGAAGCACGATCCGGTGACGGGCCGGCCGAACGTGATCTATCTGCAGGACGCGTTCGACGGCTGGTTCGGTGCGCACGCCGCACGCGTGATCCTGCCGATCACCGATCCGTACGTCGTGCATCACGGCGCGCTCGGCTCGTTCGCAACGGTTTATCTGGCGCCGGGCGTCGACCGTGCCGACGCGATGTGGCGCGTCGGCCGGCTCGACGGCGTCGAGCTCGTGCTCGACAACGCGGAAGCCGCCGCGCGCTTCGAGTTGCCGGCCGACCGGATCGGCGACCTCGTGGTGATTGCGCGGCGCGACATGACGCTCGGCACGCGCGAGCGCGAACACGATCTGTCGGGCCTGACCGTGCCGTTGCGATCGCACGGCGGCGTGTCCGAGCAGGAAGTGCCGTTGCTGTTCAATCGTCGGATCGAGCGGGACGACCCTGCACGTCGTCCGCGCAACTTCGACGTGTTCGATTTCGTGTTGAACCGGATCGCGACATGATGGCTCATCCGCGGCAAGACCACCCCGCGTTCCGCGCCGAGGCGCTGCGGTGGTGCGGCGCGCGCGCGACGCGCGACCGCGTTTTCGACGTCACCGATCCGTACACCGGCACGCGTGTCGGTACGGCGCCGCTGGCGAGCGTCGACGACGTGCGCGCGGCGTTCGACTACGCGATCGCGTACCGGCCGGCGCTGACGCGTTACGAGCGTTCGCAGATCCTCGAGCGGGCGGCCGCGCTGCTGCGCGAGCGTGCCGACGAGGCGTCCGACCTGATCACGCTCGAGTCGGGACTGTCGAAACAGGATTCGCGCTACGAAATCGGCCGCGTCGCTGACGTGCTGAAGTTCGCGTCGGTCGAGGCGCTGCGCGACGATGCGCAGAGCTTCTCGTGCGACCTGACGCCTCACGGCAAGGCGCGGCGCGTGTTCTCGCAGCGCCAGCCGCTCGATGGCGTGATCGTCGCGATCACGCCATTCAATCACCCGATGAACCAGGTCGCGCACAAGATCGCGCCGGCGATCGCGACGAACAACCGCGTGATCGTGAAGCCGTCGGAAAAAGTGCCGCTGTCGGCGTTCTATCTGGCGGACGTGCTGTACGAGGCCGGTTTGCCGGAGCCGATGCTGCAGGTGCTGACCGGCGATCCGCGCGAGATCGCCGACGAACTCGTCACGCATCCGCATGCATCGCTGATCACCTTTACGGGCGGCGTGTCGATCGGCAAGGCGATCGCCGCGCGGGCCGGCTACCGGCGCATCGTGCTGGAGCTGGGCGGCAACGATCCGCTGATCGTCCTCGACGATGCCGATCTCGAGCGTGCGGCGTCGCTCGCCGTGCTCGGCTCGTACCGGAATTCGGGGCAGCGCTGCACGGCCGTCAAGCGGATACTGGTGCAGCGGTCGATCGCGCCGGCGTTTACCGAATTGCTCGTCGAGAAGACGCGTGCGTGGAAGTACGGCGATCCGTTCGATCCCGCGAACGAAATGGGCACGGTAATCGACGATGCGGCGGCGCGGCTGTTCGAGGCGCGCGTGAACGAGGCGGTCGCACACGGTGCGCGCCTGCTCACCGGCAATGTGCGGCGCGGCGCGCTGTACGCGCCGACCGTGCTCGACAACGTCGACCCGTCGATGACGATCGTGCGCGAGGAGACCTTCGGGCCGGTGTCGCCCGTCATCGCATTCGATACGATCGATGATGCGATCCGGATCAGCAACGGGACGGCGTTCGGGCTGTCGTCGGGCGTCTGCACCGACAGCACGGCGGCCGTCGTGCGGTTCGTGAACGAACTGAAAGTCGGGACGGTGAACGTGTGGGAGGTGCCCGGCTACCGGATCGAGCTGTCGCCGTTCGGCGGGATCAAGGATTCCGGGCTCGGCTATAAGGAAGGCGTTCAGGAAGCGATGAAGAGCTTCACGAACCTGAAGACGTTTTCGCTGCCTTGGGAGTAAGCGGATGGCACTGACGGTGGAAGAGATTCACGGGCTGTATCGCGACCATGGCCACGTCGCGTATAGCGGCGAACCGGTGACGCAGCTGGAGCATGCGTTGCAGAGCGGCTTGCTGGCGGAGGAAGCGGGCGCCGACGATGCGCTGATCGTGGCGGCGTTCCTGCACGACCTCGGGCATCTGCTGAATCGCCAGGGGGAGACGCCGAGCGCGCGCGGGATCGACGATCTGCATCAGTATTACGCGCTGCCGTTCCTGCGGCCGCTGTTCAACGACGCGGTGCTGGAGCCGATCCGGCTGCACGTCGATGCGAAGCGTTGCCTGTGCCGCACGGACGCCGGCTACTTCGAGAGCCTGTCGCCGGATTCGGTGCGCAGCCTTGCGCTGCAGGGCGGCATCTTCAGCGAAGAGGAGGCGGCGGCGTTCCTGCAGCGTCCGTTCGCGGAAGACGCGCTGCGGCTGCGCCGCTGGGACGATACGGCGAAGGAAGCGGGCAAGGTGACGCCCGGTCTCGATCACTATATGGAGATAGTGGCGCGCCAGCTGCGCGTGGTCTGACGATTCGGTGGCCTCTATTCAAGCCCCCGCACGCGGCAGCGTGCGGGGGCTTGAATATTTTTCGGGAAACCCCTTGCGCGATCCTGGAACGATGCATAGAATCACGCCTCTTTCGCGCTACCGGAAACGCGGCGCGGAGGAAGAAGGGG
>NZ_JAULUC010000048.1:0-16753 GCF_052851275.1 Burkholderia sp. SR8
AGTGGGTCGTCGCAGTGGGTCGTCGCAGTGGGTCGTCGCAGTGGGTCGTCGCAGTGGGTCGTCACAGTGGGTCGTCGCAGTGGGTCGTCGCAGTGCGGACCGATCGACATGCGGCGCCGCAGCCGGCTCCTGACCGCCTCGACGGTTTATGCGCATAAAGCAGCGTCTGCACTTCATCGCCCGACTCAACTCACACCGCAGCATGTTGGCGGTCCACTGCATTGCGCATTCGTCGTCCTGGCGCCGCCTTGACGGCAATATCACCTCACGACTGTGCCGCGGCGCCGGGGGCGAGTTTATGCGCACAAACTCGGCGCCCATCCCCGGATCCTCGGCAAGGAGAAGGGCAGGTTGCTGATAAATGGCGACGACGGGCTGTTCGATGTCGTCACGCTCTGGCCGCCCGGTGCCGTTGTCTCGCGGGTCATCTTCCGCTCGTCTCCATCGAATCTCGCCGTCCGCCGCCCGCCGAACCGTTTATGCGCATAAACCGATAGCCCGAATGGCTAACGCGTAGTTGGCGCACGACAATTTCATTGAAATATAAATATCGTCCTGTAGAATTCCAACGACCAAAAACAGGAGTGAAAATTGGCCGCGGAAATCATTGCAGTCACTCAACAAAAAGGTGGCGTCGGCAAAAGCACGATTGCCATGCACCTCGGCGCGGCATTCCATGAGAAAGGGAAGCGCGTCCTGGTCATCGACGCAGACGGTCAAAATACGCTGGTTCACTGGTCGAGCGCATCCGGTGACAGCGACACCGGTATCCCTTTCCCTGTCGTCAACCTCGCCGAAGCAGGCGGCCAGATCCACCGCGAGATCAAGAAGTTCATCAACGACTACGACATCATCGTCGTCGATTGCCCGCCGTCGATCACCGAGAAGGTGTCCGGCGTGGTGCTGTTGGCCGCATCGGTCGCCGTGATCCCGACTTCGTCGTCGCCGGCCGATTACTGGTCGAGCGTCGGGCTCGTCAAGCTGATCCAGCAGGCGCAGGTAATGAACGAAGACCTTCGCGCCGTCTTCCTGCTGAACAAGACCGAAGAGAAGCGCATGCTGACCCGCGAACTCAAGCGGGCGCTGGAGGAGCTCGGCTTCCCGCTGCTGAAGACGCAAATCCCGACCCGGGAAGCATACAAGCAGGCGATGGCGCTCGGTCAGACCGTGCTGCAGATGAACGATCGCGGCGCCAAGCTGGCCGCTGCGGAAATCCGCGCATGCGCCGACGAAATCGTCGCCATGCTGCCCTGACTTTATGCGCATAAAGGAGTCACATGAAGCCCTCCCAATTTGCAAAAGGATTCCAAGCGCGCCCGGATATCACGACGAGCGAGAAGCGCACCGCGCTTGATCGACTGAATGCCATCGACGGCATCGTCAAGTCCGAGACGGCCACACCGGCCCCGACCAAGTCGGCCAAGAAGGACGTCGCGCCGCCCGCTGTTCCGGAAGTCCTGCTTGATCCGTCGAGCGACGAGTCGCCGCAATATCGCGCGTGGCGCCTCGAGAACCGCTATGCGCCCGGCCAGGTGATCGAGTTGCCGCTGAAGGCGATCAAGCATAGTCCGTTCAATCCGCGGCATTTCTATCTGAAGTCGTCGATTGCCGAGCTCGCGGTGAACCTTGCGAAGCAGGGGCAACAGCAGGCGATCCACGTGATTCCGGATTACGACAATCCGGGCTCGTATTTCGTCAGCGACGGCGGTCGTCGCGTACGTGCGCTGAAGGAGGCGAACAAGGAATCCGTGAAGGCGATCGTGATCGACGTGCCGATCGGAATCGAGAGCTACAAGCTCGGCTACGACCTGAACGTGCAACGCGATTCGCAGACGGTGTTCGACAACGCGGTCGTATGGCGCCGCTTCCTCGACGACAAGCACTTCCAGAGTCAGAAGGAACTGTCCGAACATCTCGGCCTCGACGAATCGACGGTCGCGGTCGCACTGTCGATCGGCAAGCTGCCGGAAGCCGTGATGCAGGAGATGGTCGCGCGCCCCGATCGTTTCGGTTCGAACATGGCGTATCAGGTCGGCCGTTATCACAATGCGCGCGGCACCGAGGCGACGCTGCGGCTGATCAACAAGATCGTGTCCGACGATCTCAGCACGCGCCAGGTGTCGGACATCGTGAAGGGTCGCGTCGCGGCGCAGGAAACGCCGAAGCCGGCGGGCCGTCAGCGCTACGCGCAGCGTCTCGAGATCAAGCTAGGCGGCAAGTCGGTCGGCGATCTGAAGTCGTACGGCGAAGACCGCATCGAACTGCGCCTGCGCGGACTGCCGAAGGACAAGCGCGACGCGATCCTCGCGCAGCTCGAGCAGATGCTGTTGTCGGAGTGATGGAAACGCCCGGCAGGGCCTGGCGATGCGCCGGGCCGGCCGGGCGGGGCGCGGCGCCGGCGGCGGCCCGTCAGAGAGGCCTGAACGCGCGTCAGGCGGCCCGCGATTGATTCAGGGTGAACGACAGCAGATCGCCGTCGGTCGGCTCGCCCCAGGTCTTCTGCGCGAGCCAGTCGAAAAACGCCGTCTCGGCCAGCTTGGATTCGAGACCGCGCTTGCGCCAGTCGTCACGCAGGTGCGAGCCCATCGTCGGCAACACTTCCGACTCGAACGACTCGCGCGCCACTTCGCGCTCGGCGTCGCCCTGCTCTTCGTACAGCACCTTCGCTTCCTTGCGGCGGAACGCCGCGAATTCGCTCAACAGCCGCGCCTTCAGATCGTCCGGCTGCGCCGAGACTGCCTTCGCTGACGGCGTGCCGGAGGGCAGCGCATCGACGGACTCGACCGGCGGCGCATAACCCTTCTTCAGCGCATCCTTGAACAACGCGGGCGCGCTGCGCACCGGCGGCAGCGTCGTGCTGCGCATCCGCTGCTCGGTCATCTGCAGCGCCGCGCGAATCCGGTTTTCCTCGCTGTCCGCGTAGAGCGTCTGCGCTTCCTTGAGCGGAATCCCGAGCTTCACCATCCGGTCGACCAGCGTGCTGTCGAACACGTTCGGATGCTCGTCGAGCGCGAGCATCGGCTGCTTGCGCTCGGTCACGCGGAACTGGATCTCCGCGACCCGCCGCCCTTCGCGATGCTCGATCAGTTCGACGAAGATGTTCGTGACCGCATTGACCTCGGCGATCGCCGGGCGCAGATAGTCGCGCTTGAAATACTTGTACTCGCGTTTGGCCTCGTCGCCGGCTTCCGTATCGGGCGTGCCCGACAGGATCGGCCGCCACCATTCCCACGGCTCGCGCATCGTCAGGTGGCTCGGGTTGGTCAGGTAGCGCACGCAGATCTCATACAGCGCGAGGCCGGCGCTGCTGCGCAGCTGGCTCTGGAACTGCAGGCTCAGACGCGCGTACTGGACCGGATCGAGCAGCTTCTTCTTGATCTTCGGCGCGAACGAGAATTCGACCCACACGCGGCGGGTAGCCGGATCCTCGAGAATTTCCGCATCGGCGATCAGCGTCGAGATCCCCCACTTACGGCCCGGCTTCTGGCTCGACGTCCCGGTGCTCCATTCGACCTGAACCGACACCATGCGCCGCAGGTGTTCCTTCACCAGTGCGGTGTCGTTCGAATCGAAGGCGGAGTTGGCGACGATGTCCGACAGCAGCGCGCGATAGGTATCGCCCGAGTCGTCGGCCTGCTGCGCAACGGCGAGCAGTACATTGAACAGCTTGCGGGTCAGGAGCGTGATCTTGCCGCTCTTCGGCTGAATTGCGATCGCCTCGACGGCCTTCCGCAATTCGGCTGAACTGGCACTCACCACATCCACATCGGTTTTCTTGGCGCGCTTCGTGGCCATGCGTCGGGTCGGAGGAGAAGTTTCACGGAAGGATAGCGCCTGTGGTGATGTGCGTCCAGAACGACATGCTCACCATAGCCGGTGAAGTACGCGCGCAAAACGGCACTCACCCCAACTCTCTCCCGAAAACCCTCACCGCTCCGGATTTACGGCTTTTCCCACTCGTCCAGATATGTCGCGGGAGGCGCGGATTCACAGATTTTTGCCTGTGCCGGACCCGTGCGAAAGTGGCTCCCGTATCGGCTCACCTTTCGATTTGTCGTAATTTTGCGACTGCACGACGGTGCGCTCACACAGCGCCGCGCCGAGCCGGCCCAATCGGCCTGTATGCATGTACAGGCAAGGCCGGCCGGGCGATTGCACGCGGCGTCGTCATAGGCAAACACAGGCCGAAAACCTGCTTGAGCGCGCCGGTTGAGCGCTTTTCGCGAGGTCGGGCGCGCATTGTACAGCGCACAGAAATCGTTCGGTCCCGAAAATTCTCACCTCACCGAATCGACAATCTGTGACCCCGACGCCGCCGAACCCGCGGCACGCGCGGGACCGGCCGCCGAGACCTCCCGAAAACCCTCACCTTATTGAAAAAAGCGGCGCCGCAGCAGACACGAAATCGGCTCCCGAAAAATCTCACCGTAACCGGCGCGGTATCAAAAATGTCAATCGCGTCCGATACTTATGCGCAGTCGGCTTCCCGTGGGCTCCAGCGGCCTTCCCCCGAAAAGCCTCACCTTTCGGGCATCCACAGCAATGCGACCGTTGTGTGTCGGCTCCTGAAAAGCCTCACCTGTGCCAAAAAGTGGCACAGCAAAAATCGAATTTCCCCCAGTCCTGGCGGGCATTTCAGCGCATTCGCCCGGTTACCGGTCCTGCAAAACCTCACCTTTGCCCAATTTTCGAGCACAGAACACTCCCGAAAAGCCTCACCTTTATGCTGGATGGCGGACTGTGATTTGGGCCCCGAAGAAGCTCACCTTAACGGGATCGGGCCAGGAAAACCCGCATTTCGCTCCCGGAAAACCTCACCTTTCGCAGGTTACGGGCCCCACAGCGCACTTTTGCTGTGCAAAATGGCGGTCCTTTCCCGGAAATCCTCACAGCAAATTCTTGTGGAGTCCCGTGAAACCTCACCTTTCGCGAAAACTGCCCAAAAGATGGGCAGAATCGGGGCGCGAAGAAGGTCCCGCAAATTCTCACCTATGTCTGCACAGGCAGAAAACTGTGCACGCAGGCACCGCGCGGGTTCTGCGGATGTGGGGCCCCGAAAACCCTCACCTTTGGGAAAGCTCGTGTTTTACTGTGGTCCCGAATCCGCTCACGACCTTTCCTGCATCGGCTCACGCAGCTCCCCGAACCCCATCACTTCAGCTCCCGCAGAAGATCACCTTGGTTCCCGTAAAACTTCACCTTGTCGGCCGGAAACCCTTGGTACATAAGGCTGTGCCGTGGCGTTAACGTCTTTAACTAAGGGTTCAAGGGTGTTTACTTCTAATACTCTCAAGACATCGGTCGCCGAGTTTTCCACAGAGACGCCAACCCCTGAACACCGACCGGCTACGATGCCCGACGGCATGTGAAACAAATGCCCTTTTTTCGTGCGTGGTGGAAAACCCTTTCGGGACAAGTGCTTGGCCCACTTTCTTCGCTTTGTTTCACGGAATTCGGGTCGTGGATCGTCAAGCCAGGCCCACAGATCCGGTTTCTGTGCACACCGACGTAAATTCGCCACGGTCAGCGGAAACAGGTATCAAAAAATACGTATTTCGTTATGATCGCAACATCACAATCTCTGCGAGTGTTGCCATGACGCTGGATGAAATGCGTGAAGCCATCCGTGGCGAGCTGGAATCCCTGCGCGCGAGCGGCGCGCGGCGCCAGGAGTTGTCGCTCCATGCCTGCAAGCGACTGTTTTTCGATCTCGGCATCCGGCCGTCGGCCGCCACCGTCCGCGATCTGACCCAAACCGGTAGTGCCAGCGACATTCCGAAAGACATCGACCACTTCTGGGAGCGGATTCGCGCCGCGTCGAAAATTCGGCTCGACGGCGCGGCGATTCCGAAGTCGGTCGAGGAAAAAGCGGGGGCATTGCTCGGCGCGCTATATGAAGAAGCATTGAAGGCAGCCAAGGACAGTCTCGACGTCGACCGCGAGCAGGTCCGCGCCGGCATGGCCGCCGCGGAACAGCGGCTGCGCGACGCCACGGTCCGGCACGAAACCCTAGAAGCAGCGCTGGCCCGCAGCGAAACCCGCAACGATCAACTGCAGGCGCGCGTGACGGAACTCGAGGTGCAGCTTGCGTCTCAATCGACTCACGGTTCGGCAAACGAAGCGACACTGCTCACCACGATCGCCCGGCTCGAAAAGGAGCTGGCCGCCATGGAGGACCGCGTGGACGCCGAACAGACCCAGAACGCTGCGCTGCGCGATCGCATCGACACGCTGCAAGCCGAATTGCAACAGCGCACCGAGCACTACGCGCAGCAAATCAAGGATGCGGTGGCCGAAGCCGAACGTCGTGTCAAACCGATGCTGGTCGAGCTGGACTCACTGCGCAGCATGGCGTCGACGTACCAGAGCGGCCTGCGCGACGTGCAGCGCAAGGAATTCGACTTTCTGCAGCAACTGAGCGCGGCGAAGACGCGTGCCGACCGGCTCGAGGAACAGTTGCGCGCGCAGGGCGACGAACTCGAACGCGCGACGCGCGACGCGAATGCACTGCGGGCAAGCCGCGGGATGAATCCGGAAATTTCCGCACTGATCCGCCGCCTGGCCGACGCAGGGCAGCTCGATGCGGCGGCGTTTTCCGCGATCGGCACGTCGATGGACCACGACACGCCGGTGCCGCACCAGTGCCCGCGTTGTGACGGCGAACCGGAGCTCTCGCATGGCGATGACGGGTTCGAAGTATCGTGCCCCGAATGCGAACATGCGTCGGGACCGTGGCCGTCCCGGTTCGAAGCGGTCGCGCGCTTCGCGCGCGACTGACGTGCCGACCGGCACAGCGATCGCACAGGTGAGATGATCCGGGACGCTTGAGGTGAGGGTTTTCGGGAGCTGTGAAACGGTGAGGCTGCGCCGCACAAGGCTGCTCACGGATCAGGTCGCGTGAGCAGCCGGCCACGCATCAGTGAGTTTCGTCCTGTTCGGACGCGTCACCATTCGCGAGATCTTCCCGCCAGTTTTTCCACGCGCGGTGCAGGCGGTTCGACGAGATCGGCCGCATGAAGCCAAGCCATTTGCCGACGCGTTCGGGCGGCACGTCGTGTTCGAACAGTTCGGCCGCATAGGTGTTGCGCAGCGTTTGCGGGCTCGCCCGCGCGGTGCGCGACGACGTGAGCCCGGCGGATTCGACGATTGCATCGATCGCGCGCAGCATCGTGGCCTTGTGCATCGGCCGCCCGGTGTGCGACGCCGGGAACACGAGTTCGCCGGGAATCTCCTGGCGCTTGCGTTCCACGAGCCACGCTTCGAGCAACGCGATCGCGAACGAAGCCAGATGGGTTTCGCGCGCGAAGTCGGGATGCGTCGACGGGATCTGCAGCGACGTTCCGCTGGTGTTGATGCAACTAATCGTAAGCGCACGCGCTTCGCCCGTTTTCACGCCGGCACCGAGGAACGCGGCGACGAGCGCACGGTCGCGCCGCTCTTTCCAATATGCTGCGCCGGATACGCCGATCGGCGAAAACAGGTAGGCCAGCAACTTCGCGCGTTCGGCAGGTGTGAGGAAACCGGTCGGTTCGTTGTCGCGCGCCTGACGCCAGTTCGCTTCGCCATCCTGAGCAATGAAGCGGGCCGGGTTGGTGGACGCGAGCTCGGTGCGGCGGATATGGTCGAGCACGCGCTCGATCAAGCGCAGATAGCGCATCCGCTGCGTTTTCCGGATCGGAAGCTCGGCGACGAAGTTCGCGATCGATGCGGTATCGACCGTGGCGAGATTCTTCTGATGGGCGCGCAGCCACGCGAGAAATGCGCCCCACTGTGCGCGATAGACGTCGGCCGACGAACGGCGGTAGTCCTGCATCGCGAGCCACGCGTCGAACGCGGTTTCCGGCGACACGATCCAGTCGGATGCGCCGCGGTCGAACAGATCCTTTTCTTCCGGGCGTGCCGGGGTGTCGGGGGACGTGGGAAGGGACATGGTATTTATTCCGTTAGTTGCGTATATGGTAGCCCTTTGCGCAACATCGCGGGCAGCAGGATGTAGCAGCGATCATGTAGCAGTGGGCCGCCGTTTCGGGCGGCCGGTGCGCAGTGTCAGTCGCCCCATGCCTTGGACGGACGGTGAGCGCGCTCGCGGGGCGCCGGATGCGGCGACTTCGCCGCGGCTTCGTACGCGAGAACCGCGAACGAGAACACCGCGGGCAGCGCGTTCGACCGGCCGAAGTCGATCGGATCGTCCGTTTCGGGGAAGGTCATGTCCGACGGCCGTTCGAACAATTGACGCATGCCGGCGTCGTGCCGGCTGGCAAAGCCGAGATCGGCAAGCGCCTCGGCTTCGATGGCGTGCAGCAGACGCCACGACAGCGGCACGCGCTGACGGATGTAGCGCGCGGCTATATGGCGAACGATCAGTTCGAGGTCGTGCGCGGCAGCCTTGAAGCTGAGCGCGGCCAAATCTTGTTCTTCTGTCATCGCAGGCTCCTGTCGACCGCAGCGGCGCGTCGGTGCGCCGCCCGGCCAATGCATGGCGGAATGTCCGTATACTGTACAAATATACAGTGCTTTCCGCAACCGGCCTTTCGGCCGGCTAGCCGCCGCGTCAGCGATGAATCACGATCAGCAGTGCGCGTGCCTCGGCCTTGCCGGGATTGCGGATCGCGTGCGGCGTATCGGCCGCGTAGCGCGCGGTGTCGCCGGCCTTCAGGCGCCGGCTCGCCGCGGCGGCTTCGATTTCCATCGCGCCCTGCAGCACGGTCAGGTGCTCGCGCGTGCCCGGCTCGTGCGCGTTCGATACGAGCGCGCCGCCGCCCGGCAGCGTCAGCTCGTACCACTCGAACTTGCCGGCCAGGTCGATCGGGCCCCACACGCGCAGCTGGTAGCGGCCATCGTGGCCGGCGAGCGTCGGGATGTCGTGCGGGCCGTCCACGCGGATCGTCTCCGGGGCTTTCGGCTGCGAGAACAGTTCGTCGAGCGTGATGCCGAGCGCGTTCGTGAGCCGCCACGCAACCGCGATCGTCGGGTTGGCCTTGTCGCGCTCGATCTCGGAGAGCATCGACTTCGATACGCCGGCCGCGCGCGACAGGTCGTCGAGCGTCAGCTTGCGCTCGTTGCGCAGGCGCTGGATTTGCTCGCCGACGCGCGGCGGCGTCACGCCCGGCGGCTGCGGTGCGGCGCCGGCAGGCGTGCGCCGCGACGCGGAGGAACTTGCCATTTGGTTTCCGTTCGCTTAGAGTTGTTCGGTATTTCGAATTCTAGTTCGGAATATCGGATAAATGCGGTCAACCGAACGACCGACTATAACAGTAGCAGGCCGTTGCGCTGCCGCCACGAGCGGCGCGCGCCGGAATGCGAATCCCTGTCAGGAGCTTTGCGATGCGTGATGCCTTTCTCGCCCAGGTGCGCGGGACGCTCGACCAGATCCGCGCGGACGGTTTTTACAAGACCGAGCGCGAGATCGCGAGTCCCCAGGCGGCGGCCGTGCGGCTCGCCGGCGGTGCCGGCGTGCTGAATTTCTGCGCGAACAACTATCTGGGGCTGGCGAACGATCCGCGCCTGATCGCCGCGGCGCAGGCCGGCCTCGATCAGGACGGCTTCGGCATGGCATCGGTGCGCTTCATCTGCGGCACGCAAACCGTGCACAAGCAGCTCGAAAGCGCGCTCGCGTCGTTTCTCGGCACCGAGGACAGCATTCTCTATTCGAGCTGCTTCGACGCGAACGGCGGGCTGTTCGAGACGCTGCTCGACGAGAACGATGCGGTGATCAGCGACGAACTGAACCACGCGAGCATCATCGACGGCATCCGGCTGTGCAAGGCGAAGCGCTTCCGCTACAAGAACAACGATTTGTCCGATCTCGAGGCGAAGCTGAAGGAAGCCGACGCGGCGGGCGCGCGCCACAAGCTGATCGCGACCGACGGCGTGTTCTCGATGGACGGCATCATTGCCGACCTGAAAGGCATCTGCGATCTCGCCGATCGTTACGGCGCGCTCGTGATGGTCGACGACTCGCACGCGGTCGGCTTCATCGGCGCGCATGGCCGCGGCACGCCCGAACACTGCGGCGTCGACGGTCGCGTCGACATCATCACCGGCACGCTCGGCAAGGCGCTCGGCGGTGCATCGGGCGGCTACGTCGCGGCCCGGCGCGAGATCGTCGAACTGCTGCGCCAGCGTTCGCGTCCGTACCTGTTCTCGAACACGCTCACGCCGAGCATCGCCGCAGCGTCGCTGAAGGTGCTGGAACTGCTCGGCAGCGACGAAGGCGCGAAGCTGCGCGAACGCGTACGCGAGAACGGCGTGCGTTTTCGCGAGCAGATGACCGCCGCGGGCTTCACGCTCGTGCCGGGCGCGCATCCGATCATCCCGGTGATGCTCGGCGATGCGCAGCTCGCGACGAACATGGCCGACAAGCTGCTCGCCGAAGGCGTCTACGTGATCGGCTTCTCGTTCCCGGTCGTGCCGCGCGGTCGCGCGCGCATCCGCACGCAGATGAGCGCCGCGCATACGCCCGAACAGATCGATCAGACGGTCGCCGCGTTCGTGCGCGTCGGCAAGTCGCTCGGCATCGTCTGACGGAGGCGCGACCATGAAAGCACTGGCAAAGCTCGAACGCGGCCCCGGTCTCACGCTCACGCGCGTGAAGCGTCCGGAAGTCGGACACAACGACGTGCTGATCAAGATTCGCCGCACGGCGATCTGCGGCACCGACATCCACATCTGGAAGTGGGACGACTGGGCGCAGAAGACGATTCCCGTGCCGATGCACGTCGGCCACGAATACGTCGGCGAGATCGTCGAGATGGGGCAGGAAGTGCGCGGCTTCGCAATCGGCGATCGCGTGTCCGGCGAAGGCCACATCACGTGCGGCTTCTGTCGCAACTGTCGCGCCGGGCGCCGCCATCTGTGCCGCAACACGGTCGGCGTCGGCGTGAACCGCGAGGGCGCGTTCGCCGAGTATCTGGCGATTCCCGCGTTCAACGCGTTCAAGATTCCGCCCGAGATCTCCGACGATCTCGCATCGATCTTCGATCCGTTCGGCAACGCGACGCATACGGCGCTGTCGTTCAACCTCGTCGGCGAGGACGTGCTGATCACCGGGGCCGGCCCCATCGGAATCATGGCCGTCGCGATCGCGAAGCACGTCGGCGCGCGCAACGTCGTGATCACCGACATCAACGACTATCGGCTCGAGCTGGCGCGCAAGATGGGCGCGACACGCGCGGTCAACGTCGCGCGCGAATCGCTGCGCGACGTGATGGCCGAACTGCGGATGACGGAAGGCTTCGACGTCGGCCTCGAGATGTCGGGCGTGCCGAGCGCGTTCACGAGCCTGCTCGAGGCGATGAATCACGGCGGCAAGGTCGCGCTGCTCGGCATTCCGCCCGCGCAGACGGCG
The DNA here is from genome assembly GCF_052851275.1 of Burkholderia sp. SR8. Classification (NCBI taxonomy): domain Bacteria; kingdom Pseudomonadati; phylum Pseudomonadota; class Betaproteobacteria; order Burkholderiales; family Burkholderiaceae; genus Burkholderia; species Burkholderia sp. SR8. The sequence continues at coordinate 11,348 of NZ_JAULUC010000048.1, forward strand.
ATCGACTGGAACCAGGTGATCTTCAAGGGGCTCGAGATCAAGGGCATCTACGGTCGCGAGATGTTCGAGACCTGGTACAAGATGGTCGCGATGCTGCAAAGCGGCCTCGATCTGTCGCCGATCATCACGCACCGCTTCGCGGCCGACGATTACGAGAAAGGCTTCGCCGCGATGCTGTCCGGCGAAAGCGGCAAGGTGATTCTCGACTGGACGGCCTGAGTACCGGCGGGGCGGCCCGGCGTGTTGGCCGGCTGCTCCGCTCGTATCGACTTCAGCGTGTGTCGTGGCCGAGCGGCTTCGGCAAACGCTTGAGGTGAGAATATTCGGGAGCTGCGTTTGCGTGTCCGAACGGGCTCCAGCACGCTTTCGTCGCGTGCAGCAGCGCTCAAATCAATGGATCGCCAAGCGTTTGTCGATCGCTGTATGCGAGCGGTCACACATCGATTCCGCCATACGCATCGGTGACATGCCATCCCACTTGCGACTCACCCGTCAGCGTTGCTCCGCTGGCGCTTCGTCCGCGTCGTTCGGCGCGTGTCTTTGTTCTTACCGTTCCGTCTTCGCTCGTCACGCCTGAATCGCATGCCCTTGTCGGATCATGGCACTCAAGTGCAGCGGTTTGTGCTGTTTCAGCGGCAACACACCGACGTGCCCCGCACATCGCATCTGCTGCCTCGAACGTGATGCCATCGACGCTCTGCAAACTCACCCTTCAGCCATGCGACCGACACTGATTGGTGCGCTGCCGGCTATCTGATCTGCTCACCATTCCGCCACCGCAGTCGAAACTGCAGACGGAACACGACGAGCCAGCATTTCGGGCGTTGCAATCCGATCTCGACGGGTTCGCTGCGGAAACCGGAAACCGTCAAGCGTCCGCGCCGTGCTGCATGCTGCTACGCATCCGAGGCGCCGCGTCGGCACCCGGAAGCCGATGTGACGAAGCGGAACAGCCGTAACGTCGAGGCTTCCGGCAGGCCGTCGGCGTCCGACGTTCGGCCCTCCCGCCGACAGGGCCATTCCCCGCACGTGTTGACGAGGGAGAACGATCGTTCTACCGTAAACCCATGAATGCACATGACGACTCCTCCACCGAACCGGCGGTTCGCGACCGGTTGCTCGACGCGGCGGAAGCGCTGATCTACTCCGGCGGCATCCATGCCACCGGTGTCGACGCGATCGTGAAGCGCTCCTGCGCTGCCCGAAAGAGCTTTTATTCGCATTTCGAATCGAAGGAAGCGCTGGTCGTCGCCGCGCTCGAGCGCCGGGACGAACGCTGGATGCGCTGGTTCGTCGACGCAACGCTGGCGCGCGGCAAGTCGCCGCGTGCGCAGTTGCTCGGCATGTTCGACGTGCTGCGCGACTGGTTCGTGCAACCCGGTTTTCACGGCTGCGCGTTCCTGAACGCGTCCGGCGAGATTGCCGACGCCGACGATCCGGTGCGCGTCGTCGCACGCATGCACAAGGCACGTTTGCTGGCGTTCGTGCGCGAGCGGTTCGACGCCTACGCGGACGCTGCTGCGATCGAGCGTCGCGGGCTCGCCCGCCTTGCGCGTCAATGGCTGGTGCTGATCGACGGCGCGATCGGCGTCGCGCTCGTCAGCGGCGATCCAAGCGCAGCGCGCGATGCGCGCGCCGCCGCCGAACTGTTGCTCGATACGGTGTCTCGAGCACCGAAGTAACGCGTCCCAACCGGCTGCGCGCGTGCGTGGCCGGAACCTTGAACAGGAGCATTCCATGTCCGCTTCCCCGGAAGTTCGTCCGCCCGTTCCGCCCTTCACGCTCGAAACCGCGCGCCAGAAAGTGCGCGCCGCCGAAGACGCATGGAACACGCGCGACCCGCAGCGCGTGTCGCTCGCATACACGCCGCAGAGCCGCTGGCGCAATCGCGCGGAGTTCGTGACGGGCCGCGACGAGATCGTCGGCCTGCTGCAGCGGAAATGGACGCGCGAGCTCGACTATCGGTTGATCAAGGAGCTGTGGGCGTTCGGCGGCAATCGCATCGCGGTGCGGTTCGCGTACGAATGGCACGACGACGCCGGCAACTGGTTCCGCTCGTACGGAAACGAAAACTGGGAGTTCGACGAGAACGGCTTGATGGCGCATCGCCACGCGAGCATCAACGATCTGCCGATTCGCGAAGCCGATCGCCTGTACCACTGGCCGCTCGGACGACGTCCGGACGATCATCCGGGCTTGTCCGATCTCGGACTGTGATGCGCACGGTGACGGCGCCTCGTTGCGCTCGGCGGCACGTCGAGCGCGACGTTCGTGTTCAACGGTGAGGAAATACGGGAGCTGTGCGCAGAGGTGAGTGTTTTCGGGAGACGCGCATTCCGTGCAGGACGGTGTGACGTGCCATGTCCTGCAACTCACCGATCAAGGTTCGTTCGAAGTCGCGCGATTGCGCTGATGAAAGCACCGCGTATTGCCTTCCGTGCGCGATTTCTCGTCGTGCGTCTGCGCATGCGGTCCGAACGCACATCGAAAGCGACATGGCGGTGCCTTCGCCAACATACGATGAAGCTCGACCGGTGTGTATCGATGCGTGATGCAACTCACCGGTCGATTCAACGTGACGCCTCTCGCATCGACGTACCGACGTACCGACGTACCGACGTACCGACGTACCGACACACCGACACATAACGCGCGCGCACCGTACGGCATCGCGCGCAGAATCGACATCGCCTTGCGCATCGAATTCGACAAAGGTGCGCGCGGGTTTGTCGTGTGTCTCGCCACTGAACACCGCATGCGTGAGCCGCCTCCCGGCCGTGCACCTTTCGCATCGAACTGTCAGCCCGCAATCCGCGCCGCGATCGCCTCGCCCACTTCCCGCGTGCCCGCCTGACCGCCGAGATCGCGCGTGCGCGGCCCAGTGCGCAGCACGTCCTCGATCGCGGCGACGATCGCATCGTGCGCTTCGCGTTCGCGCCCCGCGCCGTTGCCGAGGAAGTCGAGCATCATCGCCGCCGACCAGATCATTGCGATCGGGTTCGCGATGTACTGCCCCGCGATGTCCGGTGCCGAGCCATGCACCGGTTCGAACAGCGACGGGAACGTGCGATCCGGGTTCAGGTTCGCCGACGGCGCGATGCCGATCGTGCCGGTGCAGGCCGGCCCGAGGTCGGACAGGATGTCGCCGAACAGATTCGATGCGACGACGACGTCGAAGCGGTCCGGCTGCAGCACGAACCGCGCGCAGAGGATGTCGATGTGCTGCTTGTCGACCGCGATCTCGGGATAGCGTTCGCCCATTTCGGCTGCGCGCGCGTCCCACCACGGCATGCTGATCGCGATGCCGTTGCTCTTCGTCGCGACGGTCAGGCGCTTCGCGCGGCGCTGCGCGAGCTCGAACGCGAACTTCAGCACGCGTTCGGTGCCGTGCCGCGTGAAGATCGACTGCTGCATCACCACTTCGCGTTCGGTGCCTTCGAACATCGTGCCGCCGACCGACGAATATTCGCCCTCGGTGTTCTCGCGCACGATCATGAAATCGATGTCGCCGGCTTTGCGGCCGGCGAGCGGCGACGGCACGCCGTCAAACAGGCGCGCGGGCCGCAGGTTGATGTACTGATCGAACTCGCGGCGGAATTTCAGCAGCGAGCCCCACAGCGAAATGTGATCGGGCACCGTCGCGGGCCAGCCGACCGCGCCGAACAGGATCGCGTCCATGCCCGACAACTGCGCCTTCCAGTCGTCCGGCATCATCTTGCCGTGCTGCGCGTAGTAGTCGCAGCTTGCCCAGTCGATCTGCTCGAACGCGAACCGGATGCCGAAGCGTGCGGTGACGGCGTCGAGCGCGCGCACGCCCTCGGGCATCACTTCACGGCCGATGCCGTCACCGGGGATGACGGCAATCTTGTACGTCTTGTCGCTCATGCAAGCCTCCTTGGCTGGTCGGGCCGCTGGCGGCGTGCGCAGCGGAACATGACGCCATTCTATTTATTTCCATTCAGATTAAAATCACGCGAAAGGTTAATCGACTTTCCACGAATCGTGAATAAATCGCCGAATCTCGACGACCTGCGCGTGTTCAGCCTGGTCGTCCGCCTGACGAGCTTCAGCGCGGCCGCCGAGCAACTCGCGGTGTCGCCCGCTTACGTGAGCAAGCGCATCGCGCTGCTCGAGGCGCAGCTCGGCACGCGGCTGCTGCATCGCTCGACGCGCCGCGTGACGGTCACGGAGGCCGGCGAACGCGTGTTCGCGCGCGCCGAGAAGATTCTCGACGACGTCGATCATCTCGTCGAGGACGTGTCGACCACGCGCACGGTGCCGCGCGGCACGCTGCGTATTTCGAGCAGCTTCGGCTTCGGCCGGCATGTCGTTGCGCCGGCGCTGCTCGACTTTTCCGCGCGCTATCCGCAGCTGAACGTGCGGCTCGACTTGTTCGACCGGCTCGTCGACGTCGCGGGCGAAGGCTACGACCTCGACGTGCGCATCGGCGACGACATTGCGGATCATCTGATCGCGCGCCGTCTCGCCGCGAACTATCGCGTGCTGTGCGCATCGCCCGACTATCTCGCCCGGCGCGGCACGCCGCGCACGCTTGCCGATCTCGCATCGCACGACTGTCTCGCGATCAAGGAGCGCGATCATCCGTTCGGTGTGTGGCGACTGAACCTGCGTGGAGAAACGGCGACGGTGAAGGTCGGCGGCGCGTTGTCGACGAACCACGGCGAGGTGGCCGTGCAATGGGCGCTCGCCGGACGCGGGATCGTGTTGCGTTCGATCTGGGAAGCGGGGCCGCTGATCGAACGCGGCGAACTGCGTCGCGTGCTGCCGGACGCGATCCAGCCGGCGAACATCTGGGCGGTGTATCCGGAGCGCGTCGCGGCGTCGGCGAAAGTGCGCGTATGCGTCGATTATCTGGCGGAGGCGCTCGCCGGGCTGAATGCTGCCGCGAGCGACGATGTCGGGTGAAGCTGGTCAAAGGTGAGCTTTTACGGGGGCATGCGCCGGGCATCGGCACGTGCCGGTTTTACGACTCGTCACTACGTCGCGGGCGCGATGGCGTGCAGCCGCCACCGACGCGTCGGCGGCCGTGAAGCACCGGCAGGCCGATGTTGGTGCGCTGTCCGTAGCGCCTAGGCTGCAGCACGTAGCACGTAGCACGTAGCTCACGGCTCACGGCACACGGCCCACGGCCCACGGCCCACGGCCCACGGCCCACGGCCCACGGCACACGGCACACGGCACACGGCACACGGCACACGGCACACGGCACACGGCACACGGCACACGGCCCACGGCCCACGGCCCACGGCCCACGGCCCACGGCCCACGGCCCACGGCCCACGGCCCACGGCCCACGGCCCACGGCACACGGCACACGGCACACGGCACACGGCACACGGCTCAGGCCCCGGCTTACGGTTCAGGCTGAGGGCTCACGCCACACGC
>NZ_JAULUC010000049.1:0-15367 GCF_052851275.1 Burkholderia sp. SR8
AGTCGGCGACTGGATTACGGCGATCATTCCGGATCAGATAAAGGGACTCGTTGATTACGTCATTGCGGCAACGGGAGGGAGTAACAATCGTTTGCCGATTCCGGAAACTGTCACTGCTGACAATGGTCTTCAGGTCGCGTCAAACCCGAAACACACGCTCGGAATGCCGGGAAATCGACCTAACGCAGGTACTGAACCCAGCAATTCGTTGGACCTGTTTAACTCATCAATTCCGGGCGGGGACAACACGCGTTATGCTATCGACTCTCGCGGCAACATCAATCGGTTCTATTCGGACGGGAATGGCGTTTATCACTGGTCGGGTTCTACTGGCGATTCGTCCGCGCCGCTCAACGTTTCGAAGATTCCGATCGACGTCAGACGATCACTCGGTTTTAAGGGGAAGTAAATGTTATTTGGCAACCCGGACACGTTCGCCATTTGGTTCGACTCAGTTGAATCTTGGTCGACAGATAGTTTCAAGAATGGATGTTTTGGCTGTTTCATTGCAGGAGAGCTGATTTGGTCCCTGCGGTCTACGATCGGAGTTGATCTTCATGGACTGAGTCTGCTGCACGCCATAGATCATTCTGTCGAAAACGAGGAAATATTTAATTTGCCACCGGATCTCGCATATCGGCGGCTTTGCAAACTCGCGTTTCCTTCACTAGATTCGGATGCTGAAGTCAGCGATTTCACGCATCTCGTATCACCGGAGAGCCTCTCTGATGAAGGGCATTACTTGTTTCTTGTGGAGCTTGGAGAGCAGGCAAAGCTGATCGTCGGCGTCCACGAGGACATCAGCAGTGTTCGGCAAGTTATTTTGAACCGCGGAGAATTTCAAGAGGTCGTGCGCAACGCGATTGGGAAGTTTACGGTATAGAAGAATCAAATGAACGCCGAGATTCGCCACCGAGCCGAACCCAGACGACGCACTTGTGCTGGCCTGTGATAAGTAGTGGTTTCATGATGCTGTTCAGCACGCTGGAATTTGTGCCTCGGTAGCCGCAAGACCATGCAACAGTAGATCCGTATCGAGAGGCCAGGATATTGACATGACGAACATCTCATTAGCGCAGCGCTTCCAAGAAGCTAGAGCACCCAAAATTGAGGTTGACGGTCGGGAAATATACAGCTTGTATGAGGTCGATGTGTCTTCTGGTGAAACAGCACTGTCTCTTGATTTTATATCAAGTAAAAAATCGTCAATTCAAGGCGTTAAAATAAAGGCAGAGAATTGCAATGTTGAGGTTAATAATCAAATTTTGAAGGATTTTTTCATATGGGCGGATCATAGCCCTAAACATATTCCGATGAACGTCACGATTAATAAGGGCGGAAAGGCTGCCATTAAAGTTTGGAATGTTTGGAAATATGATGATGTTCCGCATGCATGGATTGGAAATTCTGGGATGTTGGTGAAAAAAGACGATCGCCATATCGTATTCCATTGCAGCGACGGCATGGGTGACCCGGATTTCGAAGACCTTGTGTTTACGATTGAGGTCGGCAAAGCGGCCAAATAGCCACGTGGTATCGAGCCAGTATAAAAACTAATCACCAAATGACAATAACCAAACAGCTGGCGACCGTGCCGTTCGCCGCTTTGATGGCGATCACCGTTCAGGCACAGCAAGCCTCGACGCCCGCCGACCAAGCTGCGGCCGCTCGCGCGAACGCGGCGCAGGACCGGCAGGCACAGCAGCAACGCGACGCGCAGCAACGCGACGCGGCGGTGCGCGCGCCTTCAATTCGTTCTGAATTGCCGCGCAATGAAGCATATCCAGCACTTCCCACCGAAGCGCCGTGTTTTCCTATCGACCGCTTCACGCTCGACGTTCCGGCCTCGTTGCCCGACCCAGCGAAGGCCGAAGGCGCATCCGCCTTACCGATGGATCGCTTTGCGTTCGCCCGGGAATGGCTGGGCCACTACGCTGGTCAATGCGTTGGCAAACAAGGTATTGACGTACTGATCAAGGGGCTGTCGCAGGCGATTCTGGCAAGAGGTTATGTCACTACGCGGGTGCTCGTTCCAGAGCAGGACTTATCGACCGGTACGCTCAAACTTTCGCTGATCCCCGGCATGATCCGCTACGTCCGCTTCGCCGACGAAAAGCTCCGCGGCACGTGGAAAACCGCTTTCCCCACCCGCGACGGTGAGGTACTGAACCTGCGCGACCTCGAACAGGGCCTCGAGCAAATGAAACGCGTATCGAGCCAGGACGTGTCGATGCAGATCGTTCCGGGCGAACTTCCTGGCGAAAGCGACGTCGTGCTGGACGTAAAGCGCGGCAAGCCGTGGACGGTCGTCGCGTCGGTCGACAACGCCGGCACGCGCGCGACCGGCAAGCTGCAAGGCAACCTGTCGCTCGGCATTGACAATCCGCTCGGCTTGAACGACGTGTTTAACGTCGGCGTCAGCCAGGATCTCGAATTCGGCGACAAGCGCCTTGGCTCGCACGGCTGGAACGGCTTCTACTCGATTCCGTGGGGCTACTGGACAGCAACGCTCTCGGCTTACACGAACACGTACTACCAGCAAATCGCTGGCGTGAACCAGACGTTCATCGCGAGCGGCAATTCGAAGACGGTCGATTTTAAGCTGGGCCGCGTGCTGTCGCGTAGTCAGAACGATGTGTTCGGTGCGTACGTTCGCCTGTCGCGTCGTTTCGGGCAAAGCTTCATCGAAGACACCGAAATCTCACAGCAGCGCCGCAATAACACGATGATTGAGCTCGGCCTGACCGATCGCCACTATTTCGGCGGCGCGCAGTTCGACGGCTCGCTTGCATATCGTCAAGGGGTCGGTGGATTGGGCGCTCAGGACGATGCGTTCGCCGCGGGGGGCGGGCCGACCTATCGCTTCAAGATGGCAGCGCTCGACGCGAACCTGGCGGTGCCCTTTGCGATCGGTAAGCAGCCATTCCGCTATGTCGGCACACTCCACGGCCAGTACACCGGGAACACGCTGTACTACATCGATGACTTGACGATCGGCAGTCGCTACACGGTTCGGGGTTTCGACGGCGAGACGATGCTGGCGGCGGCACGTGGCTTTTACTGGCGCAACGAGCTACAGGCGCCGATTGGGCAGACGGGGCAGGCGCTCTATGCGGGGCTCGATTATGGCCGCATATGGGGGCCGCAGCCGATCGCACTCGTCGGCACGCAACTGGCCGGTGCGGTGATCGGCGTGAAAGGCAGTGTCGGCACGCGGTTCGGCGCCTATGCATACGATCTTTTCGCCGGTACGCCTGTCTACAAGCCGTCGGGCTTCGAGACGGCACGCGTAACGGTCGGGTTTCAGATCACGGCGCAGTTCTGAATCCGGGGCCTGGACCTTCGCAGCGACGGGCACGCGCATCCGCAGCCTGCCGATCGCGCATCAACCGGGGAAGCACAAGGCGAGTTGATCGGCGGTCGTGCGCGGAGCAGGGCGAGTGAGCCGGCGCACGACCGCGCTGCCGGCGCTGAGCCCGGTGGGCGCACGACCGACCGTCTCCAGTCACAGATCGGCCCCCACGATACTCAGCATTGTCGCTTTCGAACGATCGTGCTAAATTCCCGCAAGCACTTGCAGTCACCGACCAATCATTCCGGCGCCGGCAACCGGTGCCGACAGGCGTGCCGACGCGCCGCCCGGCAGGAGACAGACGTGATGGAGCATGCATCGATCGAGCACCTGCAGATCGACCGGACCGTGCATCGGCGGCGGTCGGCGACGCGAGGAATGCCGGCCGCGCGGAGGGCGTCGCGATGAGCCTGCTGATGTCGCGACGCGATCTCGCGTTCCTGCTGTACGACTGGCTCGATGCCGAGGCGCTCGCGGCGTTGCCGCGTTATGCGGAGCACAGCCGCGAGACGTTCGATGCGGTGCTCGACACGAGCGAACGGATCGCGGCCGACCTGTTCGCGCCGCATGCGGCGCGCGGCGACCGCGAGGAGCCGCGCTTCGACGGCGAGCGCGTGACGCTGATCCCGGAAGTCGAGCCGGCCGTGCGGGCGTTCGCGGAAGCCGGCCTGATCGCGGCCGGCCAGGACGAGGCGTTCGGCGGGATGCGGCTGCCGAAACTCGTCGAAGCCGCATCGTTCCTGTTCTTCCAGGCCGCGAACATCGCGACGGCCGCGTATCCGTTCCTGACCGTCGCGAACGCGAACCTGCTGCTCGCGTACGGCACCCCCGCGCAGATCGACGCGTTCGCGCGCCCCGAGCTCGAAGGGCGCTTCTTCGGCACGATGTGCCTGTCCGAGCCGCAGGCCGGGTCGTCGCTGTCCGATATCGTCACGCGCGCCGACTTCGACGGCGAATCGCCGCTCGGCCCGCGCTACCGGATCACCGGCAACAAGATGTGGATTTCGGGCGGCGAACACGAACTGGCGGAGAACATCGTCCACCTGGTGCTCGCGAAGATTCCCGACGAACAGGGCCGGCTCTTGCCCGGCACGCGCGGCATCTCGCTGTTCATCGTGCCGAAGTACCTGCCGGCCGACGACGGTGCCGCGCACGGCGAGCGCAACGACGTCGTGCTGGCCGGCCTGAATCACAAGATGGGCTATCGCGGCACGACCAACTGCCTGCTGAACTTCGGCGAAGGCACGCGCCACCGTCCGCACGGACGCGCCGGCGCGATCGGCTATCTCGTCGGCAAGCCGAATCACGGCCTCGCATCCATGTTCCACATGATGAACGAGGCGCGCATCGGCGTCGGCGCGGGTGCGGTCGCGCTCGGCTACACCGGATACCTGCACGCGCTCGACTATGCGCGCAACCGGCCGCAGGGGCGCCCGCTCGGGCCGGCCGGCAAGGATGCGGCCGCGCCGCAGGCGCCGATCGTCGCGCATCCGGATGTGCGGCGCATGCTGCTCGCGCAGAAGGCGTACGTCGAAGGCGGCCTCGCGCTGATCCTGTACTGCGCGCGGCTGGTCGACGAAGCGCGCGCGCATGACGACGCGGAAGTCCGTGCCGAAGCCGCGCAATTGCTCGACATCCTGACGCCGATCGCGAAAAGCTGGCCGTCGCAATGGTGCCTCGCGGCCAACGATCTCGCGATCCAGGTGCACGGCGGCTATGGCTATACGCGCGACTATCCGGTCGAACGGCTCTATCGCGACAACCGCCTCAATCCGATTCATGAAGGCACGCACGGCATCCAGGCGCTCGACTTGCTGGGCCGCAAGGTCGCGCAGGACGACGGCGCGCTGTTGCGCACGCTCGACGCGCGCATCGGTGCGACGATCGACCGTGCGCGGGCTGCGAATGGCGACGCGCGCGTGCACGCCGATGCGCTGGCACAGCGCTGGGCACGGCTTCTGGAAGTGACGCGCGCGATGGGCGCGCTCGGCGATCCGCAGGTACGGCTCGCGAACGCGAGCGTCTATCTGGAAGCGTTCGGGCATCTGGTCGTCGCGTGGCTGTGGCTCGACGTGACGCTCGCGACGCAAGGGCGCGACGGCGATTTCCACGACGGCAAGCGTGCGGCCGCGCGTTTCTTCTTTCGCTGGGAACTGCCGAAGGTCGATGCGCAGTTGGACCTGCTGGCGAGCGTCGACACGACGACACTCGACATGCGCGACGCGTGGTTCTGAGCGCCATGCGGCACGGATGATGGACGGTATCGCGGCGCACGCCGGTCGCGCAGCGCGGCCCGCTGACGTATCGATGCGCGGGCAGGCCGCGCGAGGAGAGACGAACATGAAAGCCCTGTTGTGTACCGCCTTCGGCCCGATCGACCGCTTGCGCATCGACGATGTCGCGATTCCCGAACCGGCTGCCGGTCAGGTGCGCGTTCGCGTGAAGGCGGCGTCGCTCAATTTTCCCGATGCGCTGATCGTGCAGGGACTGTACCAGGTGAAGCCGGCGCTGCCGTTCTCGCCCGGCGCGGAATTCGCGGGCGTGATCGACGCGGTCGGCGACGGCGTGAGCGAATGGCGGCCGGGCGACGAAGTGGTCGCGTTCACCGGTCATGGCGGTTTCGCGGAGCAGTGCGTGGCCGACGTGCATCAAATCGCGGCGCTGCCGCCGGGCATGACGTTCGAGCAGGGCGCGGCGCTGGTGCTCGCGTACGGCACGTCGCTGCATGCGCTGCAGCAGCGCGCGCGCCTGCAGGCCGGCGAAACGCTGCTGGTGCTCGGCGCGGCCGGCGGTGTCGGGCTGGCCGCGATCGAGATCGCGAAGGCGCTCGGGGCGCGCGTGATCGCGGCCGCATCGAGCGCGGAGAAACTCGCGCTGTGCCGCGCAGCCGGCGCCGACGACACGATCGACTATGCGACCGAAGACCTGCGGCGCCGCGTCGACGCACTGACCGGCGGACGCGGCGCCGACGTCGTCTACGATCCGGTCGGCGGTGCATACAGCGAGGCGGCGCTGCGCGCGACCGCGTGGCGCGGGCGGTTTCTCGTGGTCGGGTTCGCCGCCGGCGAGATCCCGAAGATCGCGCTGAATCTTGCGCTGCTCAAGGAGCGCGACATCCTCGGCGTGTTCTGGGGCGACGCGGTGCGGCGCGATCCCGCGCAGCATGCGGCGAACATGCGTCAGCTCGCGCAGTGGTTCGCTGCCGGCAAGATCCGGCCCGCGATCACCGAGCGCGTGCCGCTGGCGGCCGCGGCCGACGCGATCGCGCGGATGGCGAACCGGCAGGTCAAGGGCAAGATCGTGATCCTGCCGGACGCGTGAACGCGCCGGCGCCGGACGACACGGCGGCGGCCCGGTCGGGCGCCGTCGTCGATCGCCGAATATTTTTGTGTGACGTTATCGGAGTCGTTGAGCATGCAACCATTATCGAATCTGCAACCCGCCGTCGCGAAATCGCTCGACGCTTGGCACGCGATGCTCGCACGCAAGGATTTCGGCGAGCTCCACGCGATCGTTCATCCGGACGCGGTGTTCCGCTCGCCGATGGCGTTCAAGCCGTACGGGCCGGCGCCCGCACTGCTGCTCGCGTTGCGCACGGTCGTCACGATCCTCGAGAACTTCGAATACCATCGCCAGTTCGCCGATGACGACGGCACGAGCGTCGTGCTCGAATTCAGCGCGACGATCGGCGACAAGCGGTTGAAGGGAATCGACATGATCCGCTTCGACGCCGACGGCCGGATCGTCGAATTCGAGGTGATGATCCGTCCGTTCAATGCGCTGCAGGCGCTCGGCGCGGAAATGGGCGCGCGGCTCGGGCAGCAGCTGCCGGCATTCAAGGTGGGCGGGTAAGCGGTGGTGCCACGGTCGGCGCGGCTGTCGTCGCCGGCATGACGTGAAGGCGTGCGCGTGCCGCGCCCGCGCGGCGATGCACGTCAGTGATCCTTGATCCGCACGCTATACCCGGCGTCCTCGAACGCAACGACGAATTCCTCGGGGAACAGCCACGAGTCGACCTTCACGTGCGACGTCGCGCGATCGATCTCGACCTTTGCGTCGGGGTCGACGCGCCAGATTTCATGTTCGACCGCGCGGGCAGTGTCGTCGTCGAGCGAGTGGTCCAGTACGAATTCCATGATCGGTTTCCTTTATTTCGGTGGCCGTGCCCGCACGTGCGCGAACGGCCGGGTGGCGAACGCCGTGAATGACGTCGCCGGTATGGAGCAGCATGTCGCGACGATACGCGCGAACGCGTTGAGCGATAAGCCGGCTTCCGCGTGACGCACTGTCGCCCGGCAATCAACGAATCCGGCGAAACCGCACGCGTCCGGATGGCCGGAATGCGAAACGGACGTTGCGCCGGGCGTGGTTGGCAGGCCTAACGGCACTGCACCCGCTCGCGCGAACCCGTCCCGGTTGAAGCAAGCATCGTTCCGCCGCATGCCGACGCTCGTCGCGCCTCACGTCTCGAGCGACGCGACCGCGTCGGCCGCGATCATCGCGAGATGATTCGCGGGCCGCGGCCGGCCGGTCGGACGAAACACGGCTTCGCCCTGCACGATCGCGCGGCCCGAATAGGCGCATCGTCCGTCACGCCGCGCGACCGAGCGCCGCCATTTCTGTTCGCCGTAGTGCAGGCGGCCACTTTCGACCCAGCGCACGAGCAGGGTTTCGTGCGACCACTCGAGCAGCGTGACCTGAACCTGGCTGCGGCCCGGTAACGATGTGCGCGGCGCGATGCCGACGGACGACACGGTCAGCATGATCGACCGCCGTCGAAACGACCGGCGCGATGCCGCTGCGCATCGCGCGGCGACGAACGGCCCGGCGTCGGCCGCCGCGTCGGGCACGGCGATTCATGAGTGACGCTGAACATCATGGCGAGCCTCCTGCTGACCGGCGACGCCGGCATCGATCGGATCGATCGGGACCGCATACGTTCGGCGCGACCGGTCCGGGATTCGCGAACGGACGGAGCGGCGGCGTGGCGCACCGTCCGGACCGCAGGCGAACGTCCAGTGTACGAGCGCGCGAGGGGCCGCCGGAAGGCGCGCGGCATGGAACACGGTGTTGCCCGATATCGAACACCGGCGTGCGCGGCAGCATCCTGTTGCGCACCGGCGTCACGGACGCGCGTCCGACGCGGCGTTACGCGCCGACGCGTGCGACGCCGGGCGCAGCGTGACCGTGCAGGTCGTGCCCGCTGCGAGAAATCCGTCGGCCGGCATCGCGTCCAGCCGGATGCGGACCGGCACCCGCTGCGCGAGCCGTACCCACGTGAAGATCGGATTGACGTCGGCGAGCAGCGTCGAGCCGGCCGGGTTGTCGCGATCGCTGATGCCGCGCGCGACGCTTTCGACGTGCCCGGCAAGCGACGGCCCGCCGGACAGCAGCCGGATCTCGGCCGGATCGCCGACGTGCACCTGCGGCAGCTTGGTTTCCTCGAAATAGCCGTAGACCCAGTACGAATGCGCATCGATCAGCGCCAGCCGCGCGACGCCCGCGGTCGCATAGTCGCCCGGATACAGGTTCAGGTTCGTGATGTAGCCGTCGACCGGTGCGCGGATCTCGCTGCGCGCGAGATTCAGGCGCGCGACGTCGCGTGCGGCGAGCGCGGCCTGGAAGCTGGCTTGCGCCTGGCGCGCGGCCGAGCCGGCGTCCTCGCGCACCTCGGCCGAGATCACCGCGCTGTCGAGCTGCGCGCGGCGCGATGCCTGCTGGCGGCGCATGTCGAGCTCGGCCTTGCGCAGATCGACCTGCGCGTCGGCTTGCGCAAGCGCGTAGCGAAAGCGCTCGGCGTCGATGCGAAACAGCACGTCGCCGCGCCGCACCGGCTGGTTGTCGGCGACGAGCACGTCGGTCACGATGCCCGACACGTCCGGCGCGATGTTGACGACCCGGGCGCGCACGCGGCCGTCGCGCGTCCACGGTGCATACATGTAGCGATTCCACAGCGCGTGGGCGAGCAGCACGGCGACGACGAACAGCAGCACGGTGGCCGCGACGCGGAAACAGGTTTGGGCACGCATGTCGACTCGATTCGATGCAGGGAGATCCATCATCCGGCCAGCAGCAGGCCGGCACCGCAGAACAGGCACACGAACGCGGACACGCGAAACAGCGCCGGATGCCACACGTGCCGGTACAGCCCGGTGCGCGCGAACACGCGATCGACGATCCAGAACGCCACGCCGCAGCCGACGAATGCGGGCAGTACGCCGGGCACGAGCAGTGACGCGATCGGGAATTCAGCGAACATCGGCTGCTCCTTGCGGTGGCGGCCGGGTGGCCTCGTTGCCGGCCGATTCGACACCGCCGCCGAGCGCCATCATCAGCTGCGCCCAGGTGTCGAGGCGCGCGGCGCGCACATTGGCGAGCGCCTGCTGCGCCTGCAGCAGCTCGGTTTGCGTCGACAGCACGTTCAGGTAATCCGTGAGGCCCGCGCGATAGCCCTGCGCCGCGTAGTCGAACGCGCGTTGCGCGGACGCGCTCTGCGCGTCGATATCGGCCTGCTGTCGCGCGAGCGATTGCAGCGACACGACGTGGTCGGCGACGTCGCGAAACGCCGCGAGCACCGCCTCGTTGTACGTCTCGACCGCGAGATCGTAGTCGGCGACCGCAACGCCGTAGCGGCCCTGGCGAACGCCGCCGTCGAAGATCGGCAGCGAAATCGCGGCGCCGAAACCGTGCGTCATCGCATCGTTGTTGATGAACGTGAAGAAGCCGCCGAACGCGGCCGACGCGAGCCCGGCGCTCGCGATCAGGTCGATGTTCGGATAAAAGTCCGCGTGCGCAGCGTGAATCCCTTTCGCCATCGCTTCGACGCGCCAGCGTGCGGCACGGATGTCGGGCCGGTGACCGACGAGTTCGGCCGGCAGATTCGCCGGCAGCGCAACCGGCACGTCGAGCCTCAGCGCGGGCCGCGCGAGCGTGGCACCGGCGCCCGGCCCGCGTCCGGTAAGCACGGCCAGTGCATTGCGCAGCACGGCGAGCTGCCGGTCGAGTTCCTCGATCTGCGCGCGCGTCGCGGCGACCGGCGTGCCGGCCTGGGTGAGTTCGAAGCGGCTCGCGAGCCCGGCGCGGTAGCGGCGCGCGATGATGTCGACGACGTCCAGCTGGCGCTTGCGGGTCGCCAACGCGACGTCGCGCTGGTCGTACGTTTTCGCGAACGCGACATAGGTGCGCACGACCGCGGTTTCGAGCGTCAGCCGCGCGAAGCGCGCGTCGGCCTCGGCCGCCAGCGTGCTGTCGAGCGCGCCTTCGCGTTGCGCGCGATGCTTGCCCCACAGGTCGAGCGGGTAGCCGAGATTCGCGCCGACCGAATTGTTCCAGACCGTGTTGCCGCCCGGCGGGCTGGGGCTCGCGAAGCGTGCAAAGCGCGTGCGGCCGAAGTCGGCGTTCGCGGCGAGCGTCGGATAGCGCGACGCACCGGCGACGCGCGCGAGTTCGGCGTAGCGGTCGATGCGTGCCTGCGCGACACGCAGCGCGGGGCTGCCGGCGACCGCGTCGGCGACGAGCGCATCGAGCTGCGGATCGTGCCACGCGCGCCACCAGTCGTCGCGCGGCCATGCTGCCTGCGACGCGGTCGCGGGCATGCCGTTCGCGACGGCGGCGGCATCGACGAGCGCCGCGCGCGGCGCGATGCCGCCGGTATGCGCGCACGCACCGACGCACAGCGCGGCAAACGCCGCGGCGGCGCGTGCGGCGAGGGGACGGGGCGAGCGTGCCGCACGGCGGCGCGCGGGATCAGGCGTGCGCATCATCGGATTCGGTGGAAGGGTCGGGCGCACGTTGCAGCGGGACGAGATTGGATTGCAGCGACACGAGAATGAAGTGAACGCAGTCGGCCATGTGAAACGCGGTGGCGCCCGTGAGCGGCGGCGCGGCGTTCAGCGCGGCGAGCGCGTCGGTCGCCGCGCGCCCGGCATCGCGCAGCGTCGCCGGCGACGGTTGCTCGAACACGCGCGCAACCGCCGTGCACAGCGCGCGTTCGTGCGCATGCCATGCATTGTCCGGCGGTGCGGCTGCGCCGGCGGTGCGCAGATCGACGATGCTGCGACCGATCTCGAGCGATGCGAAGCTCCACGCGAACAGCTCCTGCTGACCGAGAGGGCCGGTCGCCGGGCGGGCGGCGATCTGCAGCGTGAAATCGCGCACGCCCGCGTCGAAGCGCGGCATCAGACCGGCCAGCTCGCCGAAACACGCATCGACCGACACCAGTCGGCGCAACGCGCGCAGATAGCGTCCGGTCGCCCAGTCGCCGGCATACGGCGCGACGACGGAGTACGCGAGCGACGCGGCGACGATACCGAGAATCGACGAGAAGCCGGCATCGAGCGTCGCGGTGGGCGCATAGACGCCGGGATTCGTGATGTTGGTCAGGAAGCAGAAGTAGATGTTGAAGCCGAGACCGAACGCGGCCGTCTTCGGAAACGAATTCAGATACGCGCCGACCGCGACGAACAGCGCGAGCGCCGCGGCGAGCGGCGCGAAGCCGTCGATGTCGGGCAGCAGCACGAAATTGAACGCGACGCTCGCGAGCCACGCGGCGGTGCAGCCGAGCGCGACCTGACGTGTCGCCGCGGCCGGTGCCGGCATGATCGAGTACAGCGCACTGGCGATCGTAGCGGACACCACGGCGCCGGCCGCGCCGGTCCAACCCGATGCGATCCAGAACAGCGACACCGCGGACACCGCGACGATCGCGCGCAAGCCTGCCGCGGCGGACACCATCCGGTTCGCGGTGGTGACGATTCGCGCCGGCGCGCGCGCCGGACCCGACGCGCTTGCCGCCGGCGCAGGCTGTCGGCGGATCGCGATGAAGTCCGCGAGGTACGCGCGCAGGCTGTCGAGCGCCTGCCGCAGCAGCGACACGCCGGTCAGCGCGTCGCGCGCGGCGGGCGCGGTTCCCGGCTCGTGGCCGTCCGGCAGCCGCGCGATCGCATGGTCGAGCGCATCGACGAGCTGTTCGACGGCACGCAGGTCGAACGCGCGAGCGGGATCGTCAGGCGGCAGCACGCGCGCGACGTCGTCGCAGGCGGCGGACAGCACGTCGGCCGCGCGAGGGTCGGCCGCGCGATCCAGCCGCGCGCGATACTGGTGCAGCGCATGAAAGCGCGCGGCGGCGTCGAGAAACTGCCCGGCCATGCGCGTCATGATGTCGTTGCGCGCGCGCAGATCCGGATCCTCGAACACGGCGGCGCTGCGCAGGTTCTCGAGCTGCGCGCGCGCGGCGAGGAGCCGCAGGTAGCGGCGGCCGCGCTCGTCGTCACGTAAGGTCTGCGTGAGCGCGGCGCGCACGAAACCGATGAAGTCCGCATAGTGATCCTCGCCGGTCTTCATCAGCATCGCGCGCACGTGGCGCGGCAGGATCAGTGCGCTGACGACGCCGGCCGACAGGATGCCGAGCGACACTTCGCCGAGCCCGGTGACGACGTTGGCGATGATGTCGTACGGCCGTTCGATCGACGGGAGCGCGGCGATGCACGTCGCATAGCCGGCGAGCACGAAGCCGTACGACTGATAGTTGCGGAAGTACGCGGCGCCCCACGTGCAGCAGCCGATCCACAGCACGAGCGCGGTGAGGAACAGCACGCGCTCCTGCGGGAACGCAGCGATCAGCACGATCGCGGCGAGGTTGCCGATCAGCATGCCGATGCCGCGATAGAAGCCGCGGGCCATCACCATTCCGCTGTGCTGATGCATCATCAGGATCACGACGGTCACCATCGCCGTGCGCGGCGCCGTCAGCTCGAGCCGCATCGACGCGCCCATCGCGAGCACGACCGCGACGATGGTCTTCGCGACATGGATCAGGCGCGCGCCGTCGGTTCGCGCGTATTCGCGGCTCAGGTCGAGCAGCGTGCGCGCGGCGGATGCTGCGTGGGAGGGCCGCGTCAGCGCGCGCTTGTCCGGTGGCATGGCGTGGCGGCAGGGCGGGTCGGTCGGGACGGGTTCGACAAGGCGGCGTGCATCGCGTCAGACGGAATCGGTCGACAGCGTTTCGGCGTGCAGCTCCTTGTCCGCGGCGGCGGACCACGGCGGATCGAGCAGCGCGATGCGCACGTGCTCGATGAACAGCTTCAGCTTGTTGCTCGCATACGGATTGCGCGGATAGACCGCGTAGATCACTTCGTCCTGCGGTGTTTCATCGGCGAGCACGCGCACCAGCCGGCCGTCGCGCAGGTATTCGTCGGCGATATAGCGTGGCAGCATCGCGATGCCGATGCCTTGCACCGCGGCGTCGCACAGCGTTTCGCCGTTGTTCGACAGGAACGCGCTGCCCGGGGTGACCGCGCGCGGCTTGCCGGGGCTGCCGGGCGTCGTGAAGGTCCACGTCGCGGATGGCGCCGCATGGCTGTAGTTCAGGCAGCGGTGCTCGAGCAGCGCGTCGATCGCGGCCGGTTCGCCGTGCGCCGCGCGATAGCCGGGACTGCAGACCACGACGCGCTCGCACGCGGCGACGCGGCGCGCGATCAGCGCGCTGTCGGGCAGCCGCGCGGAGCGGATCGCGACGTCGAAGCGCTCGACTTCGAGGCTCACCGTGCGATCGTCGGTTTCCAGTGTGACGCGCAGCTGCGGATGCGCGGCGGCGAACTTCGCCACGGCCGGCCCGAGCCAGCGGCGGGTGAGACTGACCGGCGACGTGATGCGCAGCTCGCCGCACAGTCCATGCGAGCGTTCGGCGACTTGCTCGGCGACGTCCACGAGCCGGCGCATCGATTCGGACGCGGCGCGATAGAACGTGACGCCCGCTTCGGTCGGCGTCACGTTGCGGGTCGAGCGCATCAGCAGCTGCACGCCGAGCGTGCGTTCGAGATCGCTGATGCGTTTGCTGACGACGGACTTCGACAGGCCGAGCCGGCGGGCGGATTCGGTGATGCTCTGCCGCTCGACGGCGAACAGGAAGGCCTGGATATCGTCTATGTTCAGGGATTTCATGATGCGGTCCGAGTGTCGTCGGGCATGGGTCATGGACGGCCGTCTGCCGTGCGTTCGCGTATGCAGGCGTCGCGATTCGTCGGACGAATGCGTGGCGGCACGCACCGACGTCGCCGGACCACGCGGGATCGCGACGCGCGCTCGACACGCCCGCATCCGGGCGCGGCGCGAGCGGCCTCGCGCGGCCGGGGGCAGCGTGGGCGCCGCGGTTCACGCGGCCGTGTCGCCGTCGGGAGTCCGTATGGAACCAAGCGTAGAGGAACGTATCGCGTGTCGATAGACGGGCCGCGCGGTCCTCAGTGTTCCGTGCATGGAACAATCGCTCGCGCCACCACGCGGGCGGCGCGATTCGGGAACGGCAGCGCGCGCAGTCTGCCGGCGCGGCGGCCACGCGTCAGGCGATCCGGCTGACGCGATGAACCTCCACGATGTCGACGGCGTCCCGTTCGCTGAACCGGAACGCGACGATGTGCAGTTGCGTCATGTTCGTTTCTCCGATCTCGTGCGCGTGCGGGCGGATGCGGTTCATCCGACGGTGACCAGGCGGCCGGGGCCGGCGGCAATCAGGACGATGAAGCCGCCGATGATGCTGATGTGTTCGAGAAAGCCGGTCAGCATCAGCGTGCGCTGCGTACCTTGCTGGTTCCAGAAGTCGTAGAACACGATCGCGGTCGCGAGCGTGAACACGGCGAGCAGCAGCGACGCGAGCGCGGTCTGGAAGCCGGCCATGATCGCGATGCCGCACACGAGCTGGACGACGATCGTGCTGGCGAGCGCGACGTGCGGGAACGGCAGGTTCTTCGCGCGGACTTCGTCGAGGCCGTGCCGGAAGAACAGCAATTTGTTGATGCCGCTCAGCACGAACATCAATGCGATGAAAAAGCGGCCCGCGAACAGGAGATAGTCGACCATGGCGCGTTCGTATTCGTAATCGGTCGGGAGAAGCGCACCGGCGCCGCGCGCCGATGCGGTGTGGCGATGCGGTTGCGCCGGCCGTGCTTCGGACCGGCGCAACCGCGCGAAACGGCAGGCGCCGTCGCGGCTCAGCTCTTGTCGTACGAGAACTGGATGCCC
>NZ_JAULUC010000050.1:0-8072 GCF_052851275.1 Burkholderia sp. SR8
TGGCCCGCACCGCGTCGAGCAGAAGCAGGCGAAGCCGCACTTCAATCCGTTCGATCCGACCGGGCGATTCGTGATCGTGCCGGACAAGGGGCTCGACCGCGTGTTCTCGTTCCGCTTCGCCGATGGTCGGCTCACGCCGGCCGACCCGGCATTCGTCGTCACGCGCGAGACGGCCGGCCCGCGTCACGTCGCGTTCCATCCTGACGGTGCGCATGCGTACGTCGTCAACGAGCTCGACTCGACCGTCACGACCTATCGGTACGCGTCGTCGAGCGGCGCGCTGACGCCGGTGCAGATCGTGTCGTCGCTGCCCGACACGTATACCGGCAACAGCCGTGCATCGGAGATCGAGGTCGATCCGGCAGGGCGCTTCGTGTACGCATCGAACCGCGGCGACGACAGCATCGCCGTGTTCCGCATCGATCCCGCTACCGGTCGCCTTGCATTCGTCGCGGCCGAGCCGACCGGCGGCCGCACGCCGCGCTTCATGGCCGGCACGCCGGACGGCCGCTTCATGTATGCGCTGAACGAAGACAGCGACAGCATCGTCGCGTTCGCGATCGATCCGGCGACGGGCCGCCTGAGGCCGACCGGCTTCTCGGTCGCGTCGGGCAGTCCCGTCTGCATGGTGTTCTCCGAACACCGCGCGTAATCCTTCCAGGACCATCAGGAGACAGCCGGCGGCGCGTCCGCCGGTGCATATTCATGAATCGACACACCCTCATCGACGAACGCGCGCTGATGCGCAAGATCGCGTGGCGCATCATCCCGTTCGTGTTCGTCCTCTACATCGTTTCGTATCTCGACCGCGCGAACATCGGCTACGCGGCGTTGCAGATGAACAAGGACCTCGCGCTGTCGAGCGAAGCGTTCGGCTTCGCGTCCGGCATCTTCTTCATCGGGTACTTCCTGTTCGAAGTGCCGAGCAACGTGATGCTCAACCGGTTCGGCGCACGCGTGTGGATCGCGCGGATCCTGGTCACGTGGGGCTTCATCTCGGTGCTGTCCGCGTTCGTGCACGACGCGACGCAGCTGTACGTGCTGCGGTTCCTGCTGGGCGTCGCGGAAGCCGGCTTCTTCCCCGGCATCATCGTGTACCTGACCTACTGGTTCCGCGCGAAGGAGCTCGCGACGACGGTCGCGCTGTTTACCGCGGCGATTCCGGTGTCGTACATCATCGGCGCGCCGCTTTCGACGTGGATCATGGACCACGTTCACTGGTTCGACTGGAGCGGCTGGCGCTGGATGCTCGTGCTCGAAGGTGCGCCCGCGCTGATCGGCGGCGTGCTGTGCTTCCTGTACCTGACGGATCGCCCGGGCGACGCGACGTGGCTGACGCCCGCCGAGCGCACGTGGCTGCTGAACGAACTCGACAACGACCGCAAGGCGCGGCCGCGCGCGCAGCACCTGGGCTCGTTGAAGACGATGACGAACCCGAAGGTGCTGTACCTGTCGTTCATCTACTTCGTGTACCAGTGCGGCAGCCTCGGAGTCGGCTACTGGATGCCGCAGATCATCAAGGGCTTTTCGACGAATCTCACGCACACCGAGATCGGGCTTATCGCGACGGTGCCGTACGTGGTCGCGACGGTCGCGATGGTGATGTGGTCGCGCCGCTCGGACCGGCGCAGCGAGCGGCGCCTGCATTCGGCGATCCCGCTGGCGGTGGCCGCCGCGGCGTTGCTCGGCGCGGGCCTGTCGACGAACCCGTACGTATCGATTGCGATGATCAGCGCGAGCCTCGCCGGCCTCTATGCGTTCAAGTCGCCGTTCTGGGCATTGCCGACGCTGTTCCTCAGCCGGTCGACCGCAGCCGTGTCGATCGCGGTGATCAACTCGATCGGCAATCTCGGCGGCTTCGTCGGGCCGTTCATGATCGGCTTCGTGAAAGGGGCAGGGCGGAGCGCGACGCCGGGGCTGCTGTTTCTCGCGGCGCTGCTCGTCGTGTCGTTCCTGATGACGTTCTTCATTCGCGTTCACGAACAGCCGGCGGACGATACGCCCGCGAACGTCGCGAAGCAGGGGCATTGATGCGGTGAACCGCAGCCGGGCGACAGACCGGAATACATGAAACAACGAGGAGAATCGAGCGATGAAGGCGTTTCCATTGTGCTTGGTAGTACTGAACGCAATGCCGTGCATTGCGATCGCGCAGAGCAGCGCGACGCTGTACGGTCTCGTCGACAGCGGCATCAACTATACGAACAATATACAGACGGCCAGAACGGCGGCCGGCCCGGTCGGCGGTCGCCAGATCGCGATGATCGAAGGTGGGTCGGCCGGCTTGCAGGGGAGCCGCTGGGGGCTCAAGGGGCGTGAGGATCTCGGCGGGAGCCTCGCTGCGTTGTTCGTGCTGGAGAGCGGCTTCTACAGCAACAACGGCGGGCTCAACCAAGGCGGCGCGATGTTCGGCCGCCAGGCGTATGTCGGTTTGAGCCATCCGGCCGGCACGGTCACGCTCGGACGCCAGTACGATCCGGTCGTCGACTTTTTCGGGCCGTTCCTCGCCGCGCCGCAGTGGGGCGGTTACATGACGTCGCACCCAGGCGACCTGGACAATGCGCTGAATTCCCGGCGCATCAACAATTCGATCAAGTTCCGCAGTGCCAGCTACCGCGGGCTGACCGTCGAAGCGTTGATGAATCTGGGCGGCACCGCCGGATCGTTCTCGAACAACTGGATCTGGGGTGCCGGCGCGTCGTACGCGGCAGGACCGCTTTCCATCGGTATGGGTTATCTGAACGTCCGCGATCCGAATACCTCGTTCTTCGGTGCGAATCCGAATGCAGGCCCGGCGACGAGCAACAACCTCGGCAATGCCGGCAGCGCGAGCACACCGGAGAGCAACCCGGTGTTCGCCGGCTATGCATCCGCGCGCCGGATCGAAATCGCCGGTGTCGGCGCGGGCGTGACGCTGGCGGCGCTGAGCATCGGCCTCGCGTATTCGAATACGCGCTTCGAGGGGCTGGGCTCCGCTGCGGGACCGAATACGCTGCGCTACTCGGGCACCGCCGCGTTCAACAACGTGGAGATCAATGCGAAGTACCAGTTCGCGCCTTCGCTGCAGGCCGGAATCGCATACGACTACACGAGGAACGGCGGTGCCGGCGGCAAGGGCGGCGCGAACTACAACCTGTTCAGCGCGGGCATCGACTATTTCCTGTCGAAGCGGACGGACGTCTATACGGTCGCCGTGTTCGAGAAGGCAAGCGGAACCGATTCGCTCGGCGGCCCGGCGGTTGCGCAGATCACCGGGTTGACGCCGTCCGCGACCGACAAGCAGGTTTCACTGCGGGTCGGAATGCGTCACAGGTTTTGACGGGAAGAGCATCGCACGTAGCGCCGGGTTTCGGCAGCGGGTGACGAACGCGGGTCGGGCGGCTGCCCGGCCCGTTTCACTGTGGCGGTCACTTCACCGCAACTTCCGTATGCACGACCTGCGGCGCGCTCTTGAAGAACGGCCCGGCCAGCTGACGCCACGCCTGGAAGTCGTCCGACTGCCGGAAATGCACCATGTGATCGTCGACGGTGTCCCACTTGACGACGAGCAGGTAGCCGCCGCTGCGCTCGATCACGCGGTGCAGTTCGGCGCCGCCGCAGCCGCGCGCACGGGCGAACAGCGGAAGGGCCTGACGAACCGCGGCTTCGAACGGCTCGGCCTGCGCCGGATCGATTTCGAGCGATGCCATTTCCAGAATCATGAATGCTCCAAAAGGGTTGGATGGTGCGGCGCGGGACGCGCGTTGAGCTACGCCCCGTCACGATACCGGAAGTCGGTATCACGCGCGCCGAATGATCGATTCGCGCAATGCCGACCGGATCGCGCCATCCGCCGTTGCGCGCACGGATCAGCGTTTTCCCCGATGTGGAAGCGGCGTCGCAGGCCGATGTTACAGAGGCGGTGAAGACAATTGATCCGAGGCCAACCATGACGATATCCGCGATAAACGGAACGAACGATGCACCACCCGAAACGGTCGCAGACGCTGCGGCCGAGCAGCCTGCCGCGGCCCCGTCGATCCTGCTCGTCGACGACGAGCCGAGCGTGCTGTCCGCGCTCAAGCGCGTGCTGCGGCCCGCGCGTTACGAGATCCTGACCGCCGAAAGCGGCGAAGCCGCGCTCGAACTGCTCGCGTCGAGCGAAGTCGACCTGATCGTGTCCGACATGCGCATGCCGAACATGAGCGGTGCCGCGTTTCTGTCCCGCGCGCGTGCACTGTACCCGGACACGATGCGGATCCTTTTGACCGGCTATTCCGACATCGCGTCGATCGTCGAGGCCGTCAACGAGGGCGGCGTGTATCGCTACCTGAACAAGCCGTGGGACGACCACGATCTGCTGATGACCCTCGAGCAGGCGCTCGAGCAGCGGCGCTTGCGCGGCGAAGCCGCGCGGCTCGCCGCGTTGACCGAAGCGCAGAACGAAACGCTGCGCCGTTTCAATACCGAACTCGAAACGCAGGTGCGCGCGCGCACCGAGGAGCTCGGGCAAACCGTGATGTTCCTCGAAGCCGCGCAGCACGATCTGAAAAGCAGTTTCACCGCGATGGTCCAGGTGTGCGCGAGCATGATCGAGATGCGCTGCGGATCCGCGAGCGGCCATGCGATGCGTGTCGGCGAGATCGCGCGCCGGCTCGCGCTGTCGGCCGGGATGAGCAGCCTGCACGCGCAGGACGTGTATTACGCGGGGCTGCTGCACGGCATCGGCAAGCTGTCGCTGCCCGACGAATTGCTGCACAAGCCGCTCGTCAAGATGACGACGGACGAACACAGCCTGTTCCAGCAGCATCCGCTGCGTGCGCAGATGGTGCTGACGCCGGTCGCGCAGCTGCACAAGGTCGCGTCGATCGTGCTGCACCAGTACGAGCGGTTCAACGGCCGAGGCACGCCGGACGGACTCGCGGGCGACGCGATCCCGCTCGGCTCGCGGATCGTCGCGATCGCACGCGACTTCGAGGGGCTGCGCAACGGCGAGATCGGCGCGCCGCATTCGGTCGAGCAGGCCATCGACGTGCTGCGCTCGCAGGCCGGCGTGCGCTACGATCCGCTGCTCGTCGCGCGCTTCATCGACCTGATGCGCAACCCGGCGAGTCTCGGCATCGCCGCATCCGTTGCGGAGATCCAGTCCGCGCAGCTGCGTGAAGGGATGCAGCTCGCCGACGATCTGCGCACGCATCGCGGCGTACTCCTGATGACGAAGGGCAGCGTGATGTCGGCGCACCAGATCGAACTCGTGCGCCGCTTCGAGGCGCGCGAAGGGACGCCGTTCGACATTCTCGTGCTGACCGGGGCCGCCGCGTCGGCGCAGGCCGCTGCGCCGCCCGGCTGACGCTGCGCAACGCCGCACGGCCGTCGCGACCGAGCGACGGCCGGTCACTGCAACGCGTTCATTTCGACCGGGGCGCCCGATCATGCATGGCACGTACAATCCGCTGCTCGTCCTGCTGTCGCTCGTCATCGCGACGCTGGCCTCGTATACGGCGCTCGACCTCGCTGCGTTCATCTCGCTGCTCGACCATCCGCGTCTCAAGCGTGCATGGCTCGCCGGCGGCGCGGCCGCGATGGGCGCCGGGATCTGGTCGATGCACTTCGTCGGCATGCTGGCGTTGTCGCTGCCCGTCCCGCTCGGCTATGCGCTGCCGGATACCGGCGCATCGCTGGCGATCGCCGTGCTCGTGTCGTATTTCGCGCTGAACGTCGTCACGCGGGCGCGCTTGAACCGCCGCCGCCTGCTGGCAGGCGGCGCGTTGATGGGCGCCGGGATCGTCGGGATGCATTACACGGGAATGGCCGCGATGCGCATGGCGCCCGGCATTCGCTACGATCCCGCGCTGTTCGCCGCGTCGATCGGCGTGGCCGTGATCGCGTCGACCGCCGCGCTGTGGATGGCCCAGGCGCTGCGTGCGCAACAGGCGCGGCACGCGAGCGCGCAGCGCATCGGCGCGGCGCTCGTCATGGGCATCGCGATCACCGGCATGCACTACACGGCGATGGCTGCCGCGCATTTCGCGCCGGACGCGCGATGCGGCGCCGCAAACGGGATCGATGCGCCGTGGCTCGCGACGACCATCGCACTGTTCACGTCCGCGACGCTGATCGTCACGCTGCTCGTTTGCCGTTTCGATGCGCGCACAACCTTTCTGCGCGGGATGACCGATACGCTCGAACGGCTGGTGCGCTCGCGGACCGCGGAACTCGAAACGGCGCTGCGGCGCTACGAGCAGACCACCGCGATGCTGCAGCGGGCGCGCGAAAACATGGCGACCGAGATCGACGAACGCCGGGCGGCGCAGACCCGGCTCGAACAGGAGAAGGACGAGCAGCGGCGCCTGCTGCGGGCGCTCGAGGAAACCCACGTCCAGCTGCTGCAATCGGAAAAACTCGCGTCGATCGGCCAGCTCGCGGCCGGCGTCGCGCACGAGATCAACAATCCGGTCGGCTTCATCAGCGCGAATCTCAATACGCTGCGCACGTGGGTGCGAACGCTGCTCGACGTGATCGCCGCGCACGAGGCCGCGCTGCCGCAGCTGGAGCCGCACACGCGCGACACGCTGACCGCGATGCGCGGTGCGGCCGATCTCGATTACGTGCGCGACGAGATCGTGACGCTGATCGACGAATCGATCGATGGCGCGCTGCGCGTGCGGCGCATCGTGCAGGACTTGCGCGATTTCTCGCGGCCGGGCAGCGGCGAGTGGAGCGTGGTCGACGTGCACGCCGGCCTCGAAAGCACGCTGAACGTCGTCCACAACGAATTGAAGTACAAGGCCGACATCGTGCGCGAATACGGCGACGTGCCGCACGTCGAATGTCTTCCGTCGCAATTGAACCAGGTGTTCATGAACCTGCTCGTCAACGCGGCGCACGCGATTGCGGTACGCGGCGTGATCACGATCCGCACGTCGAGCGACGGCGAGCAGGTGTCGATCGCGATCAGCGATACCGGAACCGGCATGACGCCCGACATCGCTCGGCGGATCTTCGATCCGTTCTTCACGACGAAGCCCGTCGGGCAGGGTACGGGGTTGGGATTGTCGGTGTCGCACGCGATCGTCGAGCGCCATCGCGGCGCGATCGACGTGACGAGCGAGCCGGGACGCGGCACGACGTTTTGCGTCCGGTTGCCGATACGCCGCGCGGCCGGCAGCGTGGACGACGCGGCGGCGGTCGCGCAGCAGGCATGACCGCGATCGACGCGATGGACTACGCGGGCGCGATCGTCACGTCGCGCGCTTGCGCCGCCGCCTGCGGAAGAAGTTCCAGAACATCGCGGTCGCGTCCGGACCCGTCGCGGAGTGGAACGCTTCGCGCGGATCGCCGCCGCTCCATGCGTGCGCCAGCCGGCGAACGACGCACACCCTGACGATCAGCCGGCCGCCGCGCAGATAGTCCGTATAGTCGGCGTCGTCCTGCACGTACGTGTGCTGCTCGCCGACGCGCAGTTCGCCGTGTTCGTCGACGAGCCGATTGATTCGTGCGAACGCGATGCCGAGCTGCTGCGCGTTTCGTTCGTCGACGACCGTATCCAGCCCGCCATGCACGACGAGCGCGGGCATCCCCGGATAGGCGCGGACGTCGACGCACGCGTCGACGACGTGGATCGGATCGTCGCGCAGGCCGCGGCGCATCACGCTCATCGCGGCCATCGTCGACAACGGCGGCGCGATGGCCGGCCCGGAATGCAGGCCGACCGCCGCGAACAGATCCGGATACGCAACGGCGAGCTGCGCGGCCAGCCCGGCGCCGGCCGACATGCCGGCGAGGTAGATCCGGTCGCGATCGAACCCGCGCTCGCGCACGATCGCGTCGATCAGCGACGCGACCGCCGGCCCTTCCGACTGCGACGCGTCGCCATGCCAGTTCCAGCAGCGGTGCGAATGGGCGGTCTTCGCCTGTTCGGGAAACAGCACGGCGAACCCGGCGCGCTCGGCGATGCGGCAGATGCGCGTGCCCGCCGCGAACGACTCGGCCGTCTGCTTGCAGCCGTGCAGCATCACGACGACGGGCATGTCGGCGGTTGCGACCGGCGTCGCGGGCAGATACAGCGCGTAGGCGAGATGATTGACGAAGCG
>NZ_JAULUC010000051.1:0-7420 GCF_052851275.1 Burkholderia sp. SR8
GACGACGCCCCTTGTTTCATCCGCACCGCGGCGAATCACGCCGCGTGTCGCGGCGGCCGCACGGCCGTCTGCGGCCGGCCGACGAGCCGCGCGAGCACGACGATCGCGACCAGCGTCACGACGTACGCGGCGATCTGGATCCCCGCCGGGCGCGCGGTATAGCCGATCAGCGTATGCAGCGCCTTGCCGACGATGCTCGACTCCTTCAGCAGCCACGACGTATCCCACACCGCATCACCCCACGACGGCACGAGCCCCGCCGCGAGCAGGAAGCCCACGCACTGGCTCGCCATGCCCGCCGCGAGCAGCACGATCAGCGCGTTGGTGACGGAGAACAGGCGTTTCAGCGGAATCTGCAGCAGCCCCGCATACATCGCATAGCCGAGCCCGGCGCCGCCGAGCACGCCGAGCAGCCCGCCGACGATCATCTGCGGCGTCTGGCCCGGATCGCCGGCCGCGATCCCGTACAGGAACAGCACGGCCTCGGAGCCTTCGCGCAACACCGCCACGCCGACCACGATCGCGAGCCCGGTCAGCGGCCGGCTGCCGGCCGCGACGGCCCGCCCGACCTCGCCCATGTGCAGCGCCATCTCGCGGCCGTGCCGGCTCATCCAGATGCAGTGCCATGCAAGCATCAGCGTCGCGACGAACATCACGCCCGCGTTGAAGACTTCCTGCCCCATGCCGGATGCCCACTGCGAGATCACGTCGGCGAACGCCGCGATCAGGCCCGCGCCGATCACGCCGCCGACGAGCCCGCCGCCGACCCACCAGCCGCGCCGCGGCACGCCCTTCGTGGCGGCCATCACGATCGAGACCACCAGCGCGGCCTCGAGCACTTCGCGAAAAACGATGAGGGCAGTAGACAGCATGGCGATATCGGCTTACTTGACGGTCAGGTGCGTCTTCGACTGCGCTTCGTGATACTCGTCGTGGAACTCGTAGGTACCGGCCTTCAGCGGCCCGACCAGGATCTCGACCGACTTGCCGGCCGGCACGACCTTCTCCGCCTTGAAGTCGTCGCTTTCGAATTCGGCCGGCGTCGCGTCGAGGTTCTTCACGACGAACTTCACCTTCTTGCCCGCCGGAATCGTCACGCCGTCCGGCGAAAACTTGTGGTCCTTCAGCGTCAGGTTGACGACATCGTCGGCGGCGAATGCGGACGTTGCCGATGCGCCCAGCAGGGCCAGCGCGAAGCCGATAACGAAACGGGTCATGTGCGTAATCAAATGAAATATCGAAGGGAACCGATAGTAAGAGCGATTCGCATTCCCACCTCCGAGTACCCACACTCGAACCATGGAGATCGTGCGCCCGCGATGTGACAGGCATCTTGTCGCGCAAGGCTTTGCAAGATTTCGCCGACAATGCGCGCTCGTCAATCGGGAGATATTCGGACTGACGCGTGCACGCAAACGGCGATTCGTCTGACTTCAGCATTACAAATTGCTGTTGGCCAACGATCGTTGCGAACCTCGCTTGACCTTCCCACTATGGCAAGCTTCATGCTGAACGTACTCGTCAATCGTCAACTCAGGAGAACACGATGGAATTCGACGTCCAGGACATGACCTGCGGCGGCTGCGCCAACGCGATCACGCGCGCGGTGACGGCCGCCGATCCGGCTGCGAAGCTCGACATCGACGTGGCTGCGAAGACGGTCAAGGTCGAATCGGCGCAGGGTGCCGAACGCGTGCAGTCGATCATCGAGGCCGCGGGCTTCCACCCGGTGCTGCGCCCGGCCTGAACGCGCGGGCGCGACGCCGGCCGGCGCCGCGCCCGCGCGTATGCCCGCCGGCCGCGTCAGCGCAACCGGATCAGCGTCGACTTCAGCTCCGTGTATTTCTCGAGCGCGTGCAGCGACTTGTCGCGGCCGTTGCCCGACTGCTTGTAGCCGCCGAACGGGAAGTTCATGTCGCCGCCTTCGTCGTAGCAGTTCACCCACACCGTGCCCGCGCGCAGCCGGCGCGACACGTCGTGCGCGGTCGTCAGGTCCGACGTCCATACGGCCGCCGCGAGTCCGTACTCGGTATCGTTCGCGATCCGCACCGCGTCGTCGACGTCGTCGAACACGATCACCGACAGCACGGGCCCGAAGATCTCCTCGCGCGCGATCTTCGCATCGGGCTTCACCTCGAACACCGTCGGCTCGACGTAGAAGCCGCCCGTCTCTTCCCTCACGCGCGCACCGCCGGTGACGAGCGTGCCTTCCTTGCGTCCCGCGTCGATGTAGCCGAGCACGCGTTCGAGCTGAATGCCGTCGACGATCGCGCCCATCGACACCGACGGATCGAGCGGATTGCCCGGCACGTACGCACGCGCGGCCGCGACGAGCTTCTCGATGAACGCGTCCTTGATGTCGCGATGCACGAGCAGGCGCGAGCCGGCCGTGCACATCTCGCCCATGTTGTAGAAGATCGCGCCGGCCGCGGCCTGCGCGGCGCGGTCGAGATCCGGGCAGTCGGCGAGCACGATGTTCGGCGACTTGCCGCCGAGTTCGAGCCACGCGCGCTTCAGATTCGACTGCGCCGCATACTGCATGATCAGCTTGCCGACCGCGGTGGAACCGGTGAACGCGATGCAGTCGACGTCGCGGTGCAGCGCGAGCAGCTTGCCCGGCTCGCCCGCGCCCGGCACGACGTTGAACACGCCGGCCGGAATGCCGGCCTCGAACGCGAGCTGCGCGACGCGGATCGCGGTCAGCGGCGACTTCTCCGACGGCTTCAGCACGACGCTGTTGCCGGCCGCGAGTGCGGGGCCGAATTTCCATGCGGCCATCAGGATCGGGAAATTCCACGGCACGACGGCCGCGACCACGCCGACCGGCTCGCGCGTGACGAGCCCGACGAGATGATGGTCGGCCGGCGCGACTTCCCCGCCGACCTTGTCGATCGCTTCGGCGAACCATTCGACGCAATACGCGGCGCCCGGCACGTCGACCGTCGTCGTGTCGCCGATCGGCTTGCCCGCGTCGAGCGTCTCCAGCAGCGCCAGTTCATCGAGATGCTCGCGCATCAGCGCGGCCCAGCGCAGCAATACGGCCTTGCGTGCGCGCGGGTTCAACCCGGCCCACACGCCGGCGTCGAATGCGCGGCGCGCGGCCGCGACGGCCGCGTTCACGTCTGCCTCGCCGCAATCGGCCACCTTCGCGAGCACGCGGCCGTCGATCGGGCTCACGCAGTCGAACGTGCGGCCGCCGTGCGCGTCGCGCGGCGCGCCGTCGATGAATGCGCGCCCTTCGATCTCGAGCGACGCCGCCTTGTCCTGCCAGTCAGCCAAAGTCAACTTGTTCATTCAGGATGCCTCAATGGTTGTGGCATTCGCGCTGCGGCACGCCGCGCAACGGCAACATGGCCGGCGGCGAATGCGGTGATGCGCGGTCAGAAGGTGGCCGGCGAATTGGCCGACACGACCTCGCACAGCTGTTCCGCGCTGGGATTGCGAAAACGGTGCGGCAAACGGCTTTCGAAGTAGTAGCCGTCTCCGGGATCGAGCAGCCACGTCGCGCCATCGACGGTGAGCTCGAGCCGGCCCGCGACGACGACACCGCC
Organism: Burkholderia sp. SR8; assembly: GCF_052851275.1. Classification (NCBI taxonomy): domain Bacteria; kingdom Pseudomonadati; phylum Pseudomonadota; class Betaproteobacteria; order Burkholderiales; family Burkholderiaceae; genus Burkholderia; species Burkholderia sp. SR8. The sequence continues at coordinate 3,552 of NZ_JAULUC010000051.1, forward strand.
CTCGTGCCCCGCATGCACGAGCATCTCGGGTCCCGTGTCGGCGAGCGGCTGGTAGATCTCGCGCATGATGCACATGTTGCGATCCTTCACGCCGGCGCCGACGAGGTGGAACGCGAGCGCGTCGTTGCCGAGGTTCGGCATCTCGTCGCGGCGCGACACGACCGAGCGCGATTCGACGAGCTCGAACGTGAAGAACTCCGCGAGACTCATCGGGATGCATTCGAGCAGTTTCTTCAGCGAGCCGACCGACGGGCTCACGCGGCCCTGTTCGATCAGCGAGATCGTGCCGTTGGTCACGCCGGCCCGCTTCGCGAGTTCGCGCTGCGACAGGCCGTGCTTGTTGCGCACGAAGCGCAGGCGCTCGGCGACTTCGGTGGACATCGATTCGGTTTCGGACACGATATGGAGTGCGGTGAAAAAGTGAAACGACGCATCGGCCTTGCTCGGCGCGTGTTGAATATTCTAATCACTTTATGCCGCGTATCAGCGGGGAAAACCCTGAAAGCCGTTCGAAATAATGAACACCCGATACATCATTCCATTTACGAATCTTTTGTTCGCAGTGCTTCGGGAAAGCCCTGACACGACACCGTCAAAAAACATTTGACGCCGTTTTTGACTCGTATATGCTGGCTCTCAGGTCAGCGTCATTGACCATTCATCGGCACCGGAAAACGTTATCGCAACACAAGGATTGATGCCAATAGATGTAAATGACGCGCGGCCCGACACCTTGATTATTTTAAACGCCTCGCGCGCCGAAACGATCGGGTGTTCAATACTTTCAACAAACCAGTCGAGTGTAATCGTGAGAGTCCGTGGCCCTCTGGTGAGGTGGGATCGAGGCGATGCGCGAAGTTTGCGCAGCGCTGCTCCCGCTTCCGATGGCAGTTGCGGCTGGCATAGTCCTCGCCTGCTGCATCTGTCGATCTACACCATCCTGTCCCGTCGTTCCGTTCGGCGTCACAACGCCGTTTCCGCACGCGCATTCGTGGCCGTCGATACCGACGAAGTCGCGTCGCTGCTGCCATAGCGCCTCTCCTCCTTTTTGCGTCGTTCGTTTCAGTTGGCTGTTCGCTAGCCGCGCCGTGCGCGCGGTGACGGAACGCGTTCGCGCATCGATTGCTGCGTCGCGCAGCACAACGAAACGAACGACGGCCTGACCGTCGCGCACAGCACGGGCCGCCCACGCGCCCCGCGCCGTGCCCATTCACCAGCGGCCTTGCGCATCGCGCGAGGCTGCGGGGCTCCGTCGCGCCTGCGTTTTGCCGGTTCACCGCAGTCACGGACGCACGAGCCTTATGGACAACTGATTGACGTCATGGAAAGGAAACCTCTCGTCGGCATCACTGCCGACTTCACGCAGATCGGCGCACACGCGTCGCATACGGTCGGCGACAAGTACGTCGCGGCGATCGTCGACGGCGCGCATGCGTTCGCGATGGTGCTGCCCGCGCTCGGCGAGCGCCAGTCGGTCGACGACGTGCTCGCTACGGTCGACGGCCTGCTGTTTACCGGCAGCTACTCGAACGTCGAGCCGCACCGGTACGGCGGCGCGCCGAGCGCGCCCGGCACGAAGCACGATCCGGCCCGCGACGCGACCACGTTGCCGCTGCTGCGCGCGGCGATCGTGGCAGGCGTGCCGGTGCTGGCCGTGTGCCGCGGCTTTCAGGAGCTGAACGTCGTGTGCGGCGGCACGCTGCACCAGCGCGTGCACGACGTGCCGGGCCTCGCCGATCACCGCGAGGACGACGACGCGCCGATGGACGTGCAATACGGCCCCGCGCACGTCGTGCACCTGACGCCGGGCGGCGTGCTGCACACGCTCGCCGGCGGCCGCGACGACGTGCACGTGAACTCGCTGCACAAGCAGGGCATCGCTCAGCTCGGATCGGGCCTCGCGGTCGAGGCCGTCGCGCCGGACGGGCTGATCGAGGCCGTCAGCGTCGTCGATGCACCGGCCTTCGCGCTCGCCGTGCAATGGCATCCGGAATGGCGGCATGCGCATGACCCGCTGTCGAGCGCGATCTTCCGCGCATTCGGCGACGCATGCCGCGCACGCCGCGATGCGCGGGCCCGCGCCGCGGCCGCTGCCGCGCTCGCGTGAGCGCGCCGACCCACATAACGAGAACAGACATGCAAGACATCGAAGACTTTCTGAAACAGCACCGGATCACCGAGATCGAAGCGATCATTCCCGACATGGCCGGCATCGCGCGCGGCAAGATCACGCCGCGCAACAAGTTCACGTCGGGCGAATCGATGCGGCTGCCGCAGGCCGTGATGGTACAGACCGTCACCGGCGAATATCCGGAAGACGGGTCGCTCACCGGCGTGACCGATCCCGACATGGTCTGCGTGCCCGACACGTCGACCATCCGCCTGATCCCGTGGGCCGTCGATCCGACCGCGCAGGTGATCCACGACTGCGTGCATTTCGACGGCTCGCCGGTCGAGATCTCGCCGCGCTACGTGCTGCGGCGCGTGCTCGACCTGTACAAGGCGAAAGGCTGGAAGCCCGTGGTCGCGCCCGAGCTCGAGTTCTACCTGGTCGACATGAACAAGGACCCGGACCTGCCGCTGCGTCCGCCGGTCGGCCGCACGGGCCGCCCCGAAACGGGCCGCCAGTCGTATTCGATCGAGGCCGTCAACGAATTCGATCCGCTGTTCGAGGACATCTACGAGTATTGCGAAACGCAGAACCTCGACATCGACACGCTGATCCACGAAGTCGGCGCCGCGCAGATGGAGATCAACTTCATGCACGGCGACGCGCTGTCGCTCGCCGACCAGGTGTTCCTGTTCAAGCGCACGGTGCGCGAGGCCGCGCTACGTCACAACATGTACGCGACGTTCATGGCCAAGCCGATGGAAGGCGAACCGGGCTCCGCGATGCACGTGCACCAGAGCATCGTCGACGAGGAAACGGGCCGGAATCTTTTCACGTCGCCGGAAACGGGCGGCGCGACGTCGCTGTTCTACAACTACCTCGCAGGGCTGCAGAAGTACACGCCCGCGCTGATGCCGATCTTTGCGCCGTACATCAACTCGTACCGCCGGCTGTCGCGCTTCATGGCCGCGCCGATCAACGTGCAGTGGGGCTACGACAACCGCACGGTCGGCTTCCGCATCCCGCACTCGGGCCCGGCCGCACGCCGCATCGAGAACCGGATTCCCGGCGTCGACTGCAACCCGTACCTCGCGCTCGCGGCGACGCTCGCGGCCGGTTATCTCGGCATGACGCAGCGCCTCGAGCCGACCGAGCCGCTGGTCAGCGACGGCTACGACCTGCCGTACGGGCTGCCGCGCAACCTGGAGGAAGGGCTCACGCTGATGGCTGCGTGCGAGCCGCTCGGCGAGATCCTCGGGCCCAAGTTCCTGAAGGCGTATTTCGCGCTGAAGGAAACCGAATACGAAGCGTTCTTCCGCGTGATCAGCTCGTGGGAACGCCGTCATCTGCTGCTGCACGTGTAAGCACGCGCACAACGCACTATCGAAATACGGAGGAAACATGACGTACCGCAACGAATCCGCGTGGATCCAGCCCGCCGCACCGGCGGCCCGCACGACCCAGGCGCGCTCGACCGCCGAATACCGCGCGCTCGACGCCGCGCACCACATCCATCCGTTCTCGGACATGGGTGCGCTCAATCGCGCGGGCAGCCGCGTGATCGTGAAGGCCGACGGCGTGTACCTGTGGGACTCGGACGGCAACCAGATCATCGACGGCATGGCCGGGCTCTGGTGCGTGAACGTCGGCTACGGGCGCAAGGAACTCGCCGATGCCGCGTATCGCCAGATCCAGGAACTGCCGTTCTACAACACGTTCTTCAAGACGACGCACCCGCCGGTGATCGAACTGTCGGCGC
>NZ_JAULUC010000052.1:0-6605 GCF_052851275.1 Burkholderia sp. SR8
CCTTCAGAAAGGAACAGGAAGCGGTCTTCCGTCACCTCGACGTTCAAAGGCGCGCCCTGTTCCTTCCAGTCGGGAAACAGTTCGGTGATCGCGCGCGGGTCCATCACCGCGCCCGACAGGATGTGCGCGCCGATCTCGGAACCTTTCTCGAGCACGCACACGCCGATCTCGGTGCCTTTCTCGGCGGCCAGCTGCTTGAGCCGGATCGCAGCCGACAGCCCGGCAGGGCCGCCGCCGACGATCACGACGTCGTATTCCATCGATTCGCGCGGGCCGTATTGCGCGAGCAAGTCCTGTGTGGTCAAAATCCTGTCTCCTCCTGCGCCCCGACCGTTACGGTCAGAACTGGTCTTCCGTCAACGCGAGCACGCTCTCGTTGCCCTTCGCGCCGACGATCGACGCTTCGAGCCCGACGGCCTGCACGAGCACGTGCTCCGCATAACATTGTGCGATCGCGATCTTCGCATCGAAGAACGCCGTGTCGCTCGCGCGGTTCGCGTGCGCGGCCAGCAGCGCGCGCGCCATCTGCCATCCGCACAGCACGACGCCCGCAAGCTTCAGGTACGGCACGCTGCCCGCGAACACCGCGTTCGGGTCCTGCTTCGCGTTCGCGAGCACGTAGTCGACCACCGCCGACAACGCGCGCGCGCCGTTCTCCAGCTGCGCCTTCATCGACGCGGCAGCCGCGCCGTCGACGTTGCCGAGCGCCGCGACCGTGGCGCCGATCTCCGCGACCAGCGCCTTCGCGACCGCGCCGCCGTCGCGCAGCGTCTTGCGGCCGACCAGGTCGTTCGCCTGGATCGCGGTCGTGCCTTCGTAGATCGCGAGAATCCGCGCATCGCGGTAATACTGCGCGGCGCCGGTTTCCTCGATGAAGCCCATCCCGCCGTGCACCTGCACGCCGAGACTCGCGACGTCGTTCACCATCTCGGTGCTCCAGCCCTTCACGACCGGCACCAGATATTCGTAGATTGCCTGATGACGTGCGCGCGTCGCCTCGTCCGAATGGCGGTGGGCAATGTCGCTGTGCGCGGCGGCCACGTAGGCCAGCGCCCGTGCGCCTTCGGTCAGCGCGCGCATCGTACCGAGCATCCGGCGCACGTCCGGGTGATGGATGATGGTCACCGACTGCTTCGCCGATCCGTCGACCGGGCGGCTCTGCACGCGCTCCTTCGCGAATTCGGCGGCCTTCTGGTACGCACGGTCGGCGACGCCGATCCCCTGCATCCCGACGCCGAAACGCGCGGCGTTCATCATGATGAACATGTATTCGAGGCCGCGATTCTCTTCGCCGACCAGGTAACCGATCGCGCCGCCGTGATCGCCGTATTGCAGCACCGCGGTCGGGCTCGCCTTGATCCCGAGCTTGTGCTCGATCGACACGCAGTGCACGTCGTTGCGCGCGCCGAGCGAGCCGTCTTCGTTGACCAGGAACTTCGGCACGATGAACAGCGAAATGCCCTTCACGCCTTCCGGCGCGTTCGGCGTGCGCGCCAGCACCAGGTGGACGATGTTGTCCGCCATGTCGTGCTCGCCCCACGTGATGAAGATCTTCGTGCCGAACACCTTGTACGTGCCGTCGCCCTGCGGCTCGGCGCGCGAGCGCACCAGCGCGAGGTCCGAGCCGGCCTGCGGCTCGGTCAGGTTCATCGTGCCCGTCCATTCGCCCGAGATCAGCTTCGGCACGTAGCGCTGCTTCTGCTCGTCGGTGCCGGCCGTCAGCAGCGCCTCGATCGCGCCGTCGGTCAGCAGCGGACACAGCGCGAACGACAGGTTCGATGCGTTCAGCATTTCGATGCACGGCGTCGCGATCAGCTTCGGCAGCCCCTGGCCGTCGTATTCGGACGGATGCTGCAGGCCCTGCCAGCCGCCTTCGACGAACTGGCGGAACGCGGCGCCGAAGCCGGGCGTCGCGGTCACGACACCGTCCTTCCAGCTGCTCGGGTTGCGGTCGCCTTCGACGTTCAGCGGCGCCAGCACTTCCCCGCAGAATTTCGCGGATTCGTCGAGCACGGCCTGCGCCGTGTCGTACCCGGCCTCCTCGAAGCCCGGCAACTGCGCAACGGTGTCGATGCCCGCGAGTTCCTTCAGCACGAACAGCATGTCCTTGACAGGGGCGTTATAGCTCATGGTCGATGTTCCAAATCAGGCGGTGAATGAGGCGCGCGGCCCGGGCGGCTGCGGCAAAACCGGCCAGCGCCAGGCGACGTCGTGACCCATCGTAATGCTGCGCCGGCCGTTTCCCATTGTCATATCCGGCCCACATGGTGACAAAATCGGCCACGCGATGGGCCGACAGCCGCCGGAAACGCACGGCGACGAGGGAACTGTGCCGACGGCGCCTTCGGGAAAACGGTTGCACACGGCATACCGATCAGGGTAGCACCGGATGATGGGGCGGAATCGGCCGCCGCCGGTCGCCGGTGACATGAGTGCATGGCGGCCGGTGCCAAATCGGCCGCCCTTTTTCGCTGCCCGGACCGGAACGTTTCTGCGTAGACTTTCGTCGATCGGCCCACATTGCCCCGGGAGCAGCGAGCAAGATGAATGAACGTCCGAAGCACATCGCGGATTTCGTCCGGATCGCCGGCGAACTGTTCCAGTCGGAGAAGCTTCCCCCTGCCGCGCGTGCATTCGCGCCGCAAGTGTTCGCACGGTTGCAGCAACCGTCCGACAACGGCGTGCGCAATGCGGTGCGCTACCCCGCATGCGAATGGCTGGAGCCGGCGCTCGAGTCCGTCGCACGCGTGAACCCGACGTTCGCCGCCGTCGCGCAGCTGATCCGGTCGCTCGAGCCGCTGGTCGGCTGGACGCGCCGTACGTCCGGAACGGACGGGAGTCCGAACTACATCGACGGGCACGTGAATGGAATGATCTGCGGGCCCGGCGGCGCGGAAAGCCGCGACGACATTCAGCTCGGCTTCTCGTTGATGATGCCCGGCGTGCGATACCCGGATCACGGTCACGCGCCGGAAGAAGCCTACGTGCTGATGACCGCCGGCGAGTTCCGGCAGCAGAACGGCGAATGGTTCGATCCCGGGATCGGCGGCGGCATCCACAATCCGCGCGGCGCGCTGCATGCGATGCGTTCCGGCGACGCGCCGTTCCTCGCGATCTGGTGTCTGCTCAATTGATCCGATGATCGTTGCGACGCACTGACAGGCACGCGTGCCCCCACGGTCGCTCTGCGGCGATTCGCCTACCGGCCGGTCGGGATTGTCAGGGCGCGATGTCGATCGGCGCGCGACAGCGACGGCCGCGCAGCATCGTCAACACCCGTTCGGCCGACGCGATGTCGCCCGCGCGTGGATAAAACACAACAGTGCAACGGAATACGCGCCGCGCGCGATCGCCTCTCGATTGCGCGTCCGTTCTGGGGCATACTCGTTCCCGTCACGCGAACGGTCGTTCTTTTTCTGACGCAAACCGTCGCGCATGCCACTAAACACGCACATGATTCTGGTACCTTGACGCACCGGCCCGAGCGCTTCGCGACGGCCATCACCCATCTTTCATACTATGACATTACAGATTGGGATTCCTCTGGAGACAGCCACCGGCGAACGGCGCGTTGCGACCGTCCCCGAAGTGGTCGAGAAACTGATCAAGCTGGGGTTTTCGGTCGCCGTCCAAAGCGGCGCCGGTGCCGGCGCGAACTTTGACGACGACGCGTACCGCGCCGCCGGCGCGAGCATTGCCGCCACCGCGGCCGAGCTCTGGTCCGTCAGCGACATCGTGTTCAAGGTACGCCCGCCGAGCGCCGACGAAGTCGCGCTGATGCGCGAAGGCGGCACGCTGATCGGTTTCGTGTGGCCCGCGCAGAATCCCGAACTGATGCAGCAGCTGGCCGCGAAGCGCGCGACCGTGCTCGCGATCGATTCGCTGCCGCGCACGCTGTCGCGCGCACAGAAGATGGACGCGCTCACGTCGATGGCCGGCATCAGCGGCTATCGCGCGGTGATCGAGGCCGCGCACGCGTTCGGCCGCTTCCTGAACGGCCAGGTCACCGCGGCCGGCAAGATTCCGCCTGCCAAGGTCTTCATCGCCGGTGCCGGCGTGGCGGGCCTCGCCGCGATCGGCACGGCCGCCAGCCTCGGCGCGATCGTGCGCGCGAACGACACGCGCGCCGAAGTCGCCGATCAGGTGAAGTCGCTGGGCGGCGAGTTCGTCAAGGTCGACTACGAAGAGGAAGGCTCGGGCGGCGGCGGTTACGCGAAAGTGATGAGCGAAGGCTTCCAGCAGGCGCAGCGCGCGATGTATGCGCAGCAGGCCAAGGACGCCGACATCATCATCACGACCGCGCTGATCCCCGGCAAGCCGGCGCCGAAGCTGATCACCGCCGAGATGGTGCAGTCGATGAAGCCCGGCAGCGTGATCGTCGACATGGCCGCCGAACAGGGCGGCAACTGCGAACTCACGGTGCCCGGCGAGGCCGTCGTGCGCCACGGCGTGACGATCGTCGGCTATACCGATCTCGCATCGCGCCTGTCGCGGCAGTCGTCGACGCTCTATGCGACGAACCTGCTGCGCGTGATCGAGGAGCTGTGCAAGAACAAGGACGGCACGATCAACGTCGACTTCGACGACGACGCGATCCGCGGCCTCACCGTGATCAAGGAAGGCAACGTCACGTGGCCGCCGCCGCCGATCAAGCAGGCAGTCGTCGCGCCCAAGCCCGCGGCGGCCGCACCCGCGGCAGCCGCGCCGGCGAAGTCGAAAGGCCACGGTCACAGCGGCGAGCCGATGTCGGCGAAGGCGCTCGCGATCGTGTTCGCGATCGGCGCAGTGGCGTTCCTGCTCGTCGGCCAGTTCGCGCCGGCCAGCTTCCTGTCGCACTTCACGGTGTTCGTGCTCGCGTGCTTCGTCGGCTACATGGTGATCTGGAACGTCACGCCGTCGCTGCACACGCCGCTGATGAGCGTGACCAACGCGATCTCGTCGATCATCGCGATCGGCGCGCTCGTGCAGGTCGCGCCGCCGCTGGGCGAGCTGGCCAACGCGGGCGACCGTCCGTCCGGGCTGATCCTCGGCCTGGCAGTGGGCGCGCTCACGCTGACGGCCGTCAACATGTTCGGCGGCTTCGCGGTCACGCGCCGCATGCTGGCGATGTTCCGCAAATAAGGGGACAACAATAATGACTTCCAACCTGACTACCGTCTCCTATATCGGCGCCGCGATCCTGTTCATCCTGAGCCTCGGCGGCCTCGCAAATCCCGAAACCGCGCGCCGCGGCAACCTGCTCGGCATGATCGGCATGCTGATCGCGGTGCTGGCGACCGTCGCCGGCCCGCGCGTGTCGGCCGCCGGCATTCCGTACGTGATCGCCGCGCTCGTCGTCGGCGGCGCGGTCGGCCTGTATGCCGCGAAGAAAGTGCAGATGACGCAGATGCCGGAACTGGTCGCGCTGATGCACAGCCTGGTCGGTCTCGCGGCCTGCCTCGTCGGCTTCGCGAGCTACATCGACACGTCGCTGCAGTTCTCCGGCGCGGAGAAGGCGATCCACGAGGTCGAGATCTATGTCGGCATCCTGATCGGTGCGGTGACCTTCGCGGGCTCGATCATCGCGTTCGGCAAGCTGTCGGGCAAGATCGGCGGCAAGCCGCTGCTGCTGCCCGCACGGCACTGGCTGAACCTGGCCGCGCTGCTGATCGTGATTTACTTCGGCCGTGCGTTCCTGCATGCGGAAACCATCCAGGACGGCATGCTGCCGCTCGTCGTGATGACCGTGATCTCGCTGCTGTTCGGCGTGCACATGGTGATGGCGATCGGCGGCGCGGACATGCCCGTGGTCGTGTCGATGCTCAACAGCTACTCGGGGTGGGCGGCCGCCGCGACCGGCTTCATGCTCGGCAACGACCTGCTGATCGTGATCGGCGCGCTGGTCGGCTCGTCCGGTGCGATCCTGTCGTACATCATGTGCCGTGCAATGAACCGCAACTTCATCAGCGTGATCGCCGGTGGCTTCGGCAGCGGTGCGGGCGCTCCGGCGGCAGCCGGCGGCGCGGCGCAGCCGGCCGGCGAAGCAGTCGCGGTGAGCGCGGCGGAAACGGCCGAGCTGCTGCGCGAAGCGAAGCGCGTGATCATCGTACCCGGCTACGGGATGGCCGTTGCGCAAGCGCAGCACACCGTGTTCGAACTGACGAAGCTGCTGCGCGAGAAGGGCGTCGACGTGCGTTTCGCGATCCATCCGGTCGCGGGCCGCATGCCGGGCCACATGAACGTGCTGCTGGCCGAGGCGAAGGTGCCTTACGACATCGTGATGGAGATGGACGAAATCAACGACGACTTCCCGGAAGCGGACGTGTCGATGGTGATCGGCGCGAACGACATCGTGAACCCGGCCGCGCAGGACGATCCGGCGAGCCCGATCGCCGGCATGCCGGTGCTGGAAGTGTGGAAGGCGAAGACGTCGATCGTGATGAAGCGCAGCATGGCTTCGGGCTATGCGGGCGTCGACAATCCGTTGTTCTACAAGGACAACAACCGCATGTTGTTCGGCGACGCAAAGTCGATGCTGAACGAGATCTTCGGCGCACTGAAGGCCTGAACCCGGCCTGCGCGCGCTGGAGCGGGCCGCAAAACCGCTCCAGCGCCGCGCAGGCGTC
>NZ_JAULUC010000053.1:0-4648 GCF_052851275.1 Burkholderia sp. SR8
ATCGAACAGCACCGCGCGGCCCGTCGAGTTCCTGACGACCGTCGCCGTCATCTATTTCCTCGTCGCCTTTCCGCTGACCCGCCTGGTCGGCGTAGTGGAGTCCAGGATGCTCAGGCGCTATGCCTACTGATCCGCAACAACCCGCAACGCTTTCATCAAGCCGGAGAAATCTCATGCAACTGAAAGGCATTCTGCCCGCCCTCGTCACACCGTTCGATGCGTCGGGCGCGGTCGATCACGACACGCTCGCGTCGATCCTCGAATATCAGCTCGCCGCGGGTGTCAGCGGCTTCGTGCCGCTCGGTTCGACCGGCGAGTACTACGCGCTGACGAACGACGAGCGTCGCGCGGTGATGAAGACCGTGCGCGAAGTGGTCGGCAACCGCGGCACGCTGATCGCCGGCGCGAACGGCTCGTCGACGCGCGAAGTGATCGAGCAGGTTCGCCAGGCGCGCGATGCCGGCTACACGAACATCCTGATCGCGCCGCCGTACTACGCGCTGCCGTCGCAGGACGAACTTATCGGCCACTACGACGCGATTCTCGCGGCGGTGACCGACGTGAACGTGATTCTCTATAACTACCCGGTGCGCACGAACGTCGAGGTCGGCTTCGGCGTACTCGACGCGTTCAAGGATCATCCGCGCGTGGTCGGCATCAAAGAAAGCAGCGGCAACCTGCTGCGCGCGATCGAGATCGGCGGCAAGTACCGCGACCACTACCAGTTGTCGTGCGGCTCCGACGACCAGGCGCTCGACTTCTTCATGTGGGGTGCGACGAGCTGGATCTGCGGGCCGGCGAACTGCTTCGCGAAACAGGTGGTGAGCTTCTACGACAAGTTCTCGGCCGGTGATATCGCCGGTGCACAGAACGTGATGCGCTCGCTGTTCCCGGTGATGGCGAGCATGGAGTCGGGCAAGTTCATCCAGAAGGTGAAGTACGGCTGCGAGCTCGCCGGCTTCAAGGTCGGAAACGCCCGCATGCCGCTGCAGCCGCTGACCGATCACGAAAAGGCCGAGTTCCGCGCGATCTTCGAGGCGTCGCAGGCGTAATGCCGTAATGCGCTCCTGTACCGGCGCCGCTTGGTGCCGGTACGCCGACCGGGGAATTGCAACATGACGATTCACAGCTTTACCTGTATCGAAGGCCATACCGAGGGCATGCCGGTGCGCATGGTGATCGACGGCGCGCCGGCGTTGCGCGGTGCGACGATGAACGCACGCCGCGAGGACTTCGTCGCGCATCACGACTGGGTGCGTCGCACGCTGATGCTGGAGCCGCGCGGCCATGCGCACATGTCGGGCACGCTCCTCTATCCGCCGGTCAGCGACAACGCGGATTGCAGCCTGCTGTTCGTCGAGACGTCGGGCTGCCTGCCGATGTGCGGCCATGCGACGATCGGCTCGATCGCGTTCGCGATCGAGGAGCGGCTCGTCGTGCCGAAGCAGCCGGGCACCGTGACTGTCGACGTACCGGCCGGGCAGATTGTCGCGCGCTACGAGATGGATGGTGCACGCGTGACGTCGGTGCGCTTCACCAACGTGCCGAGCTTTCTGCTCGCGCGTGACGTCGAGATCGACGTTCCCGCGCTCGGCACGCTGGCTGTCGATATCGCATACGGCGGCAACTTTTATCCGATCGTCGAGGTTCAGCCGAACTTCCCCGGTTGCGAACACTTCACGCCAGACGAGTTGCTGGCGTGGGGCCGCGACGTGCAGCGCGCGGTCAACGCGGCGCTCGACGTCGTGCATCCCGATCATCCGGCGATTCGGGGCGTGCGGCATTGCATGTGGACGGGCAAGCCGATCGCGGACGACGCACACGGACGCGCAGTGGTGATCGCCGGCGACAGTCTCGTCGATCGCTCGCCGTGCGGCACCGGCAGTTCGGCCCGCGTCGCGCAGCGCTTCGCGCGCGGCTGGCTGAACATCGGCGACGCCTATTGCCACGAGAGCCTGATCGGCAGCCGCTTCATCGGCCGCGTGGAATCGATCGCGCGGCTCGACAGCGGGCTCGATGCGGTGCGGCCGAGCATCGAAGGGCGCGCATGGGTGACCGGGCGCGCGCAATATCGTGTCGGTTCGTCACAGCCGTACGCGCACGGCTTCAGCCTGCAGGAGTTCGTCAATTGAACGCGATTGCCCAACACCATGCACCCGCCGCACCCGGCGCCGCTCGGGAGGAAACGGCGGTCGTGATCGGTGGCGGGATCGTCGGCGTGTGCTGCGCGCTCTATCTGCAGCGCGACGGCCGTGCGGTCACGCTGATCGATCCGGCCGCGCCCGGCGACAGCACCGCGAAATGGAGCTGCGGACAGATGGCGGTCAGCGAGGTCATTCCGCTGTCGAAGCCCGGCATCCTGATGAAGGTGCCGCGCTGGCTGATGGACCAGAACGGGCCGCTCGCGCTGCGGCCCGGCGCGCTGCCGGGCATCCTGCCGTGGTTCTTCCGGTTCGTCGCGTCGGCCCGTCACGCGAAGATCGTGTCGATCGCGCAGGCGATGGCGACGCTGACGCACGACGTCTATTCCGATTACGCGCCGCTGCTCGATGCGTGCGGCGACCGCGCGCTGCTGGGCCAGCGCCCGGTGCTCGAAGTGTTCGACGATCCGGCCGGCATCGCGCATGAACAGCCGCATCTCGAACTGCGGCAGTCGCTCGGGTTCGCATCGCAGCGGCTGAACGCCGCCGAGATCGGCGATCTCGAACCGGCGCTCGCCGGCCGGTTCAAGCACGGGCTGCTGTTTCCCGACTGGCGCGCGGTCAACGATACCGAAGGCTTCATTGCGGCGCTCACCGCCAGCTTCGAGGCACAAGGCGGACGCCGCATTCGTGCGAACGCCGCGCGCATCGACGAATCGGACGCACGTGCGACCGGCGTGACGCTGGCCAACGGCGAGCGCATCGCGGCCGATCACGTGGTCGTCGCGGCCGGCACCGGTTCGCGGCAATTCTTCGGGCAGCTTGGCGTGCGCGTGCCGCTCGAAGGCATCGCCGGCTACCAGGCGCTGGTGTCCGAGCCGGGCGTCGAGTTCCGCCACTCCGTGATCTATGCGGACGGCGGCTTCTGCTTCAGCCCGATGACGCGCGGGCTGCAGATCGGCGGCACCATCGAGTTCGCGGGCCGAAATGCGGCGCCGAACTTCCGGCGCGCGGACATCATCCTGGAGAAGGCCCGACGCATCCTGCCGGAGCTGCAGACCGCGCGCGTCGAATACGGCGTCGGCTATCGGCCGTTCCTGCCCGACACGAAGCCGGTGATCGACCGCTCGAAGCGGCTGCCGAACGCGATCATGGCGTTCGGCCATGGCCAGCTCGGCCTCACGCTCGGCGCCACCACCGGCCGCCTGGTCGGCGACCTCGCGGCCGGCCGCCAGACGCGGCAGGACCTGTCGCCATTCAGCGCTTACCGATTCGCCTGACCTACGAGACTCTTCATGCAATCCTACGAACGACTTTTCATCGACGGCCGCTGGGTGGCGCCCGTTCAGGGCCGCACCTTCGAAACGCTCGATCCGAGCGACGAAACCGTGATCGCACAGGTGGCCGCCGCCACCGCGGAAGATATCGACGCCGCGGTCAACGCCGCGCGCCGTGCGTTCGACGAAGGTCCGTGGCCGCGCATGACCGGCGCGCAGCGCGCCGCCGTGCTGCGCGCGATCGCGCAGGGCATCCGCGATCGCCTGTCCGAGCTCGCCGAGCTCGAAGTGCGCGACAACGGCAAGCCGCTGCCCGAAGCGCTGTGGGATCTCGGCGATGCGGCCGGTTGCTTCGACTTTTACGCCGGGCTCGCCGAACAGCTCGACGGGAGCGCCGAAACGCCGGTGCCGCTCGCGGACGAGCGCTTCAGTACAGTCGTCCGCAAGGAGCCGATCGGTGTGGCCGGCGCGATCATCCCGTGGAATTTCCCGCTGCTGATGGCCGCGTGGAAAGTCGCGCCGGCGCTCGCGGCCGGCTGCGCGATGGTGTTGAAGCCGTCCGAACTGACGCCGCTGACTGCGCTGGAATTGGCCGGCATCGCCGAAGCTGCCGGGCTGCCGGCCGGCGTGCTGAACGTCGTGACGGGCCTCGGCGCGGACGCCGGCGCGCCGCTCGCCGGGCATCCGGGCGTCGACAAGCTCGCGTTCACCGGCAGCGTGCCAACCGGCAGCAGGATCATGCAGGCCGCCGCACGCGACATCAAGAACGTGAGCCTCGAACTCGGCGGCAAGTCGCCGTTCATCGTGTTCGGCGACAGCGATCTCGAAGCGGCCGTCGAATGGATCCTGTTCGGCATCTTCTGGAACCAGGGCGAAGTGTGTTCGGCCACGTCGCGCGTGCTCGTCGAACGCTCGCTGTATGCGCCGCTCGTCGAGCGGCTCGCGCAGGAAGCGCGCAAAATCAGGATCGGCAACGGTCGCGACGACGGCGTGCTGCTCGGCCCGCTGGTGAGCCGAGGGCAATACGACAAGGTACGCGAAGCGATCGCGCGCGGCCGCGACGAAGGCGCGCGGCTCGTGACCGGCGGCGAACGGCCGGCGCATCTCGAACGCGGCTACTTCATTGAACCGGCGGTATTCGCCGACGTGCCGGAAGACAGCTGGATCTGGCGCGAGGAAATTTTCGGGCCGGTCGTGTGCGTGCGGCCGTTCGATACGGAAGACGAAGCG
>NZ_JAULUC010000054.1:0-4648 GCF_052851275.1 Burkholderia sp. SR8
GGCTTCGTCTTCCGTATCGAACGGCCGCACGCACACGACCGGCCCGAAAATTTCCTCGCGCCAGATCCAGCTGTCTTCCGGCACGTCGGCGAATACGGCCGGTTCGATGAAGTAGCCGCGCGCGAGATGCGCGGGCCGGTCGCCGCCGGTCACGAGACGCGCGCCTTCGTCGCGGCCGCGCGCGATCGCTTCCCGTACCTTGTCGTATTGCCCGCGGCTCACCAGCGGGCCGAGCAGCACGCCGTCGTCGCGACCGTTGCCGATCCTGATTTTGCGCGCTTCCTGCGCGAGCCGCTCGACGAGCGGCGCATACAGCGAGCGTTCGACGAGTACGCGCGACGTGGCCGAACACACTTCCCCCTGGTTCCAGAAGATGCCGAACAGGATCCATTCGACGGCCGCTTCGAGATCGCTGTCGCCGAACACGATGAACGGCGACTTGCCGCCGAGCTCGAGGCTCACGTTCTTGATGTCGCCTGCGGCGGCCTGCATGATCCGGCTGCCGGTCGGCACGCTGCCGGTGAACGCGAGCTTGTCGACGGCCGGATGCCCGGCGAGCGGCGCACCGGCGTCCGCGCCGAGGCCCGTCACGACGTTCAGCACGCCGGCCGGCAGCCCGGCCGCGTTGGCGATGCCGGCCAGTTCCAGCGCGGTCAGCGGCGTCAGTTCGGACGGCTTCAGCACCATCGTGCAGCCGGCCGCGAGTGCGGGCGCGACTTTCCACGCGGCCATCAGCAGCGGGAAATTCCACGGGATGATCGCGCCGGCCACGCCGATCGGCTCCTTGCGGACCACCGTGCTGAAACGCTCGTCCGCGAGCGGCACCGGCGTTTCGGCGCTGTTGTCGAGCTGTTCCGCGAGCCCGGCATAGAAATCGAAGCAACCGGCGGCATCGCCGAGATCCCACAGCGCTTCGGGCAGCGGCTTGCCGTTGTCGCGCACTTCGAGCTCGGCCAGCTCGGGCAGGCGCTCGCGGATCCCCTGCGCAATCGCGCGCAGCACGGCGGCGCGCTGTGCGCCGCTCATGCGCGGCCACGGGCCTTCGTCGAACGCGCTGCGCGCGGCATTGACTGCGGCGTCGATATCTTCCGCGGTGGCGGCGGCCACTTGAGCGATCACGGTTTCGTCGCTCGGATCGAGCGTGTCGAAGGTGCGGCCCTGAACGGGCGCCACCCAGCGGCCGTCGATGAAAAGTCGTTCGTAGGATTGCATGAGAAGCCTCGTAGGTCAGGCGAATCGATAAGCGCTGAACGGCGACAGGTCCTGCCGCGTCGGGCGGCCGGCCGCGAGATCGCCGACCAGGCGGCCGGTGGTTGCGCCGAGCGTGAGGCCGAGCTGGCCGTGGCCGAATGCCATGATCACGTTCGGCAGCCGCTTCGAGCGGTCGATCACCGGCTTCGTGTCGGGCAGGAACGGCCGATAGCCGACGCCGTACTCGACGCGGGACGTATGCAGCTCGGGCAGGATGCGTCTGGCCTTCTCGAGGATGATGTCCGCGCGCCGGAAGTTCGGCGCCGCGTCGCGGCCCGCGAACTCGATGGTGCCGCCGATCTGCAGCCCGCGCGTCATCGGGCTGAAGCAGAAGCCGCCGTCCGCATAGATCACGGAGTGGCGGAACTCGACGCCCGGATCGGTCACCAGCGCCTGGTAGCCGGCGATGCCTTCGAGCGGCACGCGCACGCCGAGCTGGCCGAAGAATTGCCGCGAACCGGTGCCGGCCGCGACGACTACATGATTGGCCGCGATGCGCTCGCCGTCGGTCAGCGTCACGCCGGTTGCGCGCCCGCCGCCCACGTCGATGCGCGCGGCGTTCGCCCGGATACGGCGGCCGCCTTGCGCTTCGAAGCTGGCCGTCAGCGCGGCGATGAAGCCTTCGGTATCGTTCACCGCGCGCCAGTCCGGAAACAGCAGCCCATGCTTGAACCGGCCGGCGAGCGCCGGTTCGAGATCGCCGATGTCAGCGGCGCTCAGCCGCTGCGACGCGAAGCCGAGCGACTGCCGCAGCGCGAGATGCGGCTCCTCGTGCGCGATGCCGGCCGGATCGTCGAACACTTCCAGCACGGGCCGCTGGCCCAGCAGCGCGCGGTCGCCGCACGCATCGAGCAGCGGCGCGTAGTCGGAATAGACGTCGTGCGTGAGCGTGGCCATCGCCTGCGCGATCGACACGATCTTTGCGTGGCGGGCCGACGCGACGAACCGGAAGAACCACGGCAGGATGCCGGGCAGGGCGCCGGGCCGCAGCGCGAGCGGGCCTTTCTGATCCATCAGCCAGCGCGGCACCTTCATCAGAATGCCGGGCTTCGACAGCGGGATGACCTCGCTGACCGCCATCTGCCCGCAGCTCCATTTCGCGGTGCTGTCGCCGGGCGCGGCCGGATCGATCAGCGTGACCGCACGGCCGTCGCGCTGCAGATAGAGCGCGCAGCACACGCCGACGATCCCGCCGCCGATCACGACCGCCGTTTCCGCGCGAGCGGTGCCGGCTGCGGCGGGCGCATGGGGTTGCGCAATCGCGTTCAATTGACGAACTCCTGCAGCGTGAAGCCGTGTGCATACGGCTGGGACGAATCGACACGATACTGCGCGCGCCCGGTCACCCATGCGCGCCCTTCGATGCTCGGCCGCACCGCGTCGAGCCCGCTGTCCAGACGCGCGACCGATTCCACGCGGCCGATGAAGCGGCTGCCGATCAGGCTCTCGTGGCAGTAGGCGTCGCCGATGTTCAGCCAGCCGCGCGCGAAGCGCTGTGCGACGCGGGCCGAACTGCCGGTGCCGCACGGCGAACGATCGACGAGGCTGTCGCCGGCGATCACCACCGCGCGCCCGTGTGCGTCGTCCGCGATCGGCTTGCCCGTCCACATGCAATGGCGCACGCCGCGAATCGCCGGATGGTCGGGATGCACGACGTCGAGCGCCGCGTTCACCGCGCGCTGCACGTCGCGGCCCCACGCGAGCAGTTCGTCCGGCGTGAAGTGTTCGCAACCGGGGAAGTTCGGCTGAACCTCGACGATCGGATAGAAGTTGCCGCCGTATGCGATATCGACGGCCAGCGTGCCGAGCGCGGGAACGCCGATCTCGACGTCGCGCGCGAGCAGGAAGCTCGGCACGTTGGTGAAGCGGACCGACGACACGCGCTCGCCATCCGTCTCGTAGCGCGCGACGATCTGCCCGGCGGGCACGTCGACCGTCACCGTACCCGGCTGCTTCGGCACGACGAGCCGCTCCTCGATCGCGAATGCGATCGAGCCGATCGTCGCGTGACCGCACATCGGCAGGCAGCCCGACGTCTCGATGAACAGCAGGCTGAAATCCGCGTTGTCGTTGAGCGGCGGATAGAAGATCGTCCCCGACATGTGCGCATGGCCGCGCGGCTCCAGCATCAGCGTGCGGCGCACCCAGTCGTGATGCGCGACGAAGTCCTCGCGGCGTGCATTCATGGTCGCACCTTGCAACGCCGGCGCGCCGTCGATCACCATGCGCACCGGCATGCCCTCGGTATGACCTTCGATACAGGTAAAGCTGTGAATCGTCATGATGGAATTCCCCGGTCGGCGTACCGGCACCACGCGGCGCCGGTACGGGAGCGCATTACCGCATCACGCCTGCGACGCCTCGAAGATCGCGCGGAACTCGGCCTTCTCGTGATCGGTCAGCGGCTGCAGCGGCATGCGTGCGTTGCCGACCTTGAAGCCCGCGAGCTCGCAGCCGTACTTCACCTTCTGGATGAACTTGCCCGACTCCATGCTCGCCATCACCGGGAACAGCGAGCGCATCACGTTCTGCGCACCGGCGATGTCGCCGGCCGAGAACTTGTCGTAAAAGCTCACGACCTGTTTCGCGAAGCAGTTCGCGGGCCCGCAGATCCAGCTCGTCGCGCCCCACAGGAAGAAGTCGAGCGCCTGGTCGTCGGAGCCGCACGACAGCTGATAGTGGTCGCGGTACTTGCCGCCGATCTCGATCGCGCGCAGCAGGTTGCCGCTGCTTTCCTTGATGCCGATCACGCGCGGATGATCCTTGAACGCGTCGAGTACGCCGAAGCCGACCTCGACGTTCGTGCGCACCGGGTAGTTGTACAGGATCACGTTCACGTCGGCCACTGCCGCGAGAATCGCGTCGTAGTGGCCGATCAGTTCGTCTTGCGACGGCAGCGCGTAGTACGGCGGCGCGATCAGGATGTTGGTGTAGCCGGCATCGCGCGCCTGGCAAACCTGCTCGATCACTTCGCGCGTCGACGAGCCGTTCGCGCCGGCGATCAGCGTGCCGCGGCTGCCGACCACTTCGCGCACCGTCTTCATCACCGCGCGGCGCTCGTCGTTCGTCAGCGCGTAGTACTCGCCGGTCGAACCGAGCGGCACGAAGCCGCTGACGCCGGCGGCCAGCTGATATTCGAGGATCGACGCGAGCGTGTCGTGATCGACCGCGCCCGACGCATCGAACGGTGTGACGAGGGCGGGCAGAATGCCTTTCAGTTGCATGAGAGTTCTCCGGCTTGATGAAAGCGTTGCGGGTTGTTGCGGATCAGTAGGCATAGCGCCTGAGCATCCTGGACTCCACTACGCCGACCAGTCGGGTCAGCGGAAAGGCGACGAGGAAATAGATGACGGCGACGGTCGTCAGGAACTCGACGGGCCGCGCGGTGCTGTTCGAG
>NZ_JAULUC010000055.1:0-4474 GCF_052851275.1 Burkholderia sp. SR8
TGGGGCGGTTGTCCGCCAATATCGTCAGGTCGCCAAACCCGGCGCCTGTTGTCTCAGGCGCAATACAACTGTAGTTCCGCGGCGTGCAGACGTCAAGTGAGATTTGATCAGGTCTCGCGCAGACTGTTTGACCGCATTCTCGCACTTCCGTATTTTTGGAGTGCCACCATATGGAGTCCTACTGACTGTTTAGGAGGAACTGTGTGAGCTACACAAAAGCAATCCTTCAGTTGATCCAAGACCAGCCTGGCATATGTGGGGAGGACATTGACAGGCTGCTGCGGCTGGGTGGTCGAAAGATCACAACTATGATTTCTCCGTACATCAAACGCGGCGTGGTCATAGTCACCAGGGAGCCGGCTTCCGACGGAACACGCAAGGTAAGAAAGACGTTCTCCCCAAGTGCAAGCCTCCCGTCAGCGATACAAGCCACACTCCTAGGTTGTGGCCGATGGGGATCTGACGATGTTCAGATTTTGAGAAACCTGTACCCCTACCACTCGAACGCGCTAATCGCCCAACGCCTCGGACGCACCGTTAAACATATCGAGGGTAAAGCTCGCAAGCTTGGACTGCGAAAGCCCGTCGAGTACTTGCCTCCTCTGAACAGGAACTTTGGCCCACGAGTAATTTGGACCGACGAACAGGTCCGTTTCCTCAAAGAGCACTATCCCGACTCGACGATTGAGACGTTGCTCCCTATCCTCAACAAGACGTATTCACAGATCGTCGCAAAGGCTCGAAAGCTCGGCATCAAGAAGTCAGCCGCGTTCTGGAAGGAGGCAGGCGATCGAATCATGCCACTCGGTGCCGAGAGCCGACTTCCGGCACATCCCATCGGCACCGAGAAAATATGGGGCGGCTACGTATATATCAAAGTTGAGGATACCGAAGGATGGGTGTCGAAGCATCGACTTGCATGGCGCGCCCATTATGGCGACTACAACCTCAAAACACACTCCATTTGGTTTATCGATCGAAATCCATTGAATTGCGACATCTCAAATCTTGAGCTGATTACAAAGGCAGAGTTGGCAAACCGATCATCGGTCCTTCGTTATCCGGAAGAACTACGAGCTGTCATCAACATGTACAACAAGCTAAGGAAGGTGATCAATGAACAACATTGAAGCGCTGCGTGAACATCTTTTCAACACGCTCCAGGGCCTAACCAGCAACGAGAAACCCATGGAGATCGAGCGCGCCAAAGCTATTGCGGAGGTAGCTCAGGTGATCATCAACTCGGCCAAGGTCGAGGTCGAACACCTTAAGGTTGCCGGCGGCAAGGGGACCGGATTCATCAATGCCCCAGGATCGACGACTCACCGGCTTGGCGGCTGACGTCATCCACCGGGCGGACCGGTTGTCCGCCCCTCACGCAAGTGTTCAGCAAGCAAGCTTACTTCGCTTGTTTCGCCCTTTTCCTTTCCTCGAGTTCTTCGAGCCTCAGGCGCTCGGCCAATCTCAGCGGCCGATTTCCTTCCTGGTAGATGGCTTTCTCTTCGACGTAGTACGCGTTACCCACCTTGATGGGAGGCGGGTAAATCTTCCCCTGCTTGATCCAGCGCGATGCCGTCCGCATCGCGGGCGGTGGAAAGAACTCGCGCTCGAGCCAAAGGTTCAATCTGATCTTCATCTGCGACCTCGTAGCGTTCATCTACAAGCGGCGTACCACTGTCGTCAAGGAGTACGGCATGGTTCATGGAGGAAGTGGATTGCCGAGTAGCTACGGCGCCAAACGGTTCAGTTCCTGCGCCACCCACTCCTCGATACGAGGGATACCCGCTCGAGGTCCACCTTGGAGTTGAAGCAATAGGCGCGACGGAAGATCATGCAAGGTCGGGGGTGCCGCCGGGTTATTGAGTATGTTCGCGGCACTCTGCAGAGTCGGTATCACGGCGCGCCCACGAAAGGTTAATCCGTCTGGTTGTCCGAGATGCAACGCAACGGCGTCGATGATCGCCTGCTGTGATCGCGCGATACCTACCAAGAGATCTGCCAGTTGTTCATTGGTGAGTGCCATCTTCGTCTCCCGTCGGTTTGGGTTCAGCAAGCATATCCTCAGCCGGGTACAGCTGCAGCATCGCCCGCGCCGCCTCGACGTTCGACGTCGTCAGCCATTCCTCCCAATCGTCCGGCCGGAGGATCACGACAGACCGCTTCTCGTCGCCCGGTCGATGCATGTGCTTCATGAGCGGGTGTTCGTCGGCGTTGACCGTGATCATCGCCACGGTGTGCCGCATCCTGCCGTCAGAGTACTGAAGCGTCGCCAGATGCCGGCGACGCACATAGCGCGGCCCCCCCCCGAGACATTGATTCTTTATCGGATACAATCGCGCACACTCAACACCGGGCCATAGCACGATGAGCGGAAACGAACGGCTACACGAACTCGACAGCCTCAGGGCGCTGGCGGCGATCGGCGTGATCGCCTGGCACTATACAAACCATTTCCATGCGTCCCCGTTTCCCAGTTTGATGGCCCCGTTCTACAGTCACGGGCTGCTGCTCGTTGACTTCTTCTTCGTGCTGTCGGGATTCGTGCTTGCCCGTACATATTGGACTGAACAGCGATCGCCAAACTTCTTGTCGAATCTTCGGGACCGAATCGCGCGACTGTATCCGCTGCACTTCGTCATGTTATGCCTCGTGGCGATCATGCAATGGGTGTTGGTTCATCGCCTCGAAGCATCCCCCTTTATCTACACCTTCAACGACAAGAGAGAATTTGCCCTGAACCTGCTGTTGCTGAACCGAACCGGACTTGAGCACGGCTTCTCGTTCAACGCTCCGTCGTGGTCGATCTCTGCTGAGTTCGTCGTGAACGTCGTCTTCCTTGCAACAATTTCGAGCCGAAGAAAGCTCTCCTCCATTCTGCTGAGCGCTGGATTCGTGGTCGCGCTGGCAGCTATTTTTCGCAATGGCCTGATCAGCAACGCGACCTTCGTCGGCATCGACAACGACATTTTCCGAGCGATGTTCGGCTTCTGCATCGGCGTCGCGCTGTTGCGCGTCGACGACGTGTTCGCGAAGATCTCCGTTCCCAAATCTGTCTACGATCTCATTGCCGTTGCATCGGCTGCATGCTTCCTTTACTACTGCGCTAGTTCCAGATTTTCGAGCGGACTGGACTTCGCGATTACGCTCGTTTGCTTCCCTACATTGATTGTCGGGGCAATTCGAGGATCTGTCGTCAACAAAGTGCTCAAACTTGCTCCGCTCGTGTTCCTAGGTAGCATTTCCTATTCGATCTACTTGGTGCACTTTCCCATGCAGCTTGCCGCACACATCCTCGGTGTCGCATCAGGACACGAGTTGCCATATAACAGCCGCGGTTTCTTCGTCGCGTTTTTCGCTGCGACAATCGCTGTATCGTGGTTGACCTACCGCGCTATCGAACTGCCCGGCAAGAATATTTTGAGATCGCTGATGGGACATCAGAATCGCTCCGTGCCAGCACGTCAACGTTAGGCCTGCCTCTCCGTCGGCCATCCCCGCATCGCTCACGTTATGTCAGGTGTGAAAAAGCCCCGCTCGGGGCGGGGCCTTTATAGTGCTATCGATACATTTGTCGCAACCGATCTATTTCTTGCCCTTCTTTTTCCTGGAGCCGGACGGGCGCCAACTACTACTATTCGGCTTAACAGATGCAGGCATAATAGCTCTATGGAGTGCCGCATCATTGTGATCCTGAACGTAGTCGACACACGCCTGCGACGGCATCCGAAATGAAAATGCCGTTTTTCCGTCGAAATTCGTCACAGAAAAATCACCAGACCCGATGATATCCATGCCAATCAAAACGTCACAATTCCCGCCCAAGTTACCCTTCGTGACCCGGACCGGAGAAAAACAAACGCCATTTGGGAGAAATATTGCAACGTAGTAGGTTTCCGTCAGCGTAATCCCGCTAACCCCATGCACCTGACATACGCCAGTCGGAGCAAGTCCGCACGCGTCCACCACCGACTGCGATATCACACTCGCTGTCGCACCGGTATCCCAGATAGCCGAATACTTCAACTCAACCGGCCCACGACTTCCAGAATTGACAACCTGCGCGACCCCACATTGGGTCTTTAGAACGTTGCAAATTCCATTGGCTTTCGCCGTGAATGCAGAAACAGGGGTTTGCATTATACGAATTCGACCCGCGAATGATACGTCTGTGTATAATTTTGAGCACCCGGCTCAACCCGTTGAACCAAAAACGTACCAAGAGGAAAAGTCTTTTGAGTTTCCGTTACAGCTTTTATCTCATCATCAAATACACCAATCACCTTTTGATCCTTTATCGCAACAACTTTTCCAGAATACTGCGATACCAAATCCGTTTGGTGCTTTAAGTAGTATTCGAACTCGTCACGAAGATTGGTGGTCATGATTAGCTCGGCAGTGTCAAATAGCAGGTTCGGCGACAAGAAACGCGCAACGATGGAGAGGTTGCACGCCCGACGGGGCACGCCACTATTAT
>NZ_JAULUC010000056.1:0-4028 GCF_052851275.1 Burkholderia sp. SR8
ACCCTCGCGTCGTTTCGCGAGGACACGCCGGTGCACGTGCTGATCGTCGACGACGGCAGCACGCCGCCGATCGTCGCGCCCGACCTGCCCGGCCTCGCGATCGACGTGCTTCGCATGCCACAGAACGGCGGCATCGAGCGCGCGCTCGAGGCCGGCATCGACGCGCTCGCGGCGCGCGGCTTCCGCTATGCCGCACGGATCGACGCCGGCGACCTCGCCGCGCCGCAGCGCCTCGCGAAACAGCGCGCGTATCTCGACGCGCATCCGCGGGTGGCGTGCGTCGGCATGTGGACGCAGGTCGTGTCGCGTGCCGGCGAGCCGCGCTTCATGCTGACGCCGCCCGCCGATCCGCGCACGCTGCGCCGCACGCGTTTCCTGCGCTCGCCGCTCGTGCATCCGTCGGTCATGCTGCGCATCGACGCCGTGCGCGAAGTCGGCAATTACCGTGCAAAGTATCGGGCGGCCGAGGATCTCGATCTTTTTTTACGGTTAATGCAACGCTACGATTGCGCGAACCTGCCCGAGCTCGGCCTCTACTACGAGCTCAACGAGGGCGGGATCAGCGCGACCAAGCGCCGCCGGCAGCTGATGTCGACCCTGTCGCTGCTGCTGCGTCACTTCAACGTGCTGAACCCGTACGACTGGGCCGGCCTCGCCAAGAATCTGCTGCATTTCGTGATGCCGTACCGTACCTTGCAGCGGATCAAGCAGACGCTGTTCGCGGCGCGGCCGTCCGCGTAGTCCGCATTCGGCGTTTTCGGCGCTTTATTTTTTCTTTTTTTTCATGTCCGCTACTTCCTCGCTGCGCATCGCGCTCGTCTGCAACACGGCCTGGGCGATCTACACGTACCGCCACGGGCTGATCCGTGCGCTCGTCGCGCGCGGCGCCGAGGTCATCGTAATCGCGCCGCACGACCGCACGGTGCCGCTGCTCGAGCAGATGGGCTGCCGCTACGTCGCGCTCGCCGTCGCGTCGAAAGGTACGAGCCCGCGCGAGGATCTCGGCACGCTCGCCGCGCTGATGCGTCATTACCGTGCGCTGAAGCCCGATCTCGTGTTCCATTACACGATCAAGCCGAACATCTACGGGTCGATCGCAGCATGGCTCGCGCGCGTGCCGTCGATCGCGGTCACGACCGGGCTCGGCTACGTGTTCATCCAGAAGAGCCGCGCGGCCAGCGTCGCGAAACGGCTGTACCGGTTCGCGTTCCGCTTCCCGCGCGAAGTGTGGTTCCTGAACCGCGACGATCTCGCGACTTTCACCGACGAGCAGCTGCTCGCGCATCCCAAACGCGCGCGGCTGCTGCACGGCGAAGGCGTCGATCTCGAACAGTTTGCGCCGGTGCCGCTGCCTGCCGGCCGCGGCCCGGTGTTCATCCTGATCGGCCGGCTGCTGTGGGACAAGGGCGTGCGCGAATACGTCGAGGCCGCGCGCGTCGTGCGCGCCCGTTATCCGGACGCGCGCTTCCAGCTGCTCGGCCCGCTCGGCGTCGACAACCCGAGCGCGATCGGCCGCGCGGACGTCGATGCGTGGGTCGGCGAAGGCGTCGTCGAGTATCTCGGCGAAGCGCACGACGTGCGCCCGCACATCGCGGCGGCCGACTGCGTCGTGCTGCCGTCGTACCGCGAAGGCGTGCCGCGCACGCTGATGGAAGCGTCCGCGATGGGCCGCCCGATCGTCGCGACCGACGTGCCCGGTTGCCGCGACGTCGTCGCCGACGGCGAAACCGGCTTCCTGTGCCGCGTGCGCGACAGCGCGAGCCTCGCGGAGCAGCTGATCCGCATGATCGAACTGGGAGCCGCCGGACGCGACGCGATGGGTGCGCGCGGCCGCCGCAAGGTGGCGGCGGAATTCGACGAGCAGCAGGTCGTCGAACGCTACCGGCAGACCATCCATACATTGACCGGCATCACACTCTGAAGGAGCACATCAGAATGACCGCTAAAGGCACCATCCTCGTTACCGGCGGTGCGGGCTATATCGGCTCGCACACGGCCGTCGAGCTGCTCGACAACGGCTACGATGTCGTGATCGTCGACAACCTCGTCAACAGCAAGGCCGAAGCCGTTCGCCGGATCGAGCGCATCACCGGCAGGACGCCGGCATTCCACCAGGTCGACGTGTGCGACGAAGCCGCGCTCGCGAAGGTGTTCGATGCGCATCCGATCACCGGCACGATCCATTTCGCGGCGCTCAAGGCCGTCGGCGAATCGGTCGCGAAGCCGCTCGAGTATTACCAGAACAACCTCGGCGGCCTCCTCACCGTGCTGAAGATCATGCGCGAGCGCAATGTGCGGCAGTTCGTGTTCAGTTCGTCGGCGACCGTGTACGGCGTGCCGGAGCGCTCGCCGATCGACGAATCGTTCCCGCTGTCCGCGACCAATCCGTACGGCCAGTCGAAGCTGATCGCCGAGCAGATCCTGCGCGACCTCGAGGTATCGGACCCGTCGTGGCGCATCGCGACGCTGCGCTACTTCAACCCGGTCGGCGCGCATTCGAGCGGGCTGATCGGCGAGGATCCGGCCGGGATCCCGAACAACCTGATGCCGTACGTCGCGCAGGTCGCGGTCGGCAAGCTCGAGAAGCTGCGCGTGTTCGGCTCCGACTACCCGACGCCGGACGGCACCGGCGTGCGCGACTACATCCACGTCGTCGATCTGGCGAAGGGGCACATCGCCGCGCTCGACGCGCTCGCGAAGCGCGATGCGAGCTTCGTCGTGAACCTCGGCACCGGCCAGGGCTACAGCGTGCTCGAAGTCGTGCGCGCGTTCGAGAAGGCGTCCGGGCGCCCGGTGCCGTACGAACTCGTCGCGCGCCGCCCGGGCGACATCGCCGAGTGCTATGCGAATCCGCAGGCCGCGGCCGACCTGATCGGCTGGCGCGCGACGCTCGGAATCGAAGAGATGTGTGCGGACCACTGGAAATGGCAGGAGGGGAACCCGCGCGGTTTTGTATAATCCGCTGTCCATTTTTCGAGCGATCCCATGCTCAGCTTCGCGTCCGGCTTCATCGTCTCCCTGCTCGTCACGTTGTTCATCGTGCGCTATGCGCATCTGCACGAGAAATTCTCGATCGACAGCGACCTGGCCGGCGTGCAGAAATTCCATGTGCGGCCGGTGCCGCGTGTGGGCGGCATCGGCATCCTCGCCGGGGTCGTCGTTGCCGCGCTGATCCTGTCGCGGCGCTATCCGACGATCGCCGGCAGCATTCTCGGGATCGCCGCATGCGGGCTGCCGGCGTTCCTGTCGGGGCTCGTCGAGGACCTCACCAAGCGCGTGTCGCCGCGCGCGCGGCTGCTGTGCACGATGGGCGCGGCCGCGCTCGCGTTCTGGCTGCTGGGCATCGCGGTCAAGCGCATCAGCGTGCCGCCGCTCGATTTCCTGCTCGGCTACGTGGCCATCTCGGCGTTCATCACGGTGCTCGCGGTCGCGGCGCTCGCCAACGCGATCAACATCATCGACGGCTTCAACGGGCTCGCGTCGATGGTCAGCTTCATGATGTTCGCGTCGCTCGCGTATGTGGCCTTCCACGTGAACGACCCGGTCGTGATGTCGGCGTCGATCATCATGATGGGCGCCGTGCTGGGCTTCTTCCTGTGGAATTTTCCGGCCGGGCTGATTTTTCTCGGCGACGGCGGCGCGTATTTCATCGGCTTCATGCTCGCCGAGCTCGCGATCATGCTCGTGATGCGCAATCGCGAGGTATCGGCGTGGTATCCGGTGCTGCTGTTCATGTATCCGATCTTCGAGACGTGCTTCTCGATCTACCGGAAGAAGTTCATCCGCGGGATGTCGCCGGGGATTCCGGACGGCGTGCATCTGCACATGCTCGTGTACAAGCGGCTGATGCGGTGGGCCGTCGGGACCAAGCATGCGCATGATCTGACGCGGCGGAATTCGCTCACGTCACCCTATCTGTGGCTGCTGTGCCTCGTCGCGGTGATCCCGGCGACGCTGTTCTGGCGGCATACCGTGCATCTGTTCGTTTTTGTCGTGCTGTTCGCGCTCACTTATGTTTGGCTTTATCT
>NZ_JAULUC010000057.1:0-3847 GCF_052851275.1 Burkholderia sp. SR8
TGTCGAACACCGCGGACAGCAGCACCTGGCCGTGCGCTTCATTGACGAACACGCCGAGCCGCAGATCGTTCGTCCCGTTCAGTGCTTGCGGATCGAGATGCGTGATCGCGCGGGTGTCCGCGAGCGGCATGACCTCGACGTGGCGCGCGCCGGCGTAATGGTGCGCGAGACACGCATGCAGCATTTCACCGGTCACGCCGGCGGACAGAAGGCGCAGCTCGATCGGCACGGTGAGCACGATGCCCTGCCGATAGGCACCGTAAGCCGGCACGAACAGCGGACGATGCGCGAGCCCGGCATGCCGCTGGATCTCGGGCACATGCTTGTGCGCGAGCGCGAGGCCGTAGACCTGCAGCGGTTTCGCACGTGCAGCGTCGTTCGATTCGAACGCTTCGACGGCGCTCCGGCCGCCGCCGGAATAGCCCGACACCGCATGGATGCTCACCGGATAGTCGCGCGGCAGCAGTCCGGCCTGCTGCAGCGGCCGCAGCAGCCCGATCGCGCCGGTCGGATAGCAGCCCGGATTGGTGACGCGCCGCGCGCGGGCGATGGTCCGCGCGTGTCCGTCGATCATTTCGGGAAAGCCGTAGACCCATTCGGGGTCGGTGCGATGGGCGGAACTCGCATCGATCACGCGTACCGCCGGATTGCGGATGAAGCCGACGGCTTCGCGCGCGGCAGCGTCGGGCAGGCACAGGATCGCGATATCGGATCCATTGATCGCTTCGGCGCGCCGCGCGGGATTCTTGCGCTCGCCATCCGGCAGCGTGACGAGCCGCAGGTCGGTGCGATCGCGCAGGCGCTCGTGGATCTGCAGTCCGGTCGTGCCCTGGTCGCCGTCGATGTAGACAGTGGAGAGGCTCATGATGGTCGCGTTCCTCGTTTCGGACGTCGGGAAAGCCGTATCGTCCACCGAACGCCTAGAATAGGAAAAGTTGAATTTCCTGACGACGGGATTCAGTTTTCCTGAACGAGAGGTGGGAATGCGCGAGATCAGTCTGGACCGGCTGCGCACGCTGGTCGCGATCGCCGACCAGGGCTCCTTCGTCGCGGCCGCGCAACTGCTGCATCTTGCGCCGCCGACGGTCAGCCTTCATGTCGCCGAACTCGAAAGCCGCGTCGGCGCGCCATTGCTGTCGCGCACGCGCGGCAACGTGCGGCCGTCCGCCATCGGCGCGGTGCTGGTCGAGCGCGCGCGCCGTCTGCTGGCCGAGGTCGAGTCGACGCTGGACGACGTGGAGCGGCAAGTGCAGGGGCTCACCGGGCGCGTGCGGCTCGGCGCATCGACCGGCGCGATCGCGCATCTGTTGCCGCAGGCGGTGGCCCGGTTGCGCGAACACCATCCGGACATCGACGTGCAGATCGCCGTGCTCACGTCGCAGGACACGCTCGCGCGTCTTGCGCAGGGCACGCTCGACGTCGGGCTCGTCGCGCTGCCGCAGCAGGCGGTCGCGGGGCTGTCGATCCGCGCGTGGCGGCGCGATCCGGTGCTGGCTTTTCTGCCCGCGGACTGGCAGCTTCCGGCGCGGGTGACGCCGGCCTATCTGGCCGCGCGTCCGCTGATTCTCAACGATGCGACGACCCGCCTGTCGCGGCTCACGACGGAATGGTTCGCGCTCGGCGGCCACCGGCCCGAGCCGCGCATCGAGCTGAACTACAACGATGCGATCAAGAGTCTGGTCGCCGCCGGTTACGGCGCGACGCTGCTGCCGCACGAGGCCGGCGCGCCGCTGCCCGATGCGCGCATCGTCATGCGGCCGCTGCGGCCGGCGTTGTGGCGCGAACTCGGTATCGCGCATCGGGCCGGCCCGGTCGAGCGGTCGACCCAGCACGTGCTCGACGCGTTGTGGGCGCTCGGCGCGCGATAGGGCGTCGCGACGGTAATCCGGTTCGCGGAAAGTAGCGCATCGGGCGCGGCAGCCGCCGGCCGTTACAGCCGATTGTCCTTCGCGAGCATCAGCACGCGCGCCCAGCGCTGCGCGTCGCGCTTGTCCATCATCGGCAGTTTCCATTCGCCGCACACCGCGTCGCGCACGCGCACGACCAGATGCCAGCGGCCGTCGATCGGTGCGGCCTCGCAGCCGTCGAGCTGCGACAACGTATAGCGGCCGTCCGCGCCGTCGTGCGACAGCCACAGCAATCCTTGCGTCGCGGACACGCGCAGCTCGCCCCATGCGCGGTGCACGACGTGGGTCCAGCCTTGTTCCTTCGTGTTCGGGGCGATGTCGCGGCGGCGCTTGAGCCACCACGCGACCAGCGCGATCAGGATCGCGGCGGCGAGCACGGCGGCCGCGATCGCGACCGGCTGGCCGAACTGCGCGGCGATGACGTGAAACAGATGAACGGCGCCCCATCCCAGCGCGATGAGCGCGAACAGCGCAATGAAAATCGGCATGTCGAATCGGAAAAGAGGACGGCCCGGCGCAGCAAGCGCGCCGGGCCGTGGCACACGGCGTTACCGGCGGCGGTGAATGTCGTGCGTGACGAAGCCCGCGTCGTTGGTGGGCAGCGCGAGGCCGTCCTTGACCGCGAGCGTCTTGCGAATGTCGTCGAGACCGGCGCACCAGTGGTCGCGCATCGTCGACAGACCGAACTGGTAGTCCTTGTAGTGGTGCTCGTACGCCTTCTGCTGATAGATCAGGTGCTGGATGTTGTACTTCTTCCCGCTCGACATCGCTTCGGCCTCGATGCACCACGGGTCGTTCTTGCGCTGCTCTTCCGGCACCTGCTCGAGCACGTGGCGCAGTACGTTGCGGTAGCGCTGTTCGCGCTGCAGCGTGTCGGTGACGAAACGCGTGCGGCTCGAATACTGCACGTCCTTCGTGCGTTCCGCGACGTCGGCCATCGTGCGCGGCAGCGGGCCGCGCGCGCTCCACAGGTCGACCTGGAACGCGAGCGTGTCGCGGCGCGGCCGCGCGCGCAGCACTTCCATCAGCGGCGTGTTCGATACGACGCCGCCGTCCCAGTAGTACTCGCCGTCGATCTCCACCGGCGGGAACGCGGGCGGCAGCGCGCCGGACGCCATGAAGTGCTCGGGCAGGAGGCGGATGCGCGAATTGTCGAAATACACGAAGTTGCCCGTGCCGACGTTGACCGCGCCGACCGACACGCGCGTCTCGCCCGAATTGATCCGGTCGAAATCGCACAGCTTGAGCAGCGTCGCGCGCAGCGCGGACGTATCGTACCAGCTGATCTTTTGCGGATGATCGGACACGCCCGGCAGCGGCGGCGGGAAGCGCGGCACGAAGAAGCCCTGCTGGCCCTGCATCATCGCGCTCGCGGCCTGCGACGCGGTAAAGAACGTGCGGATCTGGTCGATGCTGTTGAACAGCGCGAATTCGTACGCGGCCGGAATCGCGGGGAAGAACGCCGGCTGGCAGATCGTTTCCCAGAATTCGCGCAGTCGCTCGACGCGATGTTCGGGCGCGTTGCCGGCGATCAGCGCGGTGTTGAGCGCCCCGATCGAGATGCCGGCGATCCAGTCGAGCGGAATGCCTGCTTCGTGCAGCCCTTCGAATACGCCGGCCTGATACGCGCCGAGCGCGCCGCCGCCCTGCAGGACGAGCGCGATCGTTTCGTACGGCAGCGACCGCGCAGCGGCCGGCGCACCGGCTTCGTGATGCAGGTCCGCCGCATCGACGGCCTGCTTTTCTGTACGCGCGTGCGGTTTCATCAGTTGCTCCGAGAAATCCCGCCTTGGACGGCGGAGACGGCCGGAGTGACGTCGACGGACGGCACCCCAGCGCGAGAATAGGCGATGTCGCGGGAATCCCTCCCGCGACGAAGGCGGGGACGTTACTGCATGAACCAGCCGTGGCTGACGACGAACGACTGCCCGGTCAGCGCC
>NZ_JAULUC010000058.1:0-3661 GCF_052851275.1 Burkholderia sp. SR8
CGGCGACCAAAACGGCATGTGCAGCGGGGTGTTGGCGGGACGCGGGCGACGACGGGCAGCGCGTCCCGCCACAGATCGCCGCCGACACAAATACCTCATTGTTCCAGGGCCGGGGGCCGGGCGATCGGGCTCCAACCGGTCTTTCCGTCGATCCCGATTGCCGTGCCACCGGTCACCCACGCCCATCCCGGAACGGAGCCGCGCGATTTGATACGATCGATATGGGTTCGTCGGCATCCGTGCCGACGTTCGTGTTCGAATCAGACTTGATGCAGAGAGGGCGGGGAATGAATATCGGCGACGCGTCGCGCGAATCGGGCGTCAGCGCAAAAATGATCCGGTACTACGAACAGGTCGGCCTTCTTGCGCCGAGCAAGCGCAGCGATGCCGGGTACCGGATTTACGGCACGGACGAAGTCCATATCCTGCGTTTCATCCGTCAGGCCCGCCGACTCGGTTTTCTCGTCGAGGATATCCGCAAGCTGCTGATGCTGTGGCAAGACCGTTCTCGAGCCAGCGCGGAAGTGAAGTCGATCGCACTCGAGCACGTGGCCGAACTCGATAAACGCATCGCGGAATTGAGCGACATGCGCGACACGCTGGCCGATCTTGCCGCGCACTGCCACGGTGACCACCGACCCGAATGCCCGATTTTGGCGCGCCTGGCCGACCCGGTCACTGACCCAGATTAGTGCAGGCCTTCGACGCCAAAAATAGGCGCCGAGTAAATGTCGATAAAAATCAATGCGTTACAGAGAGTGTTTCATGATCCATTCCGGATCGGAATGGTTTCCATGCAAGCATTTCACTAGCATCTTGGTGCGGCATCGTTATAATTCGGGATAACCCTATACGGGAAATCCCTGAATCTCGATTCGCCAGGGGTCCCCCTTCCTTGGAGAACATCATGATCGCCTACATCGTCGAAAAGCTGAGCAACTGGTTCGAATCCGCAGAGCGTGAGCGCCGCGAGGCTTACCTCGCTTCGTCGTCGGACATCGTCCAGCTCGAGAGCCGCATCCGTTCGCTCGAAGCCAACGGCTACTCGCTGTAATCGCAGCCGCTGTCAGGTGCCGCGTGGCACCGAGTGAAAAGCAAGCCCCGTATTGACGGGGCTTTGTTTTTTGTGCGGCGGATCTGGCGAAATCGCCCGCGTGGCGCTATGGTATGGACCTCCTTTTCAACCGGAAGAATATGATCATGCGCTTGCGTTTCGATGTGCGTCACGTTTCCCGCGCGCGTCTCGTACTGGGCGCCGCGGTGCTCGTTCATGGCGTCGTGGCCGGTGCCGCGACTTCGTCCAGGCCGCTGATTCTCGATACGCAGCGCGGCATCCAGGACGGCAAGGGCGGCCTGGTATTGCAAACGGCTCCGCTGTCGTCCGAGCCGATCGTCGAACCGGCGGGTCTGCGAACGACGGCCGGCCAGGGAGCGAATTCGTCGGTGCCGCTGTTTGTCGCGCCGTACATCAATGTGCCGGGCTGGGGCGCGTCGCCGGCCAATCAGCCGAGGCCGACCGGGCGACCGCAGCCGTAACGGCATTCTTGCCGTTCAGTTGCCGCGGTGCTCGATCTGGCACCGGGCGCCGCTGTCCTGTCCCAGGCGTTCCACGAGATAGGGCAGTACTTCGTTCATGCTTTGCGCAAGCGTGTACGGCGGATTCAGGATGAACATTCCACTGCCGTAGAGGCCCAGGCCATCCGCAGGCGGATTTGACACCGTCAACGTCAAGTGCAGCCAGTTGTTCGGCTGCAGGCGCTTGAGCTGTTCCGCGAAACGCTGCGATTCCACGCGCGCCACCTGCGGATACCAGATCGCATAACAGCCGGTCGCGAAACGTTTCAGGCATTCCGTCACGCACGTCACGGTACGGGTGTAGTCCTTCTTGTCCTCGTACGACGGATCGATCAGCACCAGCGCGCGTCGCGGCGGCGGCGGCAGCAGTGCCTTGATGCCTTCGAATCCGTCGCCGGCGAAGATCATCGCGCGGCGCCCCGCGTCGCGAAAGTTGTGACGCAACACGTCGATTTCGGTCGTGTGCATTTCGAACAGACGCATACGATCCTGTTCGCGCATCGATCGCCACGCGAGATACGGGGAGCCCGGATAGTAGCGGAGCTCGCCGTCGTCGTTCAGCGCGCGCACTTCGTCGATGTAATCGCCCAGCGCTTCGGGCAGGTTCTTGTCGCTCCACAGTGGACCGATGCCGGTGTCGAACTCGCCTGTTTTGGCCGCGTAGCCGTCGCGCAGCGAATACACGCCTGCGCCCGCGTGCGTGTCGATGTACCAGTACGATTTGTCCTTCTTG
The DNA here is from genome assembly GCF_052851275.1 of Burkholderia sp. SR8. Taxonomy (NCBI): domain Bacteria; kingdom Pseudomonadati; phylum Pseudomonadota; class Betaproteobacteria; order Burkholderiales; family Burkholderiaceae; genus Burkholderia; species Burkholderia sp. SR8. Next base: position 2,309 of record NZ_JAULUC010000058.1, read on the forward strand.
TTCAGGTAGCGCAGCAGCTGGACGACGACGGTGTGCTTGAGCACGTCCGCGTGATTGCCTGCGTGAAAACCGTGACGATAACTGAGCATGGCTGACTGCCTGAAACGAAAGGTGAATCGATGAAAACGGACGATCGCGTACGGCCGTCGGGCCGGGCGCCGATGCGGTCGCGTATTGTACGCGAGTGGGCGTGAGTCGCCTTACTCGTAGGTATCGCCGACGGCCTCCGCGATGCGTTGCTTGATCTCGGGCGTCAGCTGCGCGGCGACGTCGATCGCGCGCATGTTGTCGCCAATCTGCTCGATTCGCGACGCGCCCGTAATGACCGAGCTCACGTGCGGATTCGCGAGCACCCATGCGATCGCTAACTGAGCCGTGTTGCAGCCGAGTTCGGCCGCGATCGCGCCGAGCCGCTCGACGACATCGTTGCTGGCCGGATCCGTCAGCCGGTCGCGAAGCCAGTCGTAGCCGTGCAGCTCGGCGCGGCTGCCGGGCGGGACGCCGTTACGGTACTTGCCGGTGAGCAGCCCCGATGCCAGCGGGCTCCAGGTCGTCAGGCCGAGGCCGTAGTCGTCATAGAGCCGTGCATATTCCTGCTCGACCCTCGTACGGTGGAACAAGTTGTACTGCGGCTGTTCGACGACCGGTTTGTGCAGGTGATGCCGCTCGGCGATTCCGTACGCGGCGCGAATCTCGTCGGCGCTCCATTCGGACGTGCCCCAATACAGCGCTTTGCCGCGCGCGATCATGTCGCTCATCGCGCACACGGTTTCCTCGATCGGCGTGTTCGGATCGGGCCGATGGCAATAGACGAGATCGACGTAGTCGAGCTGCAGCCGGCGTAGCGAGCCGTCGATCGCGTTCAGCAGATATTTCCGGTTCAGCGTGTGGTACTGGTTCGGCGCTTCCGCGAGCCCCCAGAAAAATTTCGTGGACACGAGGTAGCTGACGCGCGGCCAGCCGAGCGACTTGAGCGCCTGGCCCATGATTTCCTCGGATTTGCCGCCCGCGTAGACCTCGGCGTTGTCGAAGAAATTGACGCCGGCGTCGCGCGCCGCAGCGAGGCACTCGCGCGCAACCCGCTGGTCGACCTGGTTGCCGTAAGTGACCCACGAGCCGAGCGAAAGCTCGCTGATCTGCAGGCCGGAGCGGCCTAGCCGTCGATAGTGCATGAGAATCTCCCGCGACCCGGAACCGACCTTAAGCTTAGACTTTTTGCGCGCGGATGGCGGGGTCGATCGTGCACAATAGCGGCTGGCCCGCCTGTACGAGCACGCGGCGAAAGCGGATGTGGCGGGATGTGCTTTTTCGATCGGATAACGGAAGGAGACGGACATGGCAGCAGATCTGAGC
>NZ_JAULUC010000059.1:0-3104 GCF_052851275.1 Burkholderia sp. SR8
CAGACTTGTTATAGGATCAAGCCTTACGGGCAATTAGTATCAGTTAGCTGAACGCATTACTGCGCTTACACACCTGACCTATCAACGTCCTGGTCTCGAACGACCCTTCAAGGGGATCTAGTCCCCAGGGATATCTCATCTTAAGGCGAGTTTCCCGCTTAGATGCTTTCAGCGGTTATCTCTTCCGAACATAGCTACCCGGCGATGCCACTGGCGTGACAACCGGTACACCAGAGGTTCGTCCACTCCGGTCCTCTCGTACTAGGAGCAGCCCCCTTCAAATATCCAACGCCCACGGCAGATAGGGACCAAACTGTCTCACGACGTTTTAAACCCAGCTCACGTACCTCTTTAAATGGCGAACAGCCATACCCTTGGGACCGGCTACAGCCCCAGGATGAGATGAGCCGACATCGAGGTGCCAAACACCGCCGTCGATATGAACTCTTGGGCGGTATCAGCCTGTTATCCCCAGAGTACCTTTTATCCGTTGAGCGATGGCCCTTCCATACAGAACCACCGGATCACTATGACCTGCTTTCGCACCTGCTCGACTTGTCGGTCTCGCAGTTAAGCACGCTTATGCCATTGCACTATCAGCACGATTTCCGACCGTACCTAGCGTACCTTCGTACTCCTCCGTTACGCTTTGGGAGGAGACCGCCCCAGTCAAACTGCCTACCATGCACTGTCCCCGACCCGGATCACGGGCCAAGGTTAGAACCTCAAACAAACCAGGGTGGTATTTCAAGGACGGCTCCACCGAAACTAGCGTTCCGGTTTCATAGCCTCCCACCTATCCTACACAGATCGGTTCAAAGTCCAATGCAAAGCTACAGTAAAGGTTCATGGGGTCTTTCCGTCTAGCCGCGGGTAGATTGCATCATCACAAACACTTCAACTTCGCTGAGTCTCGGGAGGAGACAGTGTGGCCATCGTTACGCCATTCGTGCAGGTCGGAACTTACCCGACAAGGAATTTCGCTACCTTAGGACCGTTATAGTTACGGCCGCCGTTTACCGGGACTTCAATCAAGAGCTTGCACCCCATCATTTAATCTTCCGGCACCGGGCAGGCGTCACACCCTATACGTCCACTTTCGTGTTTGCAGAGTGCTGTGTTTTTATTAAACAGTCGCAGCCACCAGTTTATTGCAACCCCTTCACCCTCCTGGCGCAGGCCAGTCAAGCTACAAGGGCGTACCTTATCCCGAAGTTACGGTACCAATTTGCCGAGTTCCTTCTCCCGAGTTCTCTCAAGCGCCTTAGAATACTCATCTCGCCCACCTGTGTCGGTTTGCGGTACGGTCATCGTTAGACTGAAGCTTAGAGGCTTTTCTTGGAACCACTTCCAATTGCTTCGCTCCCGAAGGAGCTCGCGCCACACCCTTGAATTACGCGCCCGGATTTGCCTAAGCGCCTTCTCCAATGCAGCGACCGGGACTTCCAACACCCGGACAACCTTCCGCGATCCGTCCCCCCATCGCATCTAACAATGGTGCAGGAATATTGACCTGCTTCCCATCAGCTACGCATTTCTGCCTCGCCTTAGGGGCCGACTCACCCTACGCCGATGAACGTTGCGTAGGAAACCTTGGGCTTACGGCGAGGGGGCCTTTCACCCCCTTTATCGCTACTCATGTCAGCATTCGCACTTCCGATACCTCCAGCACGCTTTTCAACGCACCTTCGCAGGCTTACGGAACGCTCTCCTACCATGCGTGCAAAGCACGCATCCGCAGCTTCGGTATATAGCTTAGCCCCGTTACATCTTCCGCGCAGGACGACTCGATCAGTGAGCTATTACGCTTTCTTTAAAGGGTGGCTGCTTCTAAGCCAACCTCCTGACTGTTTTAGCCTTCCCACTTCGTTTCCCACTTAGCTATATTTGGGGACCTTAGCTGGCGGTCTGGGTTGTTTCCCTCTTGACACCGGACGTTAGCACCCGATGTCTGTCTCCCGTGATTGCACTCTTCGGTATTCGGAGTTTGCTATGGCGGGGTAATCTGCAATAGACCCCCCAACCATGACAGTGCTCTACCCCCGAAGGTGAGACACGAGGCACTACCTAAATAGTTTTCGGAGAGAACCAGCTATTTCCAGGTTTGTTTAGCCTTTCACCCCTATCCACAGCTCATCCCCTAACTTTTCAACGTTAGTGGGTTCGGACCTCCAGTACGTGTTACCGCACCTTCATCCTGGCCATGGATAGATCACCTGGTTTCGGGTCTACGCCCAGCAACTGAACGCCCTATTCGGACTCGCTTTCGCTACGCCTGCCCTATACGGTTAAGCTTGCTACTGAACGTAAGTCGCTGACCCATTATACAAAAGGTACGCCGTCACCCCTTGCGAGGCTCCGACTGTTTGTATGCATGCGGTTTCAGGATCTATTTCACTCCCCTCCCGGGGTTCTTTTCGCCTTTCCCTCACGGTACTGGTTCACTATCGGTCGATCACGAGTATTTAGCCTTGGAGGATGGTCCCCCCATCTTCAGACAGGATTTCACGTGTCCCGCCCTACTTGTCGCACACCTAGTTCTTTCATACTGTTTTCGCCTACAGGGCTATCACCTGCTATGGCCGCACTTTCCAGAGCGTTCGGCTAACAATACAAATAAAGAGTGCAAGGCTCATCCCATTTCGCTCGCCACTACTTTGGGAATCTCGGTTGATTTCTTTTCCTGCGGTTACTTAGATGTTTCAGTTCACCGCGTTCGCTTCGCATGGCCTATGTATTCAGCCATGGATACTCCAAAAGGAGTGGGTTTCCCCATTCGGACATCTACGGATCAAAGCTTGTTTGCCAGCTCCCCGTAGCTTTTCGCAGGCTACCGCGTCCTTCATCGCCTGTGATCGCCAAGGCATCCACCACATGCACTTGTTCGCTTGACCCTATAACGAGTCTGTCTCATCGACAGTCGCTACAGGTTGAGTTCTCGCGTTGTGCCGTATTCCAAAATCGAGCCGAACAATGAAGTTCGAATCATCTTGAGATACATCGATACAATCACAACCCGGATAGTTTCCACGTCCATCTCAAAGACGCTTCCGCTATCCAAATTACTTACTTCTTCCAGATTGTTAAAGAACGACAGCCGATAC
>NZ_JAULUC010000060.1:0-1958 GCF_052851275.1 Burkholderia sp. SR8
GGTAAGTTCGCCGACGGCCGCGAAGCTCGGCCGCGACCACGACGAACTGATCGACGCGATCGTGCGGCGCGATGCGGACGCGGCCGAACGCGCCGCGCACGAGCATACGATGCTGTTCCAGAAGCGCTTCCTCGACTACATGAAGCAGAACATGACGGAATCAATGGTCGTGCTTTGAACATCCACCGACGGACGGATGCAAGACTAGGGTGATATTGCGAGGCGGGAGGTTCCGCGAAGCGACTGAATACGATCGCTAATTCGTTTATATGTATTTTGATGGCTGGCAGATAATAACTCTTATTGGTCCAGTACTGTCGGTGTAGATGCTCCACGGCAGATCATTCATGAATACTCGATGGAGGAAGCGCAATCGACATGAAGACGGTCCTGGCCTTTGTGGCCGTCAACATGGGGGGCCTCCGATGTTGTACGCGAGTCACTGAGAGTAGAATCCGTCGGGAGCTGATGATTTTTTGCTGTGAGTGCGCTGCTGGTTTCAGCGATGACGTTGGCATGCAGGATGCGGGCTACTTAGACGCGCTGGTGCGCATGTTCGATCAGGCGCTGAAGGCCGTCAGCGCACTGCCTGACGGCCGCCGACCGGCACTTCTTACCCGGTTGGACGCAGTCCGTCGCATCAGCCATAACTTCGGGTATGGCCTCGGCGACGCCATGGATGAGTTGCTGGCCGAGTATGGAGCCGATGGCTGATCGCGATCTCTTGGCAGCATTGCAAGCAGAAAACGCTCGTCTGATCGCGCTACTGGAAGCTAACGGCATCGCATGGCGCCTGCCGCCTCAAGCTGCGAAACCGCCCAAGATGGCGGATTTCTCGCGCTTGTCCACCGACGAAAAAGTCACGCTCTTTCGCGAGCTGTTTCGCGGCCGTACCGACGTCTATCCGGTGCGATGGGAGAGCAAGACCACCGGCAAGTCCGGCTACACACCAGCTTGTGCGAATGAGTGGCGCGCCGGAGTGTGCGAGAAGCCGCGCATCAAGTGCGGCGATTGCGGTAACCGCCTCCTGATACCGCTTTCCGACGCGGTTATCTACGATCACCTTGCTGGCGGGCACACCGTCGGCGTTTATCCCTTGCTTGAGGACGACACCTGCTACTTCCTGGCAGTCGACCGCGACGAGGCCGAGTGGCGGGACGATTCTCGCGCGTTCGTGCTGTCCTGCCATGAATTGGGGCGTGCCGTGGCATTGGAGATTTCGCGCTCAGGGCAAGGGGCACACGCGTGGATCTTCTTCTCGGCCAAGGTGTCTGCCCGCGATGCCCGTCGCCTGGGGACGGTCATCATCAGTCACACCTGTTCACGCACCCGGCAGCTTCAGCTTTCGTCCTACGACCGCCTGTGACCTGCAGCGGAATTCTGTGACCAATCAGGCAGTGAGTCTCGCGTCGATATTGTCGGAATCCAGCCAGGCTCGACGGACCGTGGCGGGAGGTTGATAGCGATGAGCGCTGTGGGGCCGGCGCTCGTTATAGAACTGCCGCCAGCGTTCGTGAGCACCTTGGCCTCGGCGCGGCTGCGGAACCATTCGCGGTTTAGCAATTCGTCTCGCAGTTTGCCGTTGAAGCTTTCGACGAATCCGTTTTGCTATGGACTGCCAGGCGCAATGAAGGCCGGACCGATTGCCGCGTCTCGCAGCCAACGCATGACCTTGGCAGCGGTAAGTTCGACCGTTGTCGGACCGAACAAACGCGGGCTTGCCGTACAGCCGCATGAGTCGCGACAGCGTCAAGATCACGTCCTGCGACCTCAGGCTGGCGCCAACCTCGATCGCCAGGCACTCGCGGGTGTATTCATCGATCACACATAGCATCTTCAAGGTGGTTACCACGTATCCAGGATGAGCCGGGGCAACGACTGTTCCCGAACCGTTCGGGCAACGCGATGACGCGCTCCAATGTCGCTGTCGCTGTCGGATGAGAATTGCCGTCACGCGG
>NZ_JAULUC010000061.1:0-1810 GCF_052851275.1 Burkholderia sp. SR8
CGCCGCATGATCTTGCCCGAGCGCGTCTTCGGCAGGTTGTCGCCGAAGCGGATGTCCTTCGGCTTCGCGATCGGCCCGATCTGCTTGCCGACCCAGTCGCGCAGCGTCTTCGCGAGCGCCGCCGCTTCGTCGCCTTCCGGACGCGAACGCTTCAGCACGACGAACGCGACCACCGCCTCGCCGGTCGTGTCGTCCGGGCGGCCGACCACCGCCGCTTCCGCCACCAGCTCGTGCGACACCAGCGCCGACTCGATCTCCATCGTGCCCAGCCGGTGCCCCGACACGTTCAGCACGTCGTCGATGCGGCCCATGATCGTGAAGTAGCCGGTGTCCTTGTCGCGCACCGTGCCGTCGCCGGCGAGGTACAGCCGCCCGCCGAGTTCTTCCGGGTAATAGCTCTTCTTGAAGCGCTCCGGGTCGCCCCAGATCGTGCGGATCATCGCCGGCCACGGACGCTTGACGACGAGAATCCCGCCTTGCCCGTTCGGGACGTCCTGGCCGGTTTCGTCGACCACCGCCGCCATGATGCCCGGCAGCGGCAGCGTGCACGAACCGGGCACCGTCGGCGTCGCGCCCGGCAGCGGCGTGATCATGTGGCCGCCGGTCTCGGTCTGCCACCACGTATCGACGATCGGGCAGCGCTCCTGGCCGACGTGCTTGTGGTACCACATCCACGCTTCCGGATTGATCGGCTCACCGACCGTGCCGATGATGCGCAGGCTCGACAGGTCGTAGCTCTTCGGATGGACCTTGTCGTCGGCTTCGGCCGCCTTGATCAGCGAACGGATCGCGGTCGGCGCGGTGTAGAACACCGTGACCTTGTGATCGCCGATCATCTTCCAGAAGCGGCCGGCGTCCGGCCAGGTCGGCACGCCCTCGAACACGACCTGCGTGCCGCCGCATGCGAGCGGCCCGTACGTGATGTACGTGTGGCCGGTGACCCAGCCGATGTCGGCCGTGCACCAGAACACGTCGGTGGGCTTCCAGTCGAAGGTCCACTTCATCGTCTGCGCGGCCCACAGCAGATAGCCGCCCGTGCTGTGCTGCACGCCCTTCGGCTTGCCGGTCGAGCCCGACGTATACAGGATGAACAGCGGATGCTCGGCGCCGACCCATTCCGGCGCGCAGGTGTCGGACTCGCCGTCCACCAGCTCGTGCAGCCACAGGTCGCGCTCCGCATGCCAGTCGATCTTGCCGCCGGTGCGGCGATAGACGATCACGCTCTTGACCGCTTCGCAGCCGCCCATCGCGATCGCTTCGTCGGCGATGCTCTTGAGCGGCAGCGTCTTGCCGCCGCGCGCCTGCTCGTCGGCGGTGATCAGCGCGACCGCGCCGACGTCGACGAGCCGCTCGTTCAGCGACTTCGCGGAGAAGCCGCCGAACACGACCGAGTGCGTGGCGCCGATGCGCGCGCACGCCTGCATCGCGACGATGCCTTCGATCGACATCGGGATATAGATGACGACGCGATCGCCCTTGCCGATCCCGCGTTTCTTCAGCGCATTCGCGAAGCGCGACACGCGTGCGAGCAGGTCGGCATAGGTGACGCGCGTGACGGTGCCGTCGTCGGCCTCGAAGATCACCGCGACGCGCTCGCCGTTGCCGGCTTCGACGTGGCGGTCGAGACAGTTGTACGACGCGTTGAGCTCGCCGTCGTCGAACCACTGGTAGAACGGCGCGTTGCTCTCGTCGAGCACCTTCGTGAACGGCTTGTGCCAGCTGAGGCCCTCGCGTGCGAGCCGCGCCCAGAAGCCTTCGTAATCGCGCTCGGCTTCGGCGGCCAGTGCGCGGTAGGCCGGCATGCCGGAGA
>NZ_JAULUC010000062.1:0-1708 GCF_052851275.1 Burkholderia sp. SR8
GAAATTGCGGTTCCCCGACAGCATCGCGACCGGCCGGATCGACCCGTCGGCGAGCGCGGCGCGGATCGGTTCGGTCAGCGGCCCCGAGTTGCCGATGCAGGTCGTGCAGCCGTACCCGACGATATCGAAGCCGACGGCCGACAGGTCGTCGACCAATCCGGCCCGTTCGAGATAGGCCGCAGCGGCCGGAGAGCCGGGGCCGAGCGACGTCTTGACCCACGCGGGCACCTTCAGCCCGAGCGCGCGCGCGTTCCGCGCGACGAGGCCGGCCGCGATCAGCAGCGCGGGGTCGGACGTGTTCGTGCAGCTCGTGATTGCGGCGATCGCGACCGGGTGTTTCGGCATCGACGGATGCGGGTGCGCGGGACGGAATTCGAGAGGCGCGAGCGCGGTGGCCGTCCGCGCATGGTCGAGCAGGTCCTGCGGGCGGCGCGGCCCGGCGACGTGCATGCCAACCGACGCGAGATCGATGTCAATCGTGCGCGTGTAGCGCGGCTCGGCATCCGGGTCGAACCACAGGCCGGCCTGCCGCGTGAATGCTTCGACGAGCCGGATCGCCGCTGCGCTGCGATCGGTCTCGCACAGGTAGTCGAGCGTGTTGCCGTCGACCGGGAAGAAGCCCGTGGTCGCGCCGTATTCGGGTGCCATGTTCGCGACGACCGCGCGTTCGCCGGCGCGCAGCGTCGCCACCCCCGGGCCGAAGAATTCGACGAACTCGCCCGATACGCCGATCGAGCGCAGCCGTTGCGTGACGGTCAGCGCGAGATCGGTCGCGAGCACGCCCGTGCGCAGCGCGCCGGTGAGCCGAACTCCGATCACGTCCGGAATGCGCTGCATCACCGGCATCCCGAACATCACCGTCTGCGCTTCCAGCCCGCCGACGCCCCAGCCGAGCACGCCGATGCCGTTGATCATCGGCGTGTGGCTGTCGGTGCCGATCAGCGTGTCGGGCACCGCCCAGCGTTCGCCGTCGCACTCGAGCGTCGTGACCACCGTCGCGAGCTGTTCGAGATTGATCGTATGCATGATCCCCGTGCCCGGCGGATGAATGCGCACGCCCGTCAGCGACTTCGACGCCCAGCGCAGGAAGCGGTAGCGCTCCGCATTGCGGCGCAGTTCGAGCTTGAGGTTCTCGGGGGCCGCGTCGGGCCGCGCGAAGTATTCAACGGCCAGCGAGTGGTCGACCGAGGAATCGACCGGCAGCACCGGGTTCAGCGACGCCGGATCCGCACCGGCTTCGGCGAGCGCGTCGCGCATCCCGGCGATATCGACGAGCGCCGGCGTGCTGGTCGTGTCGTGCATCAGCACGCGATTCGGCTGGAACGCGATCTCCGCGTCGCTCGTCGCGCGGTGCGTCCAGTCGATGATCGCGTTGACGGCCTGCCGCCGCTCGTCGCCGGCGGTGTTGCGGATCACGTTCTCGAGCAGCACGCGCAGCACGACGGGCAGTTCGCGCAGCGTGGTGCCGAACCGACCGGGAAGATCGACGAAGCGATACGTCGCGCCATCGACTGTCAACCGGGCTTGCGAGGGGTTGTCGGTGTTTTCCATGACTGCATTTTTGCACTTTAACTAGTAAAAATGCAATCTAGTGCTAACCCGACATACCCAATCCAGGAGACCACCGTGACGAAAACAGGCAACGACCCGGTCGAGGTCGGTCCGGATTGGATGCGCCGCCGCGTGATCGCGCACACGGCGGCGCTCG
>NZ_JAULUC010000063.1:0-1708 GCF_052851275.1 Burkholderia sp. SR8
AAAATTGCGGTTCCCCGACAGCATCGCGACCGGCCGGATCGACCCGTCGGCGAGCGCGGCGCGGATCGGCTCGGTCAGCGGCCCCGAGTTGCCGATGCAGGTCGTGCAGCCGTACCCGACGATATCGAAGCCGACGGCCGACAGGTCGTCGACCAATCCGGCCCGTTCGAGATAGGCCGCAGCGGCTGGAGAGCCGGGGCCGAGCGACGTCTTGACCCACGCGGGCACCTTCAGCCCGAGCGCGCGCGCGTTCCGCGCGACGAGGCCGGCCGCGATCAGCAGCGCGGGGTCGGACGTATTCGTGCAGCTCGTGATCGCGGCGATCGCGACCGGGTGCTTCGGCATCGACGGATGCGGGTGCGCGGGACGGAATTCGAGCGGCGCGAGCGCGGCGGCCGTCCGCGCATGGTCGAGCAGGTCCTGCGGGCGGCGCGGCCCGGCGACGTGCATGCCGACCGACGCGAGATCGATGTCGATCGTGCGCGTGTAGCGCGGTTCGGCCGCCGGGTCGAACCACAGGCCGGCCTGCCGCGTGAACGCTTCGACGAGCCGGATCGCCGCTGCGCTGCGATCGGTCTCGCGCAGGTAGTCGAGCGTGTTGCCGTCCACCGGGAAGAAGCCCGTGGTCGCGCCGTATTCGGGCGCCATGTTCGCGACGACCGCGCGTTCGCCGGCGCGCAGCGTCGCCACACCGGGGCCGAAGAATTCCACGAACTCTCCCGATACGCCGATTGCCCGCAGCCGCTGCGTGACGGTCAGCGCGAGATCGGTCGCGAGCACGCCCGCGCGCAACGCGCCGGTCAAGCGCACGCCGATCACGTCGGGAATGCGCTGCATCACCGGCATCCCGAACATCACCGTCTGCGCCTCCAGCCCGCCGACGCCCCAGCCGAGCACGCCGATGCCGTTGATCATCGGCGTGTGGCTGTCGGTGCCGATCAGCGTGTCGGGCACGGCCCAGCGCTCGCCGTCGCGCTCGAGCGTCGTGACCACCGTCGCCAGTTGCTCGAGGTTGATCGTATGCATGATCCCCGTGCCCGGCGGATGGATGCGCACGCCCGTCAGCGATTTCGACGCCCAGCGCAGGAACCGGTAGCGCTCCGCGTTGCGGCGCAGTTCGAGCTGCAGGTTCAGCGGCGCGGCGTCCGGCCGCGCGAAATATTCGACGGCCAGCGAGTGGTCGACCGACGAATCGACGGGCAGCACCGGGTTCAGCGACGCCGGATCCGCGCCGGCTTCGGCCAGTGCGTCGCGCATCCCGGCGATATCGACGAGCGCCGGCGTGCTGGTCGTGTCGTGCATCAGCACGCGGTTCGGCTGGAACGCGATCTCCGCGTCGCTCGTCGCGCGGCGCGTCCAGTCGACGATCGCGTCGACGGCCTGCCGCCGCTCGTCGCCGGCGGTATTGCGGATTACGTTCTCGAGCAGCAGGCGCAGTACGACGGGCAGTTCGCGCAGCGTGGTGCCGAACCGGCCGGGAAGATCGACGAAGCGATACGTCGCGCCATCGACTGTCAACCGGGCTTGCAAGGGGGTGTCGGTGTTTTCCATGACTGTATTTTTGCACTTTAACGAGTAAAAATGCAATCTAGTGCTAACCCGACATACCCAATCCAGGAGACCACCGTGACGAAAACAGGCAACGACCCGGGCGAGGTCGGTCCGGATCGGATGCGCCGCCGCGTGATCGCGCACACGGCGGCGCTCA
>NZ_JAULUC010000065.1:0-1506 GCF_052851275.1 Burkholderia sp. SR8
ATGCCGGAGGAGGACCCGCTGCAGAAGGTGCAGGAGCGGCGGGGCGATGCGGCGGTGTTCTATTACCACTGCGATCAGATTGGTACGCCGCAGTTGCTGACCGATGGCGACGGCGACGTCGTGTGGGAGGCATCGTACAAGGCTTGGGGTGAAGCGCGGGAGGTGATTGAGCGGGCTTCGAAGACGGCGGGGATTGTGCCGAAGAATCCACTGCGGTTTCAGGGGCAGCAGGTCGATGATGAGAGTGGGCTCGCTTATAACTGGTATCGATATTGCGATCCGGGCAGCGGCCGTTTCATCAGCAAAGACCCAATTGGGCTGGCTGGCGGGATCAACGCGTATCAATATGCGCCGAACCCTGCGGGCTGGATTGATCCACTTGGTCTCGCGAAGCGATGCGGGTGCCCATGTGGCGTTGAGCCACACGGTAATCAACCGAGCCCCAGGCCGTCTGGCTATCAGAGCCACCACATCATTCAGGATCGTTGGGCTAAGGCGAACAAAATCGAGGGGTACAACTATCGAGAAGCTCCTGCAATTCTCATCCCACAAAACCCGATCCACAAAGCGATCAGCGATAGCCAGAACGCACGCCGCGACGCAATGACGGCTGCAGGACAGGACCCGTGGGCTACTAGCATTCAGAATCAATTCAACTATTCGTCGCAAGATATGCGGGCTGCTGGGATCTCGGACGACTGCCGTAAGCGTGCCTTGAAGAAGGCGTACAAGTACTTCGACAAACTCGGAGCCATCAAATGACGGATTTCACAGCGTTGCTGGGCGTCGACTTTCACAGACGCGCTCCCTCCGCCCTCGCAGAAATCGCTAGCCTGGAAAAGACACTAGGCGTTCTGCTTCCATTGAACTATAAGGACTTCCTTGCGTGGTCGGATGGGGGCGAGGGCGACGTTGGTGACCTCTATCTGTCCATGTGGACCATCGAGCAGGTCATCAAACTCAATGCCTTGTACTCGATCACGACACGCATGGGCCGGGACTTTGTGGGTATCGGTACAGACGGTGGGGACTACTGCTTTGCTCTGGATCTCCGAAGGGGCGAACGTTTCGTTGTCGTGCCGCTCGGTGCGCTAGCTGAGGATGAAGTCAAATCGCTGGCAAGCGATCTCGTTGCCGGGTTGACCGCCATCCACAACGGCCACATAACGGGTAACGATCTATAACCAGCATAGGCACTATGATCCCAACACCGGTCGATTTGTCAGCAAGAACGCGATCGGCTTGGCCGGTGGTGCTTCAATCAGGAGGCCCCCCGACATCAACATTGAGCGTGACGACGAGGATTGGATCAGGATAAATGCCACCGAAACGGAGTTCATCGGATACGGTGGTCCGAGTAATTTGTTGGAAATTCTAAAGCTTGCTGTGGATTGGCTTCAGTAACAATAAGGGCGGCTGTCGCGGCCCTTATTGTTGGTGAGGGCGATCCGGGGAGATGGTGCTCTGCTCCGCGTGCGTCACGGCGGGTGCAACCTAAGGGAAGAG
>NZ_JAULUC010000066.1:0-1459 GCF_052851275.1 Burkholderia sp. SR8
GTGCCCGAGGAGGACCCGCTGCAGAAGGTGCCGGAGCGGCGGGTTGAGGCGGCGGTGTTTTATTACCACTGTGACCAGATCGGTACGCCGCAGTTGCTGACCGATGGCGACGGCGACGTCGTATGGGAGGCATCGTATAAGGCGTGGGGCGAAGCGCGGGAGGTGATTGCGCGGGCGTCGAAAGCGGCGGGGATTGTGGCGAGGAATCCGTTGCGGTTTCAGGGGCAGCAGGTCGATGATGAGAGTGGGCTCGCTTATAACCGGTATCGATATTGCGATCCGGGCAGCGGCCGTTTCATCAGCAAAGACCCAATTGGACTGGCTGGCGGGATTAATGCGTATCTATATGCTGACAACCCAACACGGTGGATCGATCCGCTCGGCCTTGCTCGGTGCCCTTGCGATCCGTGTGGTAAATCTCGTCGGTCAAGTCTGAGAGACATTCGTCGGCAGCTCGGCATCCCCTTGTCTCAGCAGCCCATCAGCCAGAAAATGGTCCCGTTGACGGATTCCAGCGGAAATTGGCTTCTTGGCGACAACAACAAGCCCGTCATGACGCGGGAATTGACCTATCAGGTCGGTGGTAAAAATGTGGTCATCCAAGACCATTCCGCAGGCCACGTATTCGGAGAAGGGGGGATCGGCGATCAACCGTCGCACCACAACGTGCGCCCCGAAGAAAACACCCGCACAGGAAAGATCCAAGGAATGGATGATCACTATTACTTCGACTGCCGGAACAAGAAATGAACCTGATACAGCGGATCATGAATCCACAAGCCCTTACGGCGCTTTATGGGAGCGAAGCACCGCTTGATGGTGCCGAGATCATTGAGGTTCAACTCAAGCGGGACGAACCTCGACTGTCGATGAGAATCATGACCACTCAGAAGCCTGTTTCGCAGCCGAACCGATGGCCGAAAGACTATGACGTCGTCTATCTGAGCTTGTCATTTATCGGTGTTTCCGGCCTCTCCATCGGAGGGTGGGGGTTCGATAACATTGTTGCAGCGTTTGTATCGACCGTCGCCGATAATGTTGCTGCGATAGCGATCAATTGCAAGGAAGGCGCGTCGATTTCGTTGAACTACGACTGGGTTCGCGTAGAGGGAATCACATACGGCCATCTAGGTAGCGCCTAACTTTTTCCAGTACGCGCCACCCGGTGCGCTGGATCGACCCACTTGGGCTGGCTCGTTGCTCTTGCCAGCCGTTCTCAAAATGGGACGTTGGTCAGTACGACGGGTTCAGGAGGCGTTCAGCTTCAGGCGCCAATCGCCCAAGCGCACGCCTGCGGGTGAGCAGGAATACGAGTGGGACGAATTCGATCGCTTGCTGCGCGCGCGGGTTGCGGAGACGTCGCGGCAGAGTCAGGCGCGGTATTTCTACGACGCGTTCGGGCGCCGAATTGCGAAGGAGGTGAACGGCGAGCGGACGGTGTTCGGATGGGATGGTGACA
>NZ_JAULUC010000067.1:0-1445 GCF_052851275.1 Burkholderia sp. SR8
TGAACTGCACCCCAAAAGTTGGACACCCGTCCAACCTTTGGGGTGTTTTACATGACGAAGTACAACGAGCAGTTCAGACAAGGGATCGTTGACGAGTATCTGGCCGGCGGAATTGGCATCAAATCGCTGGCTGCCCGGCACGGCGTGGGGCGTACGGTGATCCGGCGCTGGGTCGCAAGCTACCGGGAGCATGGCAGTGCGGGATTACGCAAGAAGCACACGCACTACGATGCGCAGTTCAAGCTGTCGGTACTGCAGCGCATGTGGAGAGACGAGTTGTCCTACGGTCAGGTCTCGGCCTTGTTCGACATTCGCGGCGCCGACTGCGTCGCAGGCTGGGAGCGCCTGTATCATGAGGGCGGTATCGATGCATTGTCCCCTCGCCGACGAGGACACCCCCGAAAGATGACCGCTTCACTTCCACCGAAACCTACCGAATCCGACAAACCGGACGAACGCTCGCGCGAGGAATTGCTCAAGGAAAACGAGTATCTGCGCGCGGAGGTGGCGTACTTAAAAAAGCTCGATGCGCTGCTGGCCAAGAAGCAGGCAGCGCAAAAGAAAAAACGCAAATAGTGCGAGAACTGCGGGAGCACCATCCGGTAGCGGCCCTGCTGAAGGCGGCTGGTTTGGCGCGCAGCACGTTCTATTACCAGCTCGGGACACTGAATGCCGAGGATCGCCACGCTGATCTGAAGGCAAAGATCCGGACGGTGTTCGACCATCACAAGGGCCGCTACGGCTATCGACGCGTCACGGCCGCGATCCGGCAAGCCGGGCAGCTCGTCAACCACAAGGCCGTGCAGCGGCTGATGCAGCAGTTGCAACTGAAGTCCCTGGTGCGCCCGAAGAAATATCGCTCCTGGCGAGGTGAGGTCGGTCAGGCCGCACCCAACTTGCTGCAACGTCAGTTCAGTGCCACGCAGGCCAACCAGAAGTGGGTGACGGACGTGACGGAATTCAACGTCGGTGGGCGGAAGCTGTATCTGTCGCCGGTGATGGATCTATACAACGGCGAGATCGTGGCTTACCAGATGGATCAACGTCCAACCTTCAAGTTGGTCAGCAGCATGCTGAAGAAGGCATTGGCCAAACTCAAACGCACGGACAGGCCGTTATTGCATTCGGACCAAGGCTGGCAATACCGGATGCCGGCGTTTCGTCGGCAATTGAAGCGACGCAAGCTGACTCAAAGCATGTCGCGCAAGGGGAACTGCCTGGACAACGCTGCGATGGAAAGCTTCTTCGGCACGCTCAAGTCCGAGTGCTACAGGGGACATCGCTTCACTTGCGTGGAGCATTTGCGCGACACGCTCGAGCGCTACATCCACTACTACAACCACGAACGCATCAAGCTCAAGTTGAAAGGGCTGAGTCCCGTGCAATACAGGACTCAGCCCTTGAGCGCCTAGCCTTCAACTGTCCAACTTCGTGGGGTCAGTTCA
>NZ_JAULUC010000068.1:0-1369 GCF_052851275.1 Burkholderia sp. SR8
TTACATGTTCGGGTAATTCGGCCCGCCGCCGCCTTCCGGCGTGACCCATACGATGTTCTGCGTCGGGTCCTTGATGTCGCAGGTCTTGCAGTGCACGCAGTTCTGCGCGTTGATCTGCAAGCGATCTTCGTTGCTGTCGTTCTTGATGAACTCGTAGACACCGGCCGGACAGAAGCGAGCTTCCGGGCCCGCGTAGGTGTGCAGGTTCACGTTCACCGGCACGCTCGCGTCCTTCAGCGTCAGGTGCGCCGGCTGGTTCTCCTCGTGGTTCGTGTTCGAGATGAACACCGACGACAGCCGGTCGAACGTCAGCTTGCCGTCCGGCTTCGGATACTCGATCGGCGTGCACTGCGACGCCGGCTTCAGCATCTCGTGGTCCGCATGCTTGTGATGCAGCGTCCACGGCACGTTGCCGCCCATCACCTTCTGCTCGAGCCCGACCATCAGCGTGCCGAGGTACAGGCCCTTGGCCATCCACTGCTTGAAGTTGCGCGCGCGGTACAGCTCCGTGTACAGCCACGATTGCTTGAACGCGTCGGGGTACGCGTTCAGTTCGTCCGACTGGCGGCCGGCCTGCACCGCGTCGAACGCGGCGTCCGCCGCCAGCATGCCGGTCTTGATCGCCGCGTGGCTTCCCTTGATCCGCGATGCGTTCAAAAAGCCCGCATCGTCGCCGATCAGCGCGCCGCCTGGGAACACCGTCTTCGGCAGCGACAGCAGGCCGCCGGCCGTGATCGCCCGCGCGCCGTACGACACGCGCTTGCCGCCTTCGAGGAACGCGCGGATCGACGGATGCGTCTTGTAGCGCTGGAATTCCTCGAACGGCGACAGGTACGGGTTCGTGTAGCCGAGGCCGACCACGAAGCCGACCACGACCTGGTTGTTGTCCATGTGATACAGGAACGAGCCGCCGTACGTGTCGGACTTCAGCGGCCAGCCGGCCGTGTGGATCACGAGGCCCGGCTTGTGCTTGGCCGGATCGATTTCCCACAGTTCCTTGATGCCGATCCCGTACGCCTGCGGATCGGCGTTCGCATCCAGCTTGAACTTCGAGATCAGCTGGCGGCCGAGGTGGCCGCGGCAGCCTTCGGCGAACAGCGTGTACTTCGCGTGCAGCTCCATGCCGAGCTGGAAGTTCTCGGTCGGCTCGCCGTCCTTGCCCACGCCCATGTTGCCGGTCGCGACGCCCTTCACCGAGCCGTCGTCGTTGTAGAGAATTTCCGCAGCCGGGAAGCCGGGGAAGATTTCCACACCGAGCGCCTCGGCCTGTGCCCCAAGCCAGCGCGTGACGTTGCCCAGCGAGATCACGTAGTTGCCGTGATTCTTGAAGTTGTCGGGCAGCGCCCAGTTGGGCGTCTGCACCGCGCTG
>NZ_JAULUC010000069.1:0-1171 GCF_052851275.1 Burkholderia sp. SR8
GGCGACGCTGAACACGGTGGCGGCGGCGGCGAAGATCGGCGGTGACATCCACGTGCTGGTGGCGGGCCACAACGCGCAAGCGGCGGCCGACGCGGCAGCAAAGATCGCAGGTGTTTCGAAGGTGCTGCTCGCCGACGCGCCGCAACTGGCCGAAGGCCTCGCGGAAAACGTCGAGGCGACCGCGCTGAACATCGCGAAGGACTACTCGCACATCCTCGCGCCGGCGACGGCCTACGGCAAGAACATCGCACCGCGTATCGCCGCGAAGCTGGACGTCGCGCAGATCTCGGACATCACGGCGGTCGATTCGGCCGATACGTTCGAGCGCCCGATCTACGCAGGCAACGCGATCGCGACGGTGCAGTCGAGCGACCCGATCAAGGTGATCACGGTGCGTGCGACGGGTTTCGATCCGGTTGCAGCCGAAGGCGGCAGCGCGTCGGTCGACAAGATCGAAGCGGCGGCAGACGCAGGCAAGTCGCAGTTCGTGAGCCGTGAAGTGACGAAGCTGGACCGTCCGGAACTGACCAGCGCGAGCATCATCGTGTCGGGTGGCCGCGGTCTGGGCAGCGGCGAGAACTTCGCGTTGGTGCTGGAGCCGCTGGCGGACAAGCTGTCGGCGGCGCTGGGCGCATCGCGCGCGGCAGTCGACGCCGGCTACGTGCCGAACGACTATCAGGTCGGCCAGACCGGCAAGATCGTCGCGCCGCAGCTGTACATCGCGGTCGGCATCTCGGGCGCGATCCAGCACCTGGCCGGCATGAAGGATTCGAAGGTGATCGTCGCGATCAACAAGGATCCGGAAGCGCCGATCTTCAGCGTGGCCGACTATGGCCTCGTCGGCGATCTGTTCGCGCTCGTGCCGGAACTCGTGAACGAGCTTGGCTGATACGGCGTGACGCTTCGGCGGTAAGCATGCAGCACGAGGGGCGCGATGAGCGCCCCTTTTTTTGTTGTGTCATCGCTCGAGACGAGCGGTCGTCGTTGTCCGGGAAGGACTGCGAGCGTACGGTGGTGCCCTGTGGAACGGAGAGTCGCGCACGCGCGATGGGCAGCGTCGATTCGCTCGACGTGCGACGAGGGCCTGCGCAGGTTGGCTGAAGCCACGTGCCGAGTCGCCGCTCGCACTCGGACTCGCACTTTCACTCGCCGAAACGAGAAAGGCGCCCGA
>NZ_JAULUC010000070.1:0-1135 GCF_052851275.1 Burkholderia sp. SR8
GCGACGCGCGCGGCGGCTGGCGCATCGACGCGAAGCTGCAGAAGCAGGTCGGGATGGTGTTCCAGCACTACACGCTGTTTCCGCACCTGTCGGTGCTCGGCAACCTGATCCTCGCGCCCGTGCGCGTCGGCGGGCTGTCCAAGGCGGACGCGACCGAGCGCGCCCGCATGTATCTCGCGCGCCTCGGCCTCGAAAACAAGCTGCATGCATATCCGAGCCAGTTGTCCGGCGGCCAGAAGCAGCGCGTCGCGATCGCACGCGCGCTGATGCTCGAACCGAAGCTGATGCTGTTCGACGAAGTGACGTCGGCGCTCGACCCGGAGATGGTCGTCGAAGTGCAGAACGTGATGCTGCAGCTCGCGGAGCAGAAGATGGCGATGATCATCGTCACGCACGACATGCACTTCGCGCGGGACATCGCGACGCGCGTCGTGTTCTGTGCGAACGGCAAGATCGTCGAGCAAGGTGCGCCAGATCAGATCTTCAAGTGCCCGAAGGAAGCGCGCACACGCGAATTCCTCGAGAAAGTGCTGCATCTCGACTGAGGCCGAAGCCATGAACTACCACTTCGATTTCAGTTTCCTCGCCGGCAGCGTCGGTGCGCTGCTCGACGGGCTGAAGGTCACCGTCGTGCTGGCCGTCGCCGCGAACGCGATGGGCCTCGTGCTCGGCTTCGTGCTGTGCCTGCTTGCGATGAGCCGCTGGACGCTCGTGCGCTGGCCCGCGCAGCTCTTCATCGAATTCTTCCGCTGCACGCCCGCGCTGCTGCAGATCATCTGGTTCTTCTACTGCATCCCGATGATGGTCGACGTGTTCATCGACCCGGTCGCGATGGGCGTGCTCGCGCTCGGCCTGAACCTGACCGCGTTCAACGCGGAAGCGTACCGCGCAGGCGTGCAGGCGGTGCCGAAGGAGCATCTCGATGCGGCGGTCGCACTCGGCCTGCGCCCGTGGCAGCGCACGATCTTCGTCGTGCTACCGCAGGCGCTGCGCAGCGCGATGCCGGTGCTGCTGACGAACGGCATCGGCAGTCTTCAGCAAAGCGCGCTGGTGGCAATCGTCGCGGTGGGCGACCTGATGTACGTCGCGAAGAGCGTCGCGACCGAAGCGTACCGGCCGCTCGAAACCTACTCGG
>NZ_JAULUC010000071.1:0-1132 GCF_052851275.1 Burkholderia sp. SR8
ACGCGCGCGGCGGCTGGCGCATCGACGCGAAGCTGCAGAAGCAGGTCGGGATGGTGTTCCAGCATTACACGCTGTTTCCGCACCTGTCGGTGCTCGGCAACCTGATCCTCGCGCCGGTGCGCGTCGGCGGCCTGTCGAAGGGGGACGCGACCGAGCGCGCCCGCACGTATCTCGCGCGCCTCGGCCTCGAGAGCAAGCTGCATGCATATCCGAGCCAGCTGTCCGGCGGCCAGAAACAGCGCGTCGCGATCGCACGCGCGCTGATGCTCGAACCGAAGCTGATGCTGTTCGACGAAGTGACGTCTGCACTCGACCCGGAGATGGTCGTCGAAGTGCAGAACGTGATGCTGCAGCTCGCGGAGCAGAAGATGGCGATGATCATCGTCACGCACGACATGCACTTCGCGCGTGACATCGCGACGCGCGTCGTGTTCTGCGCGAACGGCAAGATCGTCGAGCAAGGTGCGCCGGACCAGATCTTCAAGTGTCCGAAGGAAGCGCGCACGCGCGAATTCCTCGAGAAAGTCCTGCATCTCGACTGAGGCCGGAGCCATGAACTACCACTTCGATTTCAGTTTCCTCGCCGGCAGCGTCGGCGCACTGCTCGACGGGCTGAAGATCACCGTCGTGCTGGCCGTCGCCGCGAACGCGATGGGCCTCGTGCTCGGTTTCGTGCTGTGCCTGCTCGCAATGAGCCGCTGGACGCTCGTGCGCTGGCCCGCACAGCTCTTCATCGAATTCTTCCGCTGCACGCCCGCGCTGCTGCAGATCATCTGGTTCTTCTACTGCATCCCGATGATGGTCGACGTGTTCATCGACCCGGTCACGATGGGCGTGCTCGCGCTCGGCCTGAACCTGACCGCGTTCAACGCGGAAGCCTATCGGGCCGGCGTGCAGGCGGTGCCGAAGGAGCATCTCGACGCAGCGGTGGCGCTCGGTCTGCGACCGTGGCAGCGCACGCTGTTCGTCGTGTTGCCGCAGGCGCTGCGCGGCGCGATGCCCGTTCTGCTGACGAACGGCATCGGCAGCCTGCAGCAAAGCGCGCTGGTGGCAATCGTCGCGGTGGGCGACCTGATGTACGTCGCGAAGAGCATCGCGACCGAGGCGTACCGGCCGCTCGAAACCTACTCGT
>NZ_JAULUC010000072.1:0-1073 GCF_052851275.1 Burkholderia sp. SR8
ATCCGGCAGCCCGACGCGCCGATCGGGTGACCGATCGCGATCGCCCCGCCGTTCACGTTCACCTTCGACGTGTCCCAGCCCATCTGCTTGTGCACCGCCAGCGCCTGCGCCGCGAACGCCTCGTTGATTTCCATCAGGTCCAGGTCGCCCGGCGTCCAGCCCGCGCGCTCCAGCGCACGGCGCGATGCCGGCACCGGGCCCATGCCCATCACGCTCGGATCCACGCCCGCGTTCGCGTATGCCTTGATCCGCGCGAGCGGCGTCAGGCCGAGCGCCGCCGCCTTCTGCGCCGACATCACCAGCACCGCCGCCGCGCCGTCGTTCAGCCCCGACGCGTTCGCCGCCGTCACCGAGCCGTCCTTCGCGAACGCCGGCTTCAGCCCCGCGAGCGACTCGGCCGTCACGCCGTGACGCACGAACTCGTCGGTCGCGAACTGCAGCGGCTCGCCCTTGCGCTGCGGAATCGACACCGGCACGATCTCGTCGTCGAAGCGGCCGGCCTTCTGCGCGGCTTCCGCCTTGTTCTGCGACAGCGCCGCGAACGCGTCCTGCTCTGCGCGCGTGATCCCGTATTCCTTCGCGACGTTCTCCGCCGTGATGCCCATGTGGTACTGGTTGTACACGTCCCACAGGCCGTCGACGATCATCGTGTCGACCAGCTTCGCGTCGCCCATCCGGAAGCCGTCGCGCGAGCCCGGCAGCACGTGCGGCGCCGCGCTCATGTTTTCCTGGCCGCCGGCGATCACGATGTCCGCGTCGCCCGCGACGATCGCGTTCGCCGCCAGCATCACGGCCTTCAGGCCCGAGCCGCACACCTTGTTGATCGTCATGCCCGGCACCGCATTCGGCAGGCCGGCCTTGATCAGCGACTGGCGCGCCGGGTTCTGCCCCGAGCCCGCCGCCAGCACCTGCCCCATGATCACTTCGCTCACCTGGTCGGGCTTCACGCCCGCGCGCTCCAGCACCGCGCGAATCACCGTCGCGCCCAGCTCCGGTGCCGCGACCTTCGCGAGCGAGCCGCCGAATTTGCCGACCGCGGTCCGCGCGGCCGATACGATCACTACGTCCGTCAT
>NZ_JAULUC010000073.1:0-914 GCF_052851275.1 Burkholderia sp. SR8
CCGGGGCGCATTCACCCGGATCTCGACCTCGGCTTCATCATGTCGCCACCGCTCGTGATCGCGTTCGCGCTGGCCGGCGACGCCGAAATCGACGTGAGCCGCGATCCGCTGCAGCGCACGGCCGACGGCCGCCCCGTCTATCTGCGCGATCTGTGGCCGACGCGCGAAGCGGTCACCGCGCTCGCGAGCGCGGCCGCCGATCCGCGCGACTATCCGCGGGCGTTCGCACAGGCGGGCGCGAACGCGGCGTGGCACGACCTCGGCGCGCCGGACGGCGCGCGATTCCCGTGGGACCCGGCGTCGACCGCGCTGCGCCGTCCGCCGTTCGCGTCGGCGTCGCAGGGCAGCCAGCTCGGCACCTATCGCGCCTACCCGCTGCTCGTGCTCGGCGACGACGTGACGACCGATCACATCTCGCCCGCGAGCGCGATTCCGAAGGACAGCTTCGTCGCCGATTTCCTCGTGTCGCGCGGCGACGATCGCGACGATCTGAACGTGTTCGCGTCGCGGCGCGGCAACTGGGAAGTGATGGTGCGCGCGGCGTTCTACAACCGCACGCTCGTGAACCGGCTGCGCGCGGGGATGCCGGTCGCGCACACGTTGCACGTGCCGAGCGGCGACGTGCTGCCGATCTTCGAGGCGGCCGCGCGTTACGAACGGGAAGGCGATCCGGTCGTGCTCGTCGCGGGCGAGCGCTACGGCACCGGTTCGTCGCGCGACTGGGCCGCGAAGGGCCAGCGGCTGCTCGGCATCCGCGCGGTGCTGGCGTCGAGCTTCGAGCGCATCCACCGGTCGAACCTGATCGGGATGGGCATCCTGCCGCTGCGCTTCGCCGCGGGCATCCACCCCGACACGCTGGACCTCCGGCCAGGTGATAAGCTCGAGGTCGACGCGCCGGCCGACGCGCTGTCGCC
>NZ_JAULUC010000074.1:0-858 GCF_052851275.1 Burkholderia sp. SR8
GTTCGCTCGGCCAACGACTCGCGCTTCGGTCTCGCGGCGGCCGTGATGTCGGCCGACCTGCCGCGCTGCGAGCGCGTGGCGCGCGCGATGCGTGCGGGTATCGTATGGATCAACTGCTCGCAACCGACGTTCACGGAGGCGCCGTGGGGCGGCTACAAGCAGAGCGGGATCGGCCGCGAACTCGGCGAGTGGGGCCTGAACAACTACCTGGAAATCAAGCAGATCACGCGCTACGACAGCGACAAGCCGTGGGGCTGGTACCTCAAGTAAGCAGAAGGTGAATCGATCATGCGCTGGAACAAAACGCTGCAGCTCGTCGACGTGCATTGCGAGGGCGAGATCGGCAAGGTCATCACCGGCGGCGTCCTCGACGTGCCGGGCAAGACCATGCTCGACAAGATGAACTACATCAACGAAACCGACGACAGCTTGCGGCGCCTCGTCGTGCTCGAGCCGCGCGGCTGCCTGCAGATGTCGGTCAACCTGCTGCTGCCGCCGACACGGCCGGAAGCGCACGCCGGCTTCATCGTGCTGCAGGCCGACAAGGCGCATCCGATGTCGGGCAGCAACTGCATCTGCGTCGTGACCGCGTTGCTCGAACTCGGCATGGTGCCGATGCAGGAGCCGGAGACCACCGTCGTACTCGACACGCCTGCCGGGCTCGTCACCGCGCGCGCCGCGTGCCGCGACGGCCGCTGCGTCGGCGTGTCGCTCGACATGGTGCCGGCGTTCGTCGAACGGCTCGACGTCGACGTGCACACGCCGGAGTTCGGCACGCTCAAGGTCGACATCGCATTCGGCGGCGTGTACTACGCGCTCGTCGACGTCAGCCAGATCGGGCTCGACATCGCGCCGGAC
>NZ_JAULUC010000075.1:0-843 GCF_052851275.1 Burkholderia sp. SR8
GGACCTATCCGTGATTTCGTGGGCGAGGCATATCATGAGAGGCAAAAGTCATGGATATGCCGATGAAGAAGAAAAGGCAAACTGTAGCGCGTCAGGCAGCGGCCCGCGGGCCGCTGCCTGAACTGCCTAAGGAACTACTGGACCAGTTGGTCAAGGGGCCGATGACACCGGCCGAGGTGCAGGACTTGATGCTGGCGTTCAACAAGGCAGTCATCGAGCGCGCGATGGGCGCCGAGATGAATCTGCATCTGGGCTACCCGCCGGGCCAGTCCAAGCCAGCCGGCCAAGCCAACGAGCGCAACGGCGCCAGCGGCAAGACGGTCATCACCGATCGCGGCCCGGTCCGGGTCGACGTCCCCCGCGATCGCGACGGCAGCTTCGAACCGATCCTAATTCCCAAGCATGAGCGCCGCTTCACCGGCTTTGACGAGCGCATCATCGCGATGTATGCCCGCGGCATGAGCGTGCGCGAGATTCAAGGGTTTCTGGCTGAGCACTACGGCACCGAGGTGTCTCCCGACTTCATCAGTTCGGTCACCGACGAGGTAATGGCCGAGGCGCTGAGCTGGCAGAGCCGCCCACTTGAGACGATGTATCCGGTCGTCTTCTTCGATGCGCTGCGGGTCAAGATCCGCGACGACGGCGTGGTCAGCAACAAGGCCGTGTATCTGGCCTTGGGCATCCAGGCCGACGGCCAGCGCGACGTGCTGGGCCTCTGGATCAAGCAGACCGAGGGGGCCAAGTTCTGGCTCAAGGTGTTCAACGAACTGAAGACGCGCGGCTGCCAGGACATCCTGATTGCCGTGGTCGATGGCCTGAAGGGGCTCACCGAAGCCATCGGCA
>NZ_JAULUC010000076.1:0-763 GCF_052851275.1 Burkholderia sp. SR8
CGCTTCGCTTTCGACCTCTACGTCGACCGGCCTGTCATCGGCTAATAGCTCGATCTCGTCGCTCTCCACGTCGACTTCAACCGGCATCGGCTCGCTTTCTACCGGCCTCAGCTCGACCAATAGCTCGGTTACTTCGCTTTCGTCGTCTACTTCGACGGGGTTGTCGACGGCGAATAGCTCGATCTCGTCGCTGTCCACGTCGACTTCGACCGGTATCGGCTCGCTTTCTACCGGCCTCAGCGCGACCAATAGCTCGGTTACTTCGCTTTCGTCGTCCACTTCGACGGGGTTGTCGTCGGCGAATAGCTCGATCACGTCGCTGTCCACGTCCACTTCGACCGGCATCGGCTCGCTTTCTACCGGCTTGAGCGCAACCAATAGCTCGGTCGCTTCGCTTTCGACTTCTACATCGACCGGCCTGTCTTCGGCCAATAGCTCGATCTCTTCGCTGTCCACGTCCACCTCGACCGGCATCAACTCGCTGTCCACGGGACTGAGCTCAACCAATAGCGCCGTTGCTTCGCTCTCGACGTCGACGTCCACAGGCCTGTCTTCCGCTAGCAGCTCGATCTCGTCGTTGTCGACGTCCACGTCGTCGGGTCTGAGCTCGACGAATAGCTCGGTCGCTTCGCTGTCGACTTCTACGTCGACCGGCCTGTCGTCGACTAACAGCTCGATCTCGTCGCTGTCCACGTCCACCTCGACGGGCCTGAGCTCGACGAATAGCTCGGTCGCTTCGCTATCGACTTCTACGTCGACCGGA
>NZ_JAULUC010000077.1:0-751 GCF_052851275.1 Burkholderia sp. SR8
TGCTCGCGGAAGTGACGCCTGCCGGCTTCAACCATTTCTTCTATTGCAACAGCGGCTCGGAAGGCAACGACACCGTGCTGCGACTCGTGCACCAGTACTGGCGCGTGCAGGGCCAGCCGCAGAAGAAATACGTGATCTCGCGCAGGAACGGCTATCACGGCTCGACGATCGCCGGCGGCACGCTCGGCGGGATGGGCTACATGCACGAGCAGATGCCGTCGAAGGTCGAGCACATCGTGCATATCGACCAGCCGTATTTCTTCGGCGAAGCGCAAGCGGGCGAGACGCCGGAAGCATTCGGCCTCGCGCGTGCGCAGCAGCTCGAGGCGAAGATCCTCGAACTCGGCGCGGAGAACGTCGCCGCGTTCATCGGCGAGCCGTTCCAGGGCGCGGGCGGCGTGATCTTCCCGCCGTCGACGTACTGGCCGGAAATCCAGCGGATCTGCCGCAAGTACGACATCCTGCTCGTCGCCGACGAAGTGATCGGCGGCTTCGGCCGCACCGGCGAATGGTTCGCGCACCAGCACTTCGGCTTCGAGCCGGACCTGATCACGATGGCGAAGGGCCTGACGTCCGGGTACGTGCCGATGGGCGCGGTCGGCATTCACGAACGCGTCGCGCGCCCGATCATCGAGAACGGCGAATTCAATCACGGCCTCACGTATTCGGGGCATCCGGTCGCGGCGGCCGTCGCGGTCGCGAACCTGAAGCTGCTGCGCGACGAGGGCATCGTCGAGCGCGTGAAGCGCGA
>NZ_JAULUC010000078.1:0-727 GCF_052851275.1 Burkholderia sp. SR8
TGCACTGGGCGAAGGCGCACACAGCCTGACGGTCACGGCAACCGACACGGCGGGCAATGTGAGCGCCCCGAGCGCGGCCTTCGACCTGACGGTCGACACGACGGC
Source organism: Burkholderia sp. SR8 (assembly GCF_052851275.1). Taxonomy (NCBI): domain Bacteria; kingdom Pseudomonadati; phylum Pseudomonadota; class Betaproteobacteria; order Burkholderiales; family Burkholderiaceae; genus Burkholderia; species Burkholderia sp. SR8. The sequence continues at coordinate 106 of NZ_JAULUC010000078.1, forward strand.
TCCTGCGTTGCCGACGGTGAACGCAACGGACGGCACGTCGTTGTCGGGCACGGCTGAAGCGGGTGCAACGGTCAACATCGACACGAACGGCGACGGTACGCCGGATGCCACCGTGACGGCAGATCCGAGCGGTGCCTGGACGTACACGCCGTCGACCCCGCTGCCGGCCGGCACGGTGATTGGTGTGACGGCTACGGACGCGGCAGGCAATACGAGCCCCTCTGCCTCGGTAACGGTGACGGGCGATACGACAGCACCCGCGGCGCCGATCGTTGTCAGTGTGACGGACGACGTGGGTTCGATCGCCGGCTTGCTGACGACTGGCGCAACGACGGACGACACGACGCCGACACTTGCCGGCACGGCAGAAGCGGGCAGCACCGTGAGCATCTACGACGGCACGACGCTGCTGGGCACGACGACGGCCGACCCGACCGGCAACTGGACCTTCACGCCGACTACTGGCTTGGGCGAAGGTGCGCATTCGATCACGGTCACGGCAACTGACACGGCGGGAAACATCAGTACCCCGAGCGCGGCATTCGACCTGACGGTCGACACGACGGCTCCGGCATTGCCGACGGTGAACGCAACGGACGGTACGTCGTTGTCGGGCACGGCT
>NZ_JAULUC010000079.1:0-719 GCF_052851275.1 Burkholderia sp. SR8
GCGCTCGGGAACGCCGACAGGAACAGCACCGTCTGCGCGACGTCCTGCACCGTCGTGAATACGCCGTCGACCGTGTTGCCGAGCATCACCTTCTTCACCACTTCCTCCTCGCTGATCCCGAGTTCCTTCGCCTGCTCCGGAATCTGCTTGTCGACCAGCGGCGTGCGCACGAAGCCCGGACACACGACGTGCGAGCGCACGTTGTGCTTCGCGCCTTCCTTCGCCAGCACGCGTGCGAGACCCAGCAGCCCGTGCTTGGCCGTCACGTACGCCGACTTCAGCGGCGACGCTTCGTGCGAGTGCACCGAACCCATGTAGATCACGACGCCGCCGCGATCGTCCTTGTACATGTGCTTGAGCGCGGCCTTCGTCGTCAGGAACGCGCCGTCGACGTGGATCGCCTGCATCTTCTTCCAGTCGGCGAACGAATAGTTCTCGATCGGATTGACGATCTGGATGCCTGCGTTGGACACGAGGATGTCGACCGAGCCGAACGTTTCGGCGACCTTGTCGATGCCGCTGTTCACGGCGTCTTCATTGGTCACGTCCATCGCGACGCCGATCGCCTTGCCGCCTGCCTTGTTGATCTCGTCGGCCACCGCATTCGCGCCGTCCTGGTTCAGGTCGGCGATCGCGACCGCCGCGCCCGCCTTCGCGAGCTCCAGTGCGATTTCCTTGCCGATGCCGCTTGCGGCGCCCGTGACGACTGCGGTCTTGCC
>NZ_JAULUC010000080.1:0-674 GCF_052851275.1 Burkholderia sp. SR8
CCCGGCTACGGCTGGCAGTTCTCGCCGATGCTGACGACGCCGGACAGCCTGCTGAAATCGTACCGGCTGCGCCTCGCGCTCGAGCCGGCCGCGCTGCTCGAACCGGGCTACCGGCTCGAACCGAAGGTGCTGGAACGGTGCCGCGAAGTCGAGAAGCACCTGCTCGCCGGCGGCATCGAGACCGATACCGCCGATCAGCTGCACGAGCGTGGCGTGCGGTTCCACGAATCGCTCGTCGAGGCATCGGGCAACAGCTTCTTCATCGACACGATCCGGCGCGTGAACCGCGTGCGCCGTCTGCTGTCGTACCGCTCGATGCAGGATCGCGAACGTTACGTCGAACACGCGAAGCAGCATCTGCACGTGCTCGAACTGCTAGAGCGCGAACGCAACGAAGAGGCATCCGAAGCATTGCGTCAGCATCTGTTGCATACGCTCGATGCGCTGTCGCGCATCAGTGCGATTCTGAAACCCTGAGCGCCAAGCCCGCCGGCGCATTCGATCCTCACGAGCCCTTCCATGTCCATCGATCCTTCCGTCCTCTCCGCTTTCACGCCGACCGGCAAGCTGCGCGCGTCGATCAATCTCGGCAACCCGATCCTCGCGAATCGCGACCCGGCCACCGGCGAGCCGTTCGGCGTGTCGATCGACCTCGCGCACGCATTCGCCGAGCG
>NZ_JAULUC010000081.1:0-646 GCF_052851275.1 Burkholderia sp. SR8
CACGCGCGGCAACTCGCGACGCATGGCGTGCGGCTCAAGGAGATCGTCAACCGGCAGGTCGCGGTGCGGCATCCGCTGTTCCCGGAGATCGACGAGGTCGCGTACGTGATGTTTCGCAATCGCGTCGACGATACCGTCTACCAGACCTGCACGACGCTGCCGCCCGGCCGCGTCGACCGTTCGCCGTGCGGGACCGGCAGCTCGGCCAACCTCGCGACGCTCGCCGCGCGCGGCCGCGTGCAGGTCGGCGACCGCCTCACGTCGCGCTCGACGATCGGCGGCGAATTCCGCGTCGAGCTGGTCGGCACGACCGAAGTAGGCGGCCGGCCCGCCGTGCTGCCGCGCGTGACCGGGCGCGCATGGGTGTTCGGGTTCCAGCAGCTCGGCGTCGACCCCGACGATCCGCTCGCCGCCGGGTTCATGCTCAGCGACACGTGGGGCGACGGATTCGGGCCGTCGGCCGCGTCAGGCACGTGAGGACGCGATGCTAAACTCCAGAGCGCGCCCGGCGAACCGGGCCGATTACAGGAAGGGTAGCGAGATGAGCAAAGAGGCCGTTGAAACCGAAGGTGGCGGCCGCCGGCACGGCGGGCGGTATGTGTATGAGGAATTGCGCAAGCAGATCCTGACGCTCAAGCTGAAACCC
>NZ_JAULUC010000082.1:0-646 GCF_052851275.1 Burkholderia sp. SR8
AACGCGCGGCAACTCGCGACGCACGGCGTGCGGCTCAAGGAGATCGTCAACCGGCAGGTGGCCGTGCAGCATCCGCTGTTCCCGGAGATCGACGAGGTCGCGTACGTGATGTTTCGCAATCGCGTCGACGATAGCGTCTACCAGACCTGCACGACGCTGCCGCCCGGCCGCGTCGACCGCTCGCCGTGCGGCACCGGCAGCTCGGCCAACCTCGCGACGCTCGCCGCGCGCGGGCGTGTGCAGACCGGCGACGTGCTCACGTCGCGCTCGACGATCGGCGGCGAATTCCGCGTCGAGCTGCTCGGCACGACCGAAGTGGGCGGCCGGCCAGCCGTGCTGCCGCGCGTGACGGGGCGCGCATGGGTATTCGGATTCCAGCAGCTCGGCGTCGACCCCGACGATCCGCTCGCCGCCGGGTTCATGCTCAGCGACACGTGGGGCGACGGATTCGGGCCGTCGCCCGCATCAGGCACGTGAGGACGCGATGCTAAACTCCAGAGCGCGCCCGGCGAACCGGGCCGATTACAGGAAGGGTAGCGAGATGAGCAAAGAGGCCGTTGAAACCGAAGGGGGCGGCCGCCGGCACGGCGGGCGGTATGTGTATGAGGAATTGCGCAAGCAGATCCTGACGCTGAAGCTGAAGCCG
>NZ_JAULUC010000083.1:0-638 GCF_052851275.1 Burkholderia sp. SR8
TCGTCGCGCTCGTGTATTTCGCGCTGTCGCTGCCGATCGCGAAACTCGTCAACGTCATCGAGCGCCGCCAGGACGTCGCCGTCCAGCGCTGAGGAGCCCGCCGTGAACCTCGATTTTTCCGTCGTCTGGCCGTACTGGCTCGTGCTCGCGAAAGGCCTCGGGCTGACGCTGGCGTTCACCGCGACGTGCGCGCTCGTCGGCAGCCTGCTCGGCTTCGTGCTGAGCCTGCTGCGGATGTCGACGTCCCGCTGGCTGCGCGCGCCGGTCACCGCGTTCGTCGAATTCTTCCGCGGCACGCCGCTGCTGATCCAGCTGTTCTGGGTGTTCTTCTGCTTCCCGGTCGTGCTGCGGCTGCCGATTCCGCCGTACCTGTCGGTGCTGATCTCGCTGACGCTGTACATGGCCGCGATCACGAGCGAGACGTTTCGCGGCTCGCTGAAGTCGATCGCCGGCGAGCAGCACGACGCGTGCATCGCGCTGAGCCTGTCGCCGCACGTGAAGATCGTCTACGTGATCTTTCCGCAGGCGCTGCTGCGCGCGATTCCGCCGTTGCTGTCGAACGTCGTGAGCCTGTTCAAGGAGAGCGCGCTCATTTCGTCGGTCGGGATCGCCGACCTGATGTTCGTCGGCCAGAACGT
>NZ_JAULUC010000084.1:0-636 GCF_052851275.1 Burkholderia sp. SR8
CGCCCAGCAGCGCGCCGACGAACTGAACGCCAACTGGGGGCCGAGCGGCACGTATCGACAAGTGCTTACGGCCCTGTCGGTGGCCGCAGGCGGCAATGTGACGGGTGGCCTTGGGCAGTTCGCTCAGAACGCGACGGTGGCTTACTTGCAAGAGCTGGGCACGAATCAGGTGAAGCAGATTGCCGACAACCTCGGCAGCGAAGAAGCGCGTGCGGCACTTCATGCGATTGTGGGATGTGCTGGCGCGGCTGCCGGCAGTCAGAGCTGTGGTGCGGGTGCGATGGGCGCGGCGACCAGCTCCGTGCTCGGGAGTTTGCTCGCGCCGTCGGCGAACCTGTCGGCATCGGAGCGCGAAGCGCGCGACAATCTGGTGGCCAGCCTGGTTGCTGGCGTCGCGGCCGTGTCGGGCCAGAATGTGGCAACTGCGACCGGTGCTGGCAAAATCGAGGTGGAGAACAATCAGGTTTCCATCGGGCGAACCGTCACGGGTCCGCAGAATGTGCCACAGGGCATGGGCGGGTACTTCGGGGAGCAGCGCAAAAAAGGCGACGGCGTGATTGCCGATCCGGCCACGGCACTTGATCCGACGATCAAGCCGACCGGTTCGTTGATCTATCCGATGCCGGACGCGAAGAC
>NZ_JAULUC010000085.1:0-615 GCF_052851275.1 Burkholderia sp. SR8
CTTGCGCTCGGCCCAGCCTTCCTGCGCGATGCGTCCGAGCACGGCCGTGAGCTGCGCGTTCGTCAGCCCGTAGCGGTGGCGGATCAGTTGCTCGGAAAACTCGTCCGGCAGTTCGCCCTTCAGGCGATCGTCCGCGATGCGGAAATATACGCTCGTGATCACGTCGGCCTCGCCGAGCCCGAGTTCGTCGACGACGTCCGACAGCGGCTCGATCACCGGCTTCGCGACGAAGAAGCCGCGATTGCGCTCGCGCGTCAGGATGCCTTTTTCGTGCAGCAGCGCGAGCGCCTCGTTGACGGGCGAGCGCGACACGCGCAGCCGGTCGGCGAGCATCTGGGCGGGCAGGTGCGTGCCGACGTCGAGTCCTTCCGTCTTGATGAGTTCGACAATCTGGGTCGCGATGGAGCGGTCGGTCATGAGCGTGAGCATTCGGGGCGTCGCGGGCGGCTTCGGTCTCAAGCCTCCTGCATCGCCAGGTTCTTCTGCAATATCAGCGGGATGACGCCGCCCGAGCGCAGCAACTCGCATTCGAGACGGGTCTCGACCGCGGCCGTCGCGCTGACGGGCTCGATGCATCCGTCGGCGCGCACGATCCGCACGGGCACCGTGCAGCGG
>NZ_JAULUC010000086.1:0-615 GCF_052851275.1 Burkholderia sp. SR8
TTTGCGCTCGGCCCAGCCTTCCTGTGCGATGCGTCCGAGCACGGCCGTGAGCTGCGCGTTCGTCAGCCCGTAGCGGTGGCGGATCAGTTGCTCGGAAAACTCGTCCGGCAGTTCGCCCTTCAGGCGGTCGTCCGCGATGCGGAAATATACGCTCGTGATCACGTCGGCCTCGCCGAGTCCGAGTTCGTCGACGACGTCCGACAGCGGCTCGATCACCGGCTTTGCGACGAAGAAGCCGCGATTGCGCTCGCGCGTCAGGATGCCTTTTTCGTGCAGCAGCGCGAGCGCCTCGTTGACGGGCGAGCGCGACACGCGCAGCCGGTCGGCGAGCATCTGCGCGGGCAGGTGCGTGCCGACGTCGAGTCCTTCCGTCTTGATCAGTTCGACAATCTGGGTCGCGATGGAGCGGTCGATCATGAGCGTGAGCATTCGGGGCGTCGCGGGCGGCTTCGGTCTCAAGCCTCCTGCATCGCCAGGTTCTTCTGCAATATCAGCGGGATGACGCCGCCCGAGCGCAGCAGCTCGCATTCGAGGCGGGTCTCGACCGCGGCCGTCGCGCTGACGGGCTCGATGCGTCCGTCGGCGCGCACGATCCGCACGGGCACCGTGCAGCGC
>NZ_JAULUC010000087.1:0-613 GCF_052851275.1 Burkholderia sp. SR8
GCGGTGCCGCCGGTTTCGATGAACAGGTTCATGAACGCGGGCACGGTCGCGCTGCGCGCCCAGTCGCGCTGCAGCTCGCAGAACAGCTGCGCGACGCTGATCATCTGGCCGCCGGCCTGCTCGATGCGGCGCAGCGCGGCTTCGTGCGCGGCGACCGACGTGCCGCCGACCGCGTCGACGACCACATACACTTCGTAGCCGGCCTTCAGCGCGTCGAGCGCCGGGAAGGTCAGGCACGCCTCGGTCCACAGCGCGGTCATGATCAGCTTCTTGCGGCCGGTGACCTCGACGGCCTTGCGGAACTCGACGTCTTCCCACGAGTTGATGCTGGTGCGGTCGTAGGTCGGATAGCCTTCGAGCGCGGCGCGCAGTTGCGGGATCGGCGGCTTGTTCAGGCCGGTCTTCACGTTGACGGTCGAATGGACGATCGGCAGGCCGTATGCCACCGCGGCCTTCGATGCGCCGACGATGTTGTTGATCAGCAGCTGGCGGTCCATCGACGCGATGGAGTTCACCTGGACCGGCTGGTAATCGATGACGATGAATGCGGCGTTCTGCGGGGTGAGCAGGTGGTCGTTCGCGGGGTCGCGAATCGGTTCGCTTGCCATGGTTG
>NZ_JAULUC010000088.1:0-516 GCF_052851275.1 Burkholderia sp. SR8
CGGTTTGCCTACGATCGGAGCGGCAGATTGATCGACGCGGTGAATCGATACAGCCGCGTGCAGTTCTTCTTCGATCCGGTTGGCAATCTCGTACGTGAACATCACGCGTACGATTTGTTCGGCGACCGGCGCAGCTACGTGTGGCATCACGAATACGACGAACTCGGCAATCGACGGCGTACCGTGCGGCCGGACGGGCATGTGGTCGACTGGTTGATGTATGGCTCCGGGCATGTGCACGGAATGCTGCTCGACGGCGAGGAGCGCGTGCAGTTCGAGCGCGACGATCTTCATCGTGAGACGGTGCGCGTGCTGTCGAGCAAGGTCGGGCAGCGCACGCACTACGATCCAGCCGGGCGCGTGTTGCAACAGACGATCCAGCGGTCGACGTCACCCGCGCCGCTCGCCGAGCGGCGGTATCGCTATGACGCGGTGGGGCAGTTGTCGCGAATCGAGGACAGCCGCAAGGGCGGGACCGACTATCGATACGATCCGGTCGGACGGTTGATCGAGGCG
>NZ_JAULUC010000089.1:0-496 GCF_052851275.1 Burkholderia sp. SR8
GTTCTCGGCGCCGGCGACCGACTACAACGTCTCGTTCGTCTACAACAAGAACAACCCGAAGATTGCGAAGAACCTGCGCTCGCTCGTCGACATCGACAAGCCGAACGTCACGGTCGCGGTGATGTCCGGCACGTCGCAGGACAAGGCGATTTCGGCCGAACTGAAACAGGCGCGGATCATGCGGCTGCCCGGCAACGACGAGACGCGCCTGTCGCTGATCTCGAAGCGCGCCGACCTGCTCGCCGACGCGAACATCACCAACATGCTGCTGACCGAAGCGCACCCCGACTGGGCGGCCAGCTTCAATCCCGCGCCGCCGCTCGCCCAGCAGGAAGTGGCGTTCGGGCTGCGCAAGGACACGCCGAAGGCCGACCTCGACGTGCTCAACGACTACCTCGCGCAGCAGGTCCGGTCCGGCGCGGTGAACCGCCTGATCAAGACGTCCGTGCAGGCCATGCTGACGCCCGGCAAGTAAGCCGCGCCGCACCGGCGGGCT
>NZ_JAULUC010000090.1:0-496 GCF_052851275.1 Burkholderia sp. SR8
GGCCCGCCGGTGCGGCGCGGCTTACTTGCCGGGCGTCAGCATGGCCTGCACGGACGTCTTGATCAGGCGGTTCACCGCGCCGGACCTGACCTGCTGCGCGAGGTAGTCGTTGAGCACGTCGAGGTCGGCCTTCGGCGTGTCCTTGCGCAGCCCGAACGCCACTTCCTGCTGGGCGAGCGGCGGCGCGGGATTGAAGCTGGCGGCCCAGTCCGGGTGCGCTTCGGTCAGCAGCATGTTGGTGATGTTCGCGTCGGCGAGCAGGTCGGCGCGCTTCGAGATCAACGACAGGCGCGTCTCGTCGTTGCCGGGCAGCCGCATGATCCGCGCCTGTTTCAGTTCGGCCGAAATCGCCTTGTCCTGCGACGTGCCGGACATCACCGCGACCGTGATGTTCGGCTTGTCGATGTCGGCGAGCGAGCGCAGGTTCTTCGCGATCTTCGGGTTGTTCTTGTTGTAGACGAACGAAACGTTGTAGTCGGTCGCCGGCGCCGAGAAT
>NZ_JAULUC010000091.1:0-490 GCF_052851275.1 Burkholderia sp. SR8
ATCGGGCCGTCGAGCGTCACGAGCTGCGTGAGCGGCTGCAGCGTCCCGTCGGCCGCGATCGGCAGCACCGCGAGGCTCGCGCCGATGTGGTTCGACACGATCACGTAGCGGCCGGTCGGGTCGATCGCCAGATGCACTGGATTCTTGCCCTGCGTGCTCTGGCGATTCAGGAACGTGAGCGTGCCGGTCGTCTTGTCGACCTTGAAAGCGCTGATGTCGCTCAGGTCGCCATGCACCGTGTACAGATGCTCGCCGTTCGCGCTCAGCGCGAGGAACGACGGATTCACCAGGTCCTTCACGAGCTGCACGCGCTCGAGCGCGCCCGTCCCGGTGTCGACGCGGTACACGCCGATCCCGTCGCCGCGGGCATTTCGTTCGCGCGTGGTGCGCGATCCGACATAAGCAAACATGGGTGTTTTTCCTTTCAAAGCCTTCGGTGATTCGTCTGCAAGAACGGGCGCGGGGGCCGCGCCGAGCATCGCGAGCGCGC
>NZ_JAULUC010000092.1:0-468 GCF_052851275.1 Burkholderia sp. SR8
CGCACTGGGCGAAGGCGCACACAGCCTGACGGTCACCGCAACCGACACGGCGGGCAATGTGAGCACCCCGAGCACGGCATTCGATCTGACGGTCGATACGACTGCTCCGGCATTGCCGACGGTGAATGCGACAGACGGCACGTCGTTGTCGGGCACGGCTGAAGCGGGTGCAACGGTCAACATCGACACGAACGGCGACGGTACGCCGGACGCAACTGTGACGGCAGATCCGAGCGGAGCGTGGACGTACACGCCGTCGACCCCGCTGCCGACCGGCACGGTGATTGGCGTGACGGCAACCGATGCAGCGGGTAATACGAGCCCCTCTGCCTCGGTAACGGTGGCGGGCGATACGACAGCACCCGCGGCGCCGATCGTTGTCAGTGTGACGGACGACGTGGGTTCGATCATCGGCTTGCTGACGACTGGCGCAACGACGGACGACACGACGCCGACGCTTGCCGGCAC
>NZ_JAULUC010000093.1:0-460 GCF_052851275.1 Burkholderia sp. SR8
GGCAGAAGCGGGCAGCACGGTCAGCATCTACGACGGCACGACCCTGCTCGGCACGACGACGGCCGACCCGACCGGTAACTGGACTTTCACGCCGACTACTGGATTGGGCGAAGGTGCGCATTCGATCACGGTCACCGCAACCGACACGGCGGGCGATGTGAGCGCCCCGAGCGCGGCATTCGACCTGACGGTCGACACGACTGCTCCGGCATTGCCGACGGTGAATGCGACGGACGGTACGTCGCTGTCTGGCACAGCGGAAGCGGGTGCAACGGTCAACATCGACACGAACGGCGATGGCACGCCGGACGCCACCGTGACGGCGGACCCGAGCGGAGCGTGGACGTACACGCCGTCGACCCCGCTGCCGGCCGGCACGGTGATTGGCGTGACGGCTACGGACGCGGCGGGTAATACGAGCCCCTCTGCCTCGGTAACGGTGACGGGTGATACGACAGCG
>NZ_JAULUC010000094.1:0-425 GCF_052851275.1 Burkholderia sp. SR8
GGCGTGCAGCTCGACGAAATCTCGCTGGCCGCGCAGTTCGGGCTGTCGCGCTCGCCGGTGCGCGACGCCATCGCGCGGCTGAGCAGCGAAGGGCTCGTCACGATCCTGCCGAACCGCACGACGCTCGTCACGCCGTTCGAGATCGAGGAATTCCCGAAATACATCTCGGCGCTCGACCTGATCCAGCGCGCGGTCACGCGACTCGCGGCCACGCAGCGCTCCGAAGCCGACCTCGCGAAGATCCGCAAGGCCGATGACGTCTACATGGAAGCCGTCGAGAGCGGCGACTTCCAGGCGATGTCGGAGACCAACAAGGCGCTGCACATGGCGATCGCGCACGCGGCGAACAACCCGTATTTCGTCGGCTACTACGAACGGCTGCTCGGCGAAGGGCAGCGCCTGCTCCATCTGCATTTCGACTTCAC
>NZ_JAULUC010000095.1:0-400 GCF_052851275.1 Burkholderia sp. SR8
CAGCAGGCATACGGGTTTACCCATCTCAAAGTGAGGTCACCATGAATCGACTGTCTCGTTTCACCCGTCAAATCGCCGCATGCACCGTCGCGGCGGCCGCGCTCGTCGCGACCGCGCCGTCGTACGCCGCAGGGCCCGATGCATGGGCCGCCGTGAAGAAGGCCGGCGTCCTGCGCTGCGGCGCCGCGGTCGCACCGCCGTACGTGATGCGCGACCCGAAAACGGGCGCCTACAGCGGCTTCTTCTCGGATCTGTGCCGCGATTTCGGGCAGAACGTGCTGAAGGTGAAAGTGGAATTCGTGGACACGAGCTGGGACAACATCGTGGCCGGCCTGCAATCGGACAAGTGGGACCTGTCGCTCGCGCTGAACGACACGCCCGAGCGTGAAAAGGCCGTCGC
>NZ_JAULUC010000096.1:0-395 GCF_052851275.1 Burkholderia sp. SR8
ACGGCAGGCGCTGCAAGACTTCGCCGACGGGCCTTGGGGCGCGAAGTACCCGACGATCGTGCAGTCGTGGCAACGCGCGTGGGAGCACGTCGTGCCGTTCTACGTGTTTCCGCCGGAGATTCGACGGGTCGTTTATACGACAAACGCCATCGAGAGTCTGAACATGCAACTGCGCAAGATCATCAAGACCCGTGGTCACTTCCCGAACGACGAGGCGGCCATCAAGCTGCTCTGGCTGGCGCTGCGCAATGTACTGGCCAAGACCGTGCGGTCCGCATTCGACTGGAAATCAGCGATGAACCAGTTTGCTATCCTGTTCGGCGAGCGATTTATGCAGGCGCGTGGGTAACACGTTGTTCAACCGCCTCGCCCACAAAAATGCGGACAGGTTCCGC
>NZ_JAULUC010000097.1:0-388 GCF_052851275.1 Burkholderia sp. SR8
CGTCACCATCCCATCCGAACACCGTCCGCTCGCCGTTCACCTCCTTCGCGATCCGTCGACCGAACGCATCATAGAAATACCGCGCGTGACTCTGCCGCGACGTCTCGACAACCCGCGCGGACAGCAAGCGATTGAATTCGTCCCACTGGTATTCCTGCTCACCCGCCGGCGTACGCTTGCGTACCAGATTCCCACGCGCGTCGTACTCGAAGTGCATCCCCGCATACGCCTTCAGCAGGTTCCCGAGCACCTTCGGCACCTCGACCGGCAACGTGCTTTCCGGCCGCACCGGGCTCGGACGCGACGCAGGCGTCTCCGCCGTCCGCACCGGATCGATGATGTTGCTCGCCGGATCGAACGCAAACCGTTCCTTCGCGACAGGACTGAC
>NZ_JAULUC010000098.1:0-379 GCF_052851275.1 Burkholderia sp. SR8
CGCCGCAGCATCGACGGGTGGGCCTCGATCTTCCGATTCGCACTTTGCGCGCCGAGCCTGGGCGCCGCAGGAGAGACTGTCATGTTGTCGCCTCAAACGACGGCCGTCAGGTCGGCCATGCATCCCCTTTCGACCACGCGCTTCGCGGCCACCGCGCCCGACGGCGATTTCGTGCGGCTGCGCGACGTGCACAAGGCGTACGGTCCGAATCTCGTCGTGATGGACGGCATGAGCCTCGACATGCGCGCGGACGACCGGCTCGTGATCATCGGCCCGAGCGGCAGCGGCAAGAGCTCGTTGCTGCGCGTGATGATGGGCCTCGAAGGCATCCAGCGCGGCGAGATCGCGTTCCAGGGCGCACCGTACATCCGCGGCGGCG
>NZ_JAULUC010000099.1:0-234 GCF_052851275.1 Burkholderia sp. SR8
CCGCCGGCAGCCCGCATGTGCCGCTCGCCGCGATCGTCGCGATTCTCGTGTTCGCCGGCATCTGCGTGTCGGCCTGGCACGGCGTCGCGTACACCGAACTCGCGACGCTCGCGGGCGCGAACCATGCGGGCACCGCGCTCGGGATGGCAAACACGATCGTCTATCTCGGGCTGTTCGCGACGCCGCTGGCGATTCCGCCGCTGCTCGCCGTCAGTTCGTGGAGCGTGGTGTGGC
>NZ_JAULUC010000100.1:0-206 GCF_052851275.1 Burkholderia sp. SR8
GTCGATGATCGTTAGTGCTTCAGCACTTACGAGCATCCCACGCAGAGCATCGAGCAGCGAAGCTGATCGATGCGGCGCGCCGGTTGAAGTGCCGGTGACCTGCGTAGCAAGATGAGACAAGTTGGATTCTCGTGTGTGATACACACAACCCAAAATTACTGCTTCTTCCAAGATTGGTTGTGCTGCGAAGTCAGCACAACAACCCC
>NZ_JAULUC010000101.1:0-206 GCF_052851275.1 Burkholderia sp. SR8
GTAGTCGGCGTGAAGGTCCAGTTGCCGGTCGGGTCGGCCGTCGTCGTGCCCAGCAGTGTCGTGCCGTCGTAGATGCTCACGGTGCTGCCCGCTTCTGCTGTGCCGGCAAGTGTCGGCGTCGTGTCGTCCGTCGTTGCGCCAGTCGTCAGCAAGCCGGCGATCGAACCCACGTCGTCCGTCACACTGACAACGATCGGCGCCGCGGG
>NZ_JAULUC010000102.1:0-201 GCF_052851275.1 Burkholderia sp. SR8
TGCTGTCGTATCGCCCGCCACCGTTACCGAGGCAGAGGGGCTCGTATTGCCTGCCGCGTCCGTAGCCGTCACACCAATCACCGTGCCGGCCGGCAACGGGGTCGACGGCGTGTACGTCCACGCTCCGCTCGGGTCCGCCGTTACGGAGGCGTCCGGCGTGCCATCGCCGTTCGTGTCGATGTTGACCGTTGCGCCCGCTTC